>NZ_JBEZKI010000024.1:0-194106 GCF_040651615.1 Streptomyces sp. NPDC048417 | reverse complement strand
GGACCCCCTGTTCAGTAGCGATGGCTCGCCAAGAGCCTAGCCCGCAGTTTTCAGCGCGCGCGGCATCCTGCGATCAATCGCGGGTCAGGCCGTAAGCGACAGGACAGCGGGCGCTGGGCTCCGATCCGTTCGAACGGGCGCGGGGTGACAGTTCGGACTGCAACGTGACAGCTATCGCTGCGAGGCACACTGCCCGGGTGGGCTGGTGCGAATTGTCCCGGCGCGTTGTTCACCGAGTGCGCGGGCGAGTTGCTCATGGAGTTGCTTGTTCTCCTCGGTGAGGCGCCGGATGCGGGCGTTGGCGGCTTCAAGGCGTCGCAGCAAGGAAGCATCGGAGGTGCGCTGACGTGCAGGAACCGGCGATCCGGGGTCGCGGCGGTGTGCTACCCGAAGGCGCTCGATCTCCTCTCGCAGGTCCGGCTGGGCATAGAGCCAGGACCGAGACACTCCGGCCCGCTTCGCGACGGTCTCGAAGGTCACCGGCTCGCCCGCCAAGTCGAGGGTTCGGAGGGCCTGGACGGCTTTAGCGCGGGTGCACTCGCTGCGGCGACGGGCGGCGTCGACGATGTGCTGGCTGTTGTCAGCTCGCATCGGCAGTCGCCTCCGGCCGTCCGAGGTCGTCTTCCAAGCTGGTGATGATCTTCTCCAGGTTGCCGAGGACCTGGCGGTTCATTTCGACCACGCGGGCTTGGCCGCGGGCCTCGGCGGCGGAGACGATCTGCAGCAGCTGCTGCTTATGCTCGCGGTGCTGCGGCAGGAACTCGGGGGTTGTGACGAACATCGGGCACGTCAGGCACGCGTTGGCATGCGGACAGGTCCGTTGCACTGGCAGGCCGCAGTAGCCGTTGGGCAGGGCCTGGGTCACGCGCCCGAGTCGCTGTTTGGCCCAGGTGGCCTCGGCCAGATGGCCGTCGGGATCGACGGTGACGCTCTCGCCCTTGATGTTGACCTTGCGGGCCTTCTCCCAGTGCCGGCGGACCGTGGAGTCGTGCAACCGGGCATAGTGGGCGGTCATCTCGCCGGAAGAGTGATCGAGAAGGACGCGTACGACTTCCTGCGGGACGTCCCGGTTGATCAGCCTGGTTCCAAAAGTGTGGCGCCATTGATGGGGCGTCAGATGGACTGGTCGGCCGTGTTCGTCCTGGACGTCGCATCGCTCCAGCCAGCGGTCGAGCTGGCCGCGGTAGGAGTGAGTGGTCAGTGGCCGAGTGCCGTCGGGGTTCATCCGAGGCGCCGGGAACAGCCACTGGCAGCCGCCGGACCAACGTTCAAGGACGCGCTGCTGCTGGGCGGCGATCTCGCCCTCGACCTCCTCGTCAATCGGGACCAGTGCTTCGCGTTTCATCTTCCGGTTGAGGTAGCGCAGGTAGCCGGCGCCGTCGGCGTCCCGGATGATGCAGTCGAAGGCCAGGTGGCAGGCGTCGCCGACCCGCAGCCCGCAGCGCATGAGGATCAAGGTCAGGACCCGGCCGTCGGGGGTGTGCCAGCGGTCGAGGTTGGCGGTCTGTTCGACCTGGGCCATCACGTGCTCGGCCAGAGCCCGCGGCAGCCGCTTGTCAGGGCGGGGGAAGTCATCGGGGTAGAAGGTCGCGTTCGCCGGGAGGCCCTGGTCCCAGCCGTGGCGGCGCACGGCGTGGAAGAAGGCGTTCAGTGAGCTGATGTCCCGGCTGCGGGAATGCGTTGAGCGCGGGTCAAGGGCCAGGTCGGCGAGGTAGCGTTCCAGCACGGCCCGGTCCACGTGGGCCGGCTCGTCGGCGGCGACGCGGGGGTCGGCAAGGAAGCCGGAGAACCGGTTGAGGGCCAGGATGTCGATGACGGCCTGGTTGACGCTGCGGCCGGCGCTCAGCCGCCACCGCACGAACCGTTTGGCCGGCTCGCGTAGCCACGGCTGGAGGATGCGGTCGAACCGCAGCCGGGCCCTGGTGCCCTCGATGCCGAGCCTGCGCAGTTCCCACACATCACGCGGGAACTCGCTCTCCCAGCCGCTGCCGTGGGCGAGGTCCTCCAGGTTCGTGTACGCGTAGCGAAGGAAGGCCAGCTGCCCGTTTTGGCTGTGGCTGGAGCCGCGTCCGGTGGCGTAGTACTCGCTCCACCGTTCCATTGGCCACTCCAGCAACGACGCTGTACCGCTGGCGGCGACCAGCCGGATCACCGGGGCGACGGCCGAACTGTGGGTGTTGACCTGCCGCTCGTCGTGACGGCACTGGAGGGCGTATTGCAGCTCCAGCCGCAGCTGCCGTTTCCCACCAAGCGGCCGGAAGTCGAACCGGTCATCCCCAGCTGCCTCGCAGCGGCGCACGAACTCCTCGATCTCGGGCCTGCCGACGGCCTGCCACCGGGAGGTGTGGTTGTGGCAGAACGCCGACTTCCCCTGGGCCCACAAGGTGCAGAACGACAGCCGGCAGACGCGTTGGCCGCTGTCCTCGACAGTCGGCAGGCCAGCTACCCACGTTCTCTTGTCGGGCTGGCCCGCTCGCTCCCAAAAGCCGTGGTGGCGCACGCACAGGCCCTGCCGGGCCGCCCCGAATCGGCATCCGGCGACGGCGCACGCCGTCAGTTCCGACCGCCCGATCGGATCGGGCCCGGGATCGGCGATGAAGGCTTCGACATCCGGTTTCCCTCGCCGCTGCCAGCGGTAGTAGTGGCCCCGGCAGAGCTGGCGGGTGCGGGGCTGGCGCGAACATCCAGGAACCCGGCACGAGCCCAGCCCGAAGATCAGTTCGCCGGGCGCGGGGATGAACACGTCCACGCGGAACTCCGGCCGGACGGCGGCCATCAGTTTGCCGAGCAGGCCGGCGCCGGGGGCCGGAACGGCAGGCATCACGTCGCTCACCAGCACACCTCCCGGCCGGTCAGGAATCCTGCGGCCTCCAGGGCCCGGCGGGCATCCTCCACGGACAAATGACCGTAAACGTCGTGTGTGGTGGCGATCGACGAATGTCCGAGCAACGTGCTGACCACTTCGATCGGCACCCCCTGCCGCAGCAGCAGGGTGGCCCGGGTGTGCCGGAACCAGTGGGGATCGAAGTCGAACCCGACCTCGCGCCGCAGCCGCAGCACCAGGTCGTAAACGGACGCGTAGGTCAGCGGATGACCGTAGGAGCCGCCCCACAGGTTGACGAACATGTAGTCGCTGTCCAGGTCGCCGTACTCACCGTGCAGGTAGTCGGCGTAGAGCCGCACGATCTCGGGACCGACGGGAACCGTGCGGGGCGAGGCGGACTTGGCCCGTGCCCGGTTGTCGTTGACTCGCGGCGTCACGGTCAACTCGCCTTCAGCCACGGCCAGATCCTCGTGCCGCAGGCCCAGTGCCTCGCCGATCCGGATCCCCGTCTCCCATAGCAGCGCGAACAGGTACCGGTCCCGCAACCGGGTGCAGGCGTCCAGGATCGCCTGGGCCTGGGAGGCGGTCAGGATCGTCGGATGCGTGCGGGGCGTCTTCAGCTTGATCGTGCGGCGGCGCTCGGGCTGACCGCCGGCCAGGTGATACAAGAACGGCTTCCAGCCCGTGCGCCGGGCGCGGACCGGCTGCAGCTCGGTGACGAGGTCGCCGAGATCCACACCGTGACGTGCGTGGAAGACGTACAGGCCGCTGACCGCGGACAGCTTCCGGTTGACCGTGGTCACCCCGCAGTGATGCTCCGCCGAGGGCAGCAATGTGACACTGCCGTCGCGGCCCGCGGGAGGCAGCCGGAGCCAGGCGACGAACTCGCCCAGGTCCTCCAGTCGGACCTCGCGCCAGTCCAGGCCGCCTCGGTCGAGGAAGACGAACCAGTCCTTCAGGTCGTGGGCGTATGCCTTGATCGTGTTCGGCGACCGCTCGATCGCCGTCAGGTAGGCCAGGTACCGCTCGATCGGCTCGACTATGCCGCCCTCATCGCCGAGGACCGTCCACGACTCAAGCGGCGAGTCGGGCATCAGCACCCGTTGCACCAGCATCAAACCTCCCGGGGAACTGCGTGGTGGACGGCGGTAGATAACCACCTCCGCCACACAGATATCCGCCCGCCCCAGGCTCGTGCTGCACGTCATGGACACACCGCTGAGGACTCAAGAGAACCTGTACGAACCGCTCCGGATAGCCGAACTCGACCAGGTGCGTGATGTACGCGTGCCGCAGGCAGTGCAGGTCCAGCTCGTTCGGCAGCCCGGCCGCCGTACGGGCGTGTGTGAACGCCTCGTTCGCACAGTGCCGCGACAGCCGGCCTCGCCGCTCGGTCATCCACAGCGCGGGATGCCGCCCCGGTACGAACAGCGGACGGACCTCGTCCACCCACTGCTCCAGCGCCGGCACGATCCAGTCCATCTCCGGCACGGTCAGCACCGTGCGCCGCTTCGGCGGCCCGCCCCGCGACGCCTTGCCGTAGCGCACGAACAGCGCGCCGAACCGGCCGAAGACCGCCGCCTTCGGGTTGTGCCTCAGGTCGACCAGATCCAAGCCGCACGCCTCCTGACGCCGCAGGCCATAGGCATAGATCGTCTTCAGTAGAGCGGCATCCCGCATCGCCGCCAGCGCCCCCTTGCGCCGCCGGGAGCGGATGTCCTCCACCCGGCCGTCGGCGGCGTCGAACAGCAGCTGCACCTCGTCGTAGGTCAGCGGACGCCGCCGCGGGTCGCCCTCGTACTCACTGACGTGCGCGATGCTGTTCCACTCGTGGAAGATCTGCTGCGGTGCCCGGCCGAACCGGCTCAGGCACTCCCGCGACCAGCCGTAGCGGGGATCGGTGACGAATGCGCAGAACAATCGCAGCACCACCTCGTAGCTCCGGGCGGTTGACACTGCGACGGGCCGGTCCGCGGTCGAGCGCAGATGGCTGATGAACGCCTCGGCCTCGGACGGCTGCCAGTCCCAGGGGTACTGGCCAGAGAATGCGGCGAACCGGCGCACCAACGCGATCCGCGGAGCAATCGTCTGAGACTCCTGCAGGAACCGTGCCCGCTGTTGACGGGCCCACCCCGACAGCATCGCCTCGAACACCGCCAGCTCCGGGTTTAGCAAGGCGACGCCCTCAACCAGCTCCAGAGGGGCGGAACCGGCCAGTTCGTCCGAGTTCGACACCCCAACCTCCCGTTGCATCCAATGCAGCATTGTTGGGGTCGGCGCATCGTCAGGGCAACCCCCGAGGCAGCACCATCGAGGGCTACCCTGATGGTCTGTCAGTCATCGCCAGGACCTGCGAGGACGAAGTCCTCACGAGTGTGAGTCTGTTGCATCGCCTGCAACAGTCGCTGTTCTGCGATGCCTGCATAGTGATCGGAGAGCTCGACGCCGATGAACTGGCGCCCCTCACGCAGGGCGGCGACGCCGGTGGTCCCGGAGCCAGCGAAGGGGTCGAGGACCGTTCCACCCGGCGGGCAGATCTTCACCAGCTCCTGCATCACTTCCACGGGCTTCTGCGTGATGTGCACGCGGTCCTTCCGGGGCTGACTCGCCGTGTAGAGACCCGGCAGGTAGACGGGGTTCCGGTCGGCATCGACTGGCCCCTTGGTTCCCCACACGATGTACTCGCACGACTGCTTGAGCCGACCCTTCTGTGGCCGGGAGACCGGCTTGTGCCACGAGGCGATCCCTCGCCAGGTCCACCCAGCAGCCTGGAGCGCGTCCGTCGTCGTCGGCAACTGACGCCAGTCGGAGAAGACGAGCGCGCTGCCGGACTCGACGGTCGCGCGATAGGACTCGGTGAGCAGGAGGGTGAGCCAGAAGCCGTACGAGCGCTGGTCTCGGTTCTCTCCGGGGAAGTTGGCGAGGTCGTGCTCGGCGTCGGCCGAGGTGTACTTGGAGCGCGCGGAGCGGCCGGTGCGCTCGCCGCTGGTTCGGCCGCCGCTGTTGTAGGGCGGATCGGCGATCACAGCATCGACGCTGTTGTCAGGGATGCCGGCGAGGGCGGTCAGCGCGTCGCCTCGGTGCAGGGTGTACGGCATTGCGCGGTTCTCTCTTCTAGGGGGCTGTTGTGCGCCTGTCTCTCCGCGTACGGAGGGCTGCGCACGTCGGCATGGATCGCTCCGCGGAACTGCGGAAGCAGCCGCCGTGGCGATCAATGCGCCGGAGGTTAACGCCGAATTCCGGCCGCACCCAATGAGGCGGCCTTCGGCTCAGCTCCCCGAAACCGCCCGAGGCACAAGCCGTTTGGTGCGGCCGGATTTCGTCCCTACAGTCTCGCCGTGGTTCGCAGGACGGGACCTGACTCCGCCCCTGCTGACCTGTGTCAATGCGTGCTGTCCCACCCAAGGGACAGCACCGCCGGACACCCCACCGACTGGCTCCCTATCGGCGAAGGGAACTCCCCATGTGGAGAGTGAGATTACGAGCGCGGCTGGCTGCCGCTTTTCAGTAAGTAAGGGGCCAGCGACCGGGATTTATCAGCTCCCGGCCCTGGTTCCCCTGCCTCCCTCATGGATGGCCAATTCATGACCGGCGTGGCGCCGGTGGCCTTTTCGACGAGAACGCCTGCGCCGCGCTGCCTACAAGTAAGGAGCTGCCGATGCAGCATGCCCAGGCGGATCCCTCCCCGGCGCCCAGTTCTCCGTCCTACGGTTCAGCGTTCGGCCGTCGTCCGTGAAGAAGGTCGTAGCCATGGCTGGGGCCGTGGCACTCTGCCCGACGTTGTTGATAGCGCCGGTCGCCGTCGCTCTCGCTGGTTCCAGCAGTGCTCAGGCCGCTTGTTCCGCAGACGGTGCACAGGCTGTGGACAGCGCGGCGGTCGCGAAGCTGGTGAAGTCGATCCTCAAGGGCGACGACAAGGGGTCCGTGTCTGTTTCGGGGCTGGATGACGCCGAGGAGCAGATTCCGAATGCCGAGACGATCCAGGCCACCGGCATCGCGATGAAGGTGCCGGCTCGGGGGCAGATCGTTGCCCTGGCCACGGCTCTGCAGGAGTCGGGGCTGCGGAACCTGGACTACGGCGATCGGGATTCGCTCGGCCTCTTCCAGCAGCGCCCCAGCCAGGGTTGGGGCACGCCTACTGAAGTTCGTGATCCTGTGCACGCCTCCACGAAATTCTACGAGGGCCTGCTCAAGGTCAAGGGCTGGCAGTCGATGACCATCACCCAGGCCGCGCAGGCGGTCCAGAAGAGCGGTTACCGCGACGCGTACGCGAAGTGGGAGCCGCTGGCTACGGCCATCCAGAAGGCCATCGCAAAGTCGCTTGGCATGGTCGGGAGTTCGAGCACGGACAGCGACACCGGCAATGAGGCCGAACAGCCGACCTCCTCGGCAGCTGCCGTGTGCGGCACCGGCGACGACGGGTCCTCCTTCGGCTCGATTCCCGCGGGGTCCGTGCCCGAGGGCTACGAGATCCCGGCCAGCGCGCCCAAGTCCGTGCGTACGGCTATCCGTTGGGGCCTCGGTCAGCTCGGTACGCCGTACCAGTGGGGCGGTACGTGTTCCGCTCCCCACGGCCAGGACCCGATGGGCCGGTGCGACTGCTCGTCCTTGATGCAGGCGTCGTACAAGGCCGGCGGCATCTCGATCTCCCGGACCACGTACACGCAGGTCAAGGAGGGCAAGGCGGTCAGCGTCGATGCCCTCCGGCCGGGTGACCTCCTGTTCACCCGGGGCACGGCCGCGGTGCCGGAACACGTCGGGATGTTCATTGGCCAGGGGTTGATCCTGCAGGCCCCGCACACCGGCGACGTGGTCAAGATCTCGACCCTCGCCGACTGGCGTGCAGACATCGTCGCCGCCCGCCGGATCGTCTGACCGGCCACTTCTCCCTCTCCCCCGCTCCATCTCCCCCCGGGCCCTCGCGCGCCCAAAATCGCACTGGAGTTCAAGTGAAGCTCATGCATCACGCCCAGTACCTGGCGTACAACCCCGGCATCACGCCGAAGGAGGGCGGTCTTCCCGGCCTCAGCGTGCTGAAGAACGTCGTCTCCTCGATCAACCTCTTCGGGATCGTCGCGGTGGTCGGCGCCCTCGCCATCTCGGCAATGGTCTGGGCGTGGGGTCACCACAGCGGTGGCCACCAGGCCGAGGCGAACGGGAAGAAGGGCACTGTCATCGCCGCCGGGTGCGCGCTGCTGCTGGGCGCGGCCAACGGCATCGTCGCGTTCTTCTCGGCGATGGGGACGCAGGTCCACTGATGTCGAGGAAACATTCCCTCTTCGCCCAGGAGCACGCCTACGGGGCGCCGTCCTCGGTCCTGCGGCGTGCCCTGTTGGGTGGCGTCGTTCTGGCCGTACTGCTGGCAGTCGCCGGGCTCCTCGCGTATTTGGCCCGCGCGGAGAGCCCCGCCTCGGCTAAGCCCTCCCCGACTCCGGCATCCACGCAGCGGCCCGCCTCGCCGACGGCAACCCCCAGCGGGCGTGCGGCGGGTGCGGCACCGCCCAAGACGAGCGATCCGATCGTCTTCGCCAAGGCGGCCACCAAGGTGCTGTGGACGTACGACACCCGCGCCGTTTTCCGGGCCGAGCACGTCGCCGGGCTCAAGCGGTGGATGACCGGCGAGAAGAAGTACAACGACTGGGAGTCCGTCTCCGACCAGGTTCCCGGCCCGGTGCTGTGGTCGCGGATGCACGACAACCGCCAGTACGCGACCGCGAAGGTCGGCGAGGGCCACTTCCCTCAGGCGTTCAAGACGGCCCTGGCGCAGGATCCCGGCGCGATCACAGAGGCGTACGTCTACGCCGTCACGGTCACCGGCAAGCAGTCCATCGCCTGGAAGGGCTCCGGGGCCGGGGCTGAGTCCCGCTCCACGACGCTCGCCGTGCAGTGCCGCCCCGACAAAGCCTGTGCCCTGGTCGGCGTGCTGCCGAGCGTCGCGCCCTGATCGCCCCCAATTCCCGAAAGAAGGTGCCCTCATGGGGGCTTGTGACCTTCCCCTGATGAGCGCGGTGTGCGACACCGTCGGCGGCGTCGTCGGTTCGACCGGCGAGGCGATCACCGATGGCATCGGCGCCTGGATCGCCAAGTCGATGGGCGAGCTGGCCCAGTCCGCCGCAGATCTCGCCTCGACGGCGGTCGACAAGACCACAGCTGTCGATCTCAACGCCGAGTGGTTCCGCGGTAATTACGAGTTGCTTCTGCCCATCGGTCTCGTGCTGACCGTCGGCACGTTCTGTCTGCAGTTGATGCGGGCCGCCTGGCGCCGTGACGAGCGCGCTCTCGCGCAGGCGGTGACGGGGACGGTGGCGGGTGTCCTGTTCGCGTTCGTCGCGATCGCGTGCACCACCGTCGCGCTGACCGTGGTCGACGCGCTGTCCGCCGGGTTGTTCCAGGCGGCGGATACGTCGGTCGACGACGCGATCCGCCGCGTCATCGAGGTCAACGACCTCGGTCCGATGTACGAGTTGGGCTGGGCGATACCCGCCATGGTCGGCCTGGGATGTGCCATCGGCGCGTTCCTGTACTGGGCGGTGATGGTCGCCCGCAAGGTCGGCATCCTGGTCCTGGTGACGCTGGCGGTGTTCGCTGGCGCAGGCGGCGGCTGGGAAGTCGCGCGGCGCTGGCGGCGCGGGTGGATCGAGGCCACCGCCACGTTGATCGTCAGCAAGCTGCTGATGACGATCGTGTTCCTGCTGGGCGTCTCGGCCATGGGCAAGAGCGACGCCTCCGACGGGCTCGCCGCCCTGTCCGACGCCATGGCGGGCATCGTCGTCATGGTTCTGGTGATGCTGTGCCCCTACGCCACCTACAAGTTCGTGCACTGGGCGGCCGACGGCGGCGGCCAGGACGACCTGCACCGTTCGGGGGTCGCTGGCGTCGCGGTGGCTGCCGGCGCGGCGAAGACGGCGGGCCAGCTCGCGATGCAGGCTGGCACCGGTATGCGGGCTCCGCAGGGCCCGTCGGAGGTGCCGGGCCAGGGATGGGGCGGTGTCGCCTCCGGTATCGACCCGACCGGCGGGCCGGCCGACGGCGACCAGCCGAAGCAGACCCACTTCCGCTTCTGTGAAGACCCGAACGCCACCGGCGACAAGGGCCGGGCGCTGATCCGGCGGCCTTCCAGCGACGGTGACCGCGGGCAGGCGCTGATCCAGCGGCCCGGCCAGGAGGCGGCGGCCGACGCGGCACCGGTCTCCTCCGGGCCGACGCCCCAGGGCGCGGCGGTGGCGCAGCCGCGCATCACGCACCTGGATCCGCCGGCACCCCGGCGTCCAGGACCGGTGAGCGGTCCTTCGCCGCAGGTCGGTGCCACGCCTCAGCGGTGGGTCTACCCCGAGCCGCCGGGTGGATCGGGCTCGTAGCCCTCGGCTTGCTATGGGGCGGGCTGCCCCTGTCGTCTCCGACGCCGTCCGCCCCGTCTTCTCCCCTTCTCTTTCTTGCTCTCCACGTTCCAAGGACGGCTTCGCCCATGCTCTCCGACACCTCTCAGCCTGACGGCTCGGCCACCGTGAAGTTCCCGCATCGCTCGCGGCGCGGTGTCCTGCTCGGCCTGTCGGCTCCCCAGCTGATCGTCGTCGCCCTCACCGGACTGCTGCTGCTCGCGGTACTGCTCACCTCCGGCGTCACCGGGGCGCTCAAGCTCATCCCGCTGTGGGCGGTCGTTCTGGCGGCGGTGTTCGTCCGCCATCGTGGGCGGTCCCTCGCCGACTGGGCACCCATCGCCGCTCGGTACATGCTGCGTCGCTTCCGGGGCCAGCTGGTCTGGCTCGCCCGGCCGTCCGCTCGGCCGCGCCGCGAGGGCCTGCTCCATCTCCCGGGCACGGCGGCGTCCCTGCGCGTGGTCACCGCCCCGCGCGGACACTTCGGCGCGGTGCACGATCCGCACCACGGCACGCTCACCGCTGTCGTGAAGGTCTCCTCGCGCGCCTTCGCTCTACTCGACCCAGCCAGCCAGTCCAGCAACGTGGTGGGCTGGGGGCGGACGCTGGCGGCGCTGTCGCGCACCGGGCACATCGCCCGGGTCCAGGTCCTGGAGCGCACGATGCCCGACTCCGGCGACGCGCTCAACCGCTACTGGCACGAGCACGGCGACGAGGCGACCCACCTCGCCGGACCGCTCTACCGCGACCTGCTGGCCGCCGCCGGCCCGGCCGCCGCCCCGCACGAGGCGTACGTCGCGCTCGCCCTCGATCTGAAGGCCGCTCGCCGGCTGATCAACCAGGCCGGCGGCGGGCTCACCGGCGGCTTCGCGGTCCTGGCCCAGCTCACCGCCACCTTCGATCAGGCTGCCCGCAACTCCGGCCTGGCGCCCAGTGGCTGGCTGAACGCGGCCGAGATCGCCGCCGTCATCCGTACCGCCTACGACCCTAAGGCGTCGGCCGCCTTGGACCAGTGGTCAGACTCGGGCCGCGCGCGGGCCGAGCCCGCTGCCGCCGGCCCCGTCGTCCTGGTCGAGAAGGCCGACCGGATCCAGACCGACTCGGCCCACCATGCCACGTTCTGGATCGAGAACTGGCCCCGCGTCGAGACCTCCCCCGGTTTCCTGCACCAGCTCCTGTTCACCTCCGGCGTGCGCCGCACGCTCTCGCTGACGTACGAGCCCAAGGGCCTGGACTCCGCACTCAAGGACGTGCAGCGCCGCAAGGCCACGGTGATCGCGGACGCCGCCGAGCGGCAGCGCAAGGGCCAGGTCGACTCCGAGGAGGACTCGGTCGAGTACGCCGACATCAAGCAGCGCGAGCGCCAGCTGATCGCCGGCCACGCCGACGTCGCGCTCACCGGCCTGCTCACCGTCAGCGCCGACACCGACGAGCAGCTCAACGCCGCTTGTGCCGCGATCGAGACCGCCGCCGTCGCCGCCCTCGTCGACCTGCGCCTTCTGACCTGGCAGCAGGCCGAGGCCTTCACCAACGCCGCCCTGCCCCTCGCCCGCCCGTAGCGCACCCGCACCACCCTCTCGCGCTCTACCGAAGGGCACCCTTATGCCGACCGAGCCCCTGCCCGAACTGGCTCCGGACTTCGTCCCGTTCGCCACCGCTGCGCTCGACTTCCACCGGGCGATCAACATTCCGGTCGCCCCCATCGCCGCCGGCCGTGCCGAACTCGACTCCCTGCACGCCCACGTCGTCGCGCTGTACGGGCTGCTCGACGCCCACACCGCCCGCACCACCCCCGTGGCCAGGGCGGAGGGCGACCACCTTCGGGCGTGCCGGATACGGCTGTGGCAGGCAGCCGAGCACCTCCACGCCGCCTTCCACGCCGCCCCACACCCCGGCACCGGCAGCCTCCCCACCCGGGAGGCGTGCCGGGCCCGGCGGCCCGAAGGCGCGCCCGAACTCACCCTGTGCCAGCGCCACCTGGCCACCGCCGCCCACGTCCGCCGCGACCACACCCCGGCCGACCTGCGCGACCCCTTCACCGGCCTCGCCCGCCACTGAACTCCCAGGAGCACCACCACCATGCCCACTCGTACCATCCGCGCCAGCGCCAGCCCGCTGTTCGTCCCGCGCAAGAGCGACCGCCGTACGGCACGCGCCGCCCGTCATCAGTACGCCGCCGCCCGGGAGCAGGCCCGGCACGCCGCATGCCCCGAAGCCCTCTCCACCGCGCCCGGTCTCGACCCTGAGCTGCGTGCCACCTACCCGGCCGCCGGCCGACCGGGCCCGTCCTCCACCCGCGGCGGCCGTCTCAAGCTGCCCGCCCACCGGATGACGACGGCCACCGCCTCCGGGGCCTACCCCTTCCTCGCGGAGGGCGGCCTCGGCGCCCACGGGATCTACATCGGCCGCGACGTGCACGCGGAAGCGGCGTTCACGTACGACCCGTTCGCCCTGTACGGGCGTCTCGATGGCTTCACCAACCCCAACATCCTGCTGGCCGGGGTCATCGGCATGGGCAAGTCAGCCCTGGCCAAGTCCCTCGCGGTGCGCGCCGTGGCCTTCGGATACCGGATCTACGTGCCCTGCGACCCGAAGGGCGAGTGGACCGTCGTCGCCCAGGGGCTGGGCGGGCAGACCATCGCGCTCGGCCCAGGTCTGCCCGGACGCCTGAATCCTCTGGATGCGCCCGCCCGGCCGTACGGCGTCAGCGAGGACGACTGGACGGGCGAGGCCCGTAAGCGGCGCCTTCTGCTGCTCGGCTCGCTCGCGAAGACGGTCCTGGGGCGCGAGCTGCACCCCATGGAGCACACCGCTCTCGACGTGGCACTCGACCAGGTCGTCGCCCACGCCAAGGCCAACGGCACCACGCCGCTGCTGGGCGAGGTAGCCCATGTCCTTGGTTCCCCCGAGCGGCTCGATGCCGCGCTCGGCGAGTTGTCCGGCCGCCTCGGGCGTGCCGCCGAGGACCTCGCCCACGCACTGCGCCGGCTCGTGCACGGCGACCTGGCGGGGATATTCGACGCGCCGAGCACCGTGGCCTTCGACCCGAGCGCGCCGATGCTGTCCATCGACCTGTCCCGCCTCGGCGGCGCGGGGGATGACACCGCGCTCGTCCTGGCGATGACCTGCGCCTCGGCCTGGCTGGAGTCCGCCCTCGCCGACCCCGCCGGAGGACAGCGCTGGGTGATCTACGACGAGGCGTGGCGCGTGATGCGGCACGTCGCCCTGCTGGAACGGATGCAGAGCCAGTGGAAGCTCTCCCGCGGCCTGGGCATCGCGAACCTGATGGTCATCCACCGCCTCAGCGACCTGCTGGCCGCCGGTGATGCCGGCTCCCGAGGCCGGGCCCTGGCCGAGGGCCTGCTCACCGACTGCTCGACCCGGATCATCTACCGCCAGGAAGCCGACCAACTCGCTTCCGCAGCTTCCCTGTTGGGGCTCACCGGGGTCGAGACGCAGGCGGTCTCCGCGCTCACCAAGGGGCGAGGCCTGTGGAAGGTGGCAGGCCGGTCGTTCATTACTCAACATCTTTTGCATCCGCGGGAGCGCGAGCTGTTCGACACGGACGCTCGGATGGGAGCGATCACTCGTCCTTGATCAATCCCGCTTGGGGGCCGGTGCCACGTCTCAGCCCCCACATTCTCCCCGCTCAGAGTGCTCCTAGGAACTCCGCCTTCATGCCTCAGCAGTACAAGATCCGCCGCGTGGTGCATCGGCTCGTCCAGCACTACCTCCGCGCTACCGCGGCCAACGCCTCTCACGGCCATATCCCCCTGGCTACGGGCCCGTTCGGCGTTCTTGATGAATTTCGGCGGCGCGACGCCCGGCAGGCTCCGCCTCCCAACGCATCGGCTCTCCGTCATGGCTGAACGGACACAGACGACGTACGAGGCCACCTCGCCTGTGTCTCGTTCCGGCGCGTCAGCCTCAGAACACCGGGCCTCCGCCGCGGCTCGCAGGAGCAACATTCCTCGACCACGGTCCCACCCTGGTCGCCCACGCCGTGGAGACGCTCCCGTTCCTGGAGCCGCAGGATCGTATGGATGGGCGGTGGGTGTACCGGCTGCGACTGCTGCGCGAGGCTTTGGAGGGCGGCGCGCGTGTTCAGGCCGACTACGAGTTCGTCACCGGTGCGCTCGTGCCGGGTCACCCCCGCGCCGAGGCCGCGTTCGCGAAGGCTGTCGCCGAGCGCGATGCCGAGGGCTGGCACTACGCCCTGACCTGGATGGAGAGCGGCGGCGTGCTCGTCGAGATGGCACGAGCCGAGCGAGCCCTGCGCGGCCGACCCGAACAGTCGCAGCAGCCCGCACAGGTCCAGGCCGCCCGTGCCCGATCCCCGCACACGGTCCGCCATCGCGCCGCGCCAGCGACGGGGTCCGCCGCTGCAGCGCAGTCCGGCCTCCTCGCACACGATCGCGTACGCCGATCCCGCTAGCGCAGATTCCCCGGCCCCGCCAAATCCGTCTTCGGGCCACATCCTCGTCCTCCGCATGGCCCCGACCTCTGCGAGGTGCACCTCTCGTGGCGGAAACACCCCCGCACATCACCGTCGCCCACCACACCCAGTACGGCGTCGTCGCCGCGCTGTCCCACGAGCACCACGTCGCCGATCACCTGCTGCGGCGGATCGGCTTCGAGCGACTGCCCGGCGGCCGCCTGTACGCGCTGACCGAGCCGGACCGCGACCTGACGCGGCGCGGACAGCTGGCGGTCCGGTCATTGCGCGCCGCGCGGTACAGCGTCACCTCCGACGCCGCGTACGACCTCAAGCCCGCCACACGGCCCGATCCCGGTCGAGGTCTCTTCGAGGAGTCGGAGAACCGCCCCGTCGCGGAGGTCCTCGGCGGCGGGGAGGCGGTCTTCGCCTCCGCCCGCGCACTCGACGCCGAAATCCGGGCCGCCCGGATCGTCGTGCACGACCAGGTCCGCGATCCCGACGGCACGTTGCGCGCGGTCGGCACCGACACACGCACCGGCGAGGGTGTGCTGCTGCACGGTGAGGGCGATCTGCGGTACGTCGAAACGCGGCTGGACAGCACGGCCCTCGCGTTCGACGCGTTCTCCTACATCCGCGGCAACGGACGTCCCGATCCGACCCCGGCGACCTGGCAGCGCCGGGCTCAGGCGGCAGCCACCGCCATCTCCCCGGCGCGCGCGAGCACTTCGGTACCACAGCGGCTCGACGTCACAGTCGCCTTCCATCCCGCCCAGGCACCCCGGCAGCCGATCCACGCCCGCTAGGTCATCCGAACCCGAAGGGAATCTTCCGCATGAAACTACAGCTCGAACCCGACGTCGCCTTCGGTGTCCACCCGGAGTTCGGTGTGGTCGCCGCCGTATCGGACTTTCACCCCTTCCTCGACGAGGTGCTGCGCAAGCACCACTTCCGCCACAGCAGCGCCCTCGATCTCTACGTGCTGTCCGACGACACCCCGCACAACGCGGCGGTGCGGGCCGTGGCGCGTGCCAGCCGCGAGTTCCAGGACGTCGGCCTCTCGGTCGCCGCCGATCCTCGCATCATGCTGCCGCCGGCGATCCCGGCGCCGGACGGGGTGGCCGAACGCCAGACGCTGCCCGGGCAGTCGCTGACCGCCCTGACCGGGGAACTGCACGAGCTGCGCCGCTCGGCCGATGTCGCCGACGTCCTAGAGCAGATCCTGGACGAACATCACGGCGTCGTCGGCGACTTGGAGGAGTTCATCGACACGGCCGCCGC
The DNA here is from genome assembly GCF_040651615.1 of Streptomyces sp. NPDC048417. Lineage (NCBI taxonomy): Bacteria > Bacillati > Actinomycetota > Actinomycetes > Kitasatosporales > Streptomycetaceae > Streptomyces > Streptomyces sp. NPDC048417. The sequence goes on along the minus strand of NZ_JBEZKI010000024.1, from coordinate 178,190 downwards.
CTGGTGCGATCGGCTGGACACCTCCACCGGCCGCGAGCTGGGCCAGCACCTGCGCACCATCGCCCACCACGTCGCGTTCCTCGGCGATCAGCTCGTCACCGCCCAGCTCGACCTGGCGGTCATGCCGGACCTGACTCCGGAAGGCGCCCCGCCCCTGGCCGACCTACCGCTGCTGCCCCGGTACAAGCTCCCGTCGGTCACGCACACCGCCCGCGCCCGCGCCGCTCGCGCATCCTCCCCAAGCCGTCCGACCTCCCTGCCCAACTCCCCCGACGATGCAGCCCGTTCACCGGCTCCCCCGTCCAGTCTCCGCCGTACGCGCTGACCTTCCTCTCGATTCCGCGAAGGAGTCCGGCTCATGGCCGTCAAGAAGATCTGGACCATCAACCACGCCTGCGGGGACACCGCTCAGGCCGATCTGTCCGGCCGTCCGGCCGACCGTCGTGCCGGCTACGCCCGCTGGCTCGCCGAGCGCGACTGCACCGACTGCTGGCGCGCCACCCAGGGCGAGGACACCGGGCCCACGGCCGAGTGGCTAGCGAAGAAGCGTGCCGCCGAGCAGGCCGAGGCCGAGGAATGGTCGACGCGGTACCGGATGCCCCCGCTGGACGGCACCGACCGCGCCATCGCCTGGGGAACCCGCTGCCGCCACCAGCTCATGGCCACCGCGTACACCGCCTTGGTCCTCGAAGGCACCACCAGCGAAGCGGAGTGGGTGGCCATCGAGGACGCCGCGCGGCCCCTGACGCGTGCCGGGTGGTGGCTGGACCAGCGCGACGCCGATCCCGGCGACCTGCCCGAGCTGCTGGCCGCCGCCACCGAGGGCGACCGGCCTACAGAGAACCCTCACTTCTGACCCGCCCGCGGAGGCACCCATGTCCACCACGCCCGATGTCGTCATCACCCGTGAGCCGACCGGCAACGTCACCGCCGAGGGCGGGGACGAACTGGCCTTCACGCTCCTCAAGCGCGCCGGCTTCGTCATCGAGACCGCCCCGCTCTCCTTCTGGTACCGCCTGCCCTGGGACATGGGTGAGAAGCACGAGAACCAGATGGCCAGCCACGCCGCCCGGATGCTCACCGTGGTCGGCTACCGGGTCGAACTCGATCCCGGCCTGGACGTCACACGGATCACTACGCCCACCGATCCCCTGGGCACACGCGTTTACGGGCAGCAGATCCTCTCCCTGACGGACCGGCTCAACGGAGCCGCGACATACGAGGGGGTGGCCGACCTCGTCGAGCACGTCGTGGCCCCGGACGACGGTGTCCTCGTCCGCCTCGGTGAGTTCTTCGAGGCCGCGGCCGTACAGGCCAACGTCACCGACACCGATGCCGGTTGGGACCTGTCCCACCTCTGCGAGGACGCCGCCGCCACGCTCACCTCCCTCGCAGAGGACATGCGCGGCGCCGGCCACCAGATGCGGGCGCTCGGATCGCCCCGGAAGCAGGGCTGGCAGGAAGGCGTCGCCAACTATTACGCGACCGCCCCACGCCCGCACACCGGAGCCGCGCCCGGCGCCGAAGAGCCCGCTGCAACTCCTCCCACCACGCCCCGGCCTGGCCGGTCGCGCTGACCGACACCCGGCCGTTCCTGCTCACAACCGCAGCCACCAGGAGCTCGCTCGTGATCACGAGAGCAACTTGTCGCCCCGCAGCCACCCGTAGGTCCGCATCCCTCTGGATCCCGTCTTGCCATCTCCGCGTACCAGCACGCCCTCGACCACCACCGGCACCGACTTCCTCCTCTATCTCCTGATCGGCGTCGCCGGTCTCGGCATGGTGGGAGGCTCGCTGGCCTGGCTGTTCGGCAACCTCGCCAACGCCTTGGCCGGCTCCGATCCGTGGGCCGCCTTCCAGCCGACCGACGCGCTCCTGCATCCCGAACTCCTCTGGCCGCATCTCGCCCGGCCCGAGGTTCTCACCGGCTGCTACCTGCTGCCCGCCGCCACGCTCACCACGGCAGCCGTCCTCTGCGCCCGGCTGTGGCTGCGCGTCCGCCGGAACCCCGACGGGCTGGCCGATCAACGGGACCTGGCCGACCTGCTGCCCAAGAAGATCGCCGCCAAAGCCATCGACCTGCGGCCCAGTCTGAAGGGCACCAAGGCCAAAGCCGTCGTCCCGGACGACCGCGGCGTCCTCCTTGGCACGCTGAAGCCAGGTGGCACCGAGGTCCGCTCCTCCTGGGAGGACGTTCTCCTCGCGATCATGGCGCCCCGCTCCGGGAAGACCTCCGGACTCGCGATCCCCGCGATCCTGCGCGCCCCCGGCCCGGTCCTGCTGACCTCCAACAAGGCGGCACGCGACGCCTTCACGGCGACGCTCGACGAGCGCGCCCGGGTGGGCACCGTGTGGACGCTGGACCCGCAGCAGATCGCCCATGCCCCGCGGACCATGTGGTGGGACATCCTCGCCGACGCCCACGATCTCGCCGGGGCCCGGCGGCTGGCCGGGCACTTCGTGACCGCCTCCGTGGACGAGTCGAGCGCGGGCGACTTCTGGTCCACGGCCGCCGCCAACACCCTCACCGCGCTGTTCCTCGCGGCGGCCCGCGACCACCGGCCGATCACCGACGTGCTGGCCTGGCTCGCCTCCCCCGCCGACCGCAGTCCCATCGACCTCCTGCAGGACGCTGGCCTCGACGGCGTCGCCGCCCAGCTCCAGGGCACCGTGTCCGGAGCCGTCGAGACCCGCGACGGCATCTTCGAGACAGCCCGGCAGTACGCCAGCTGCCTCCTCGACCCGGGCATCGCCGCTTGGGTCACCCCTCCCGACGGTCTGGAGAAGATACTGGAGTTCAAGCCGGAGGCGTTCGCGACCAGCAAGGACACTCTGTTCCTGCTGTCGAAGGACGGCGGCGGCTCCGCCTCGGCGATCATCGCCGCGGCCGCCGACGCGGTGATGCGCGCGGCCGTCATCCAGGCCGAGCGCGACGGCGGGCGCCTCGACGCCCCACTGCTCGCGATCCTCGACGAGGCCGCCAACGTCTGCAAGATCTCCGACCTCCCGGACCTCTACTCCCACCTCGGCTCGCGCGGCGTCATCCCGATCACGATCCTGCAGTCCTACCGTCAGGGCGTACGGGTCTGGGGCGAGGCCGGCATGGACGCCCTCTGGTCCGCCGCGACGATCAAACTGGTCGGCTCCGGCATCGACGACGCCGACTTCGCGGACAAGCTCTCCCGCCTCGTCGGCGACCACGACGTACGCACCGTCTCCGTGTCCACAAGCGAGTCGGGCAGGTCCACGTCGGTGTCGATGCGTCAGGAGCGCGTGCTGCCGGCCGACGCGATCCGGGCCCTGCCCAAGGGTTCCGCGCTGCTGCTGGCCACCGGCGTGCGCCCCGCCCTCCTCGACCTAAAGCCCTGGTACCGCGAGCCCGACGCCGAGCGGCTCGGCATCGCCTCCGCCCAGGCAACCGCGGCCATCACCGAGCGTGCGCTGGCCAAGCAGCTGCACCGCGACGACTTCGGCCCAGTGGCATGACCGCCCCGGAACAGCGCGTCGCGCACACGAGACGCACGGGAGTACAGCCCGCCGCATCCCCGAGTCGCTGCTCGGCCTCCCCTTCTTCTTGAGGTGCTCCCATGTCCCACCCCGTTCCAACCTGGGCATCCGTCCGCCCTTCCGAGCGGCTCGCCGGCACTCCCGCTGTCCGCCGCGGCAGCGCATGGTGGCTGGTCACCCCGACCGGCACCATTTCCGCCGCGGACCCCGTCTTCACCAGCGAACTTGACCGCTTCGCCGCCGACATGGCCGCCGCCGACCGTGCCGTCGCAGAGCTGCGTACCGAGCGCACGTCCGCGCTGACGGAGCGACGGTGACGCCGCTCATCCAGTGCGAGCAGGTGGTCCTGGGCTCGGTCTTCCTCGACCCCTCCCAACTCGACCATCTCTCGCCCTGGCTGCGGCCCGAACACTTCCACCGTCCTGCGCACGCCGCTCTCTACGCCGCGATGCTCAGGCTCCACGCCGACGGCCACCCGGCCACGACGGGCGAGAGCGGAGGCCCGATCCCGCTGTCCTGGGTGACGGACACCGTCCAGGAGGCCGGCACCCGGACCCGTGGGCTCACCGCGTCGTACGCCCACTCCTTGATCTCCGCATGCCCGCGCCCCACCCATGCGCCCGTCTACGGGCGGATGGTCCTGGAGGGCGCCATCCACCGCAGCGTCACCCAGCACGCCATCCGCCTGCATCAGGCCGCGCGTGCCGACGCCGTCCGCGGTGGGGTCGAGGAGACGGTCCGCCATGCCCGGGTCCTGGCCGACCTGCTCGCCGATCTCGCCCACCGGTGGGGCACCGAGCCACGACCTGTGCCGTCCCCGGAGCCGGTCACGTCGCCAGTACAGCAGCCGCAAGTTGTCGACGAACGGGTCCTCGCCGACGAGGAGTTCCTCCTCGGGTGCATCAGCGCCCGGCCAGAGCAACTGCTCGAAGTCGTCGGTTGGCTGCATCCCGGCGACTTCGTGGACAGCGGCCATCAGCAGATCTACCGCGCCCTGGGCGCACTGCATCACCGAGGCGAACCCATCGATCAGCTGACCGTGCTGTGGGAAACCCAGCGCCGGGGCGCACTGTCCGACGGAACACTGGACGCAGAACGCGTCCTGCGGATCTGCGATCCGCTGTCCTTCTCCGGTGTGGCCGAGCACTTCGGCGAGCAGGTGGTCCAGGCCTCGCTCGTCCGCACGGCCGCCGCCGTCGCTCGGCAGGTGCGCGCACTCGCCGACGACGAGTCCCTGGCCCCGGGACGGCTGATCAGCTACGCCCTGCACGCCCTCGGACCGCTGGACGACGTGCGCCGCCGCCTACGCCTCGCGAACGAACCAGAATCCGAGCCCACCCAGCGGCGGCCGGCCAGCCGCCCCGGTGCGTCGCCGCCCGCCGCCCGCATCGACGCGGCCCGAGCCCGCAGCCGCCTCGCGGCCACCCCCGCGCCCTCGGTACCGGTCGAGGCCGCCTGCGCCGCGCTTCCCGAACGACACAGCCATCGGAGTCCGTCATGACCGACCACACCTGCCGCGCGGGCCTGGAGAAGGACGAACTATACGCCTTGGCAAGGGAGTTCGAGATGCTCCGTTCCGACATAGTGCGGTCGTACACGCAGACCTCCCTGCCCGACCTTGCCGCCGCGTCCCGTCATCTCCGCGCCCTGACAGGGCTGGTGAAGGACCTGTCGGACGAGGTCCTCGTCCGCGCCACGGACAGCGACCCGGGACTCGACTTCGGGCCGGTCATCGCCGCCTACACCGACGCGTCCGCCCCTGTGGGACGTGCCATGAACAACTACAACGAGGCCTTCGAACAGCTCGGGTTCCTGCGAAGGTACGCGGAAGCCCCGGCCTCGGCGTATCGACGCGAGGCCCGCCAGGACGCCTTCGACGTAGCGCAGGACCGGCTGGACCTCACCGTGGACGCGCTGCAGGAAACGGTCGTCACGCTGCGACGCGCGGCCGACCGGATCGACGGCACCCCGCCCCGTGTCCTTGCCACCCTGAGCCGCTCGGCATGGCCGACGAACTCGATCTACCGCCTGCCCGTGAAGCCTCCCGCCCCAGGTCCGGTCCGGCTCGCCTACAGTCCGGCGCCCCGCCATGGCCGCTGACCTGACCTCGGTCCAGATGTCGCCGTTGATCGGGAGCCTGTGCTCCGGGTACGGCGGTCTGGATCTCGGCGTCCAGGCGGTCCTCGGCGGAACGATCGCCTGGCATGCGGAGATCGATCCGGGACCGGCCCGGATCCTGTCCCGGCACTGGCCGGCCGTGCCGAACGTCGGCGACATCACGTCCGCGAACTGGGCCGGGGTCCCGGAGGTGTGCGTCCTGACGGCCGGGTTCCCCTGTCAAAGACGTCTCGGTCGCCGGCCGTCGCGCCGGACTGGCCGACGGCACCCGGTCCGGCCTGTGGCTGCACGTCGTCCGTGCCATCGAAGCCCTCAACCCCTGCCTGGTGGTGATCGAGAATGTCCGGGGGCTCCTCACCTCGCCCGCCGGTTCCCCTGGCGACGTGGAACCCTGCCCGTGGTGTCTGGGAGACACCGCAGGCCAGCCTGCTGTGCGCGCACTCGGCGCCGTACTCGGCTCCCTGGCCGACCTCGGGTTCGATGCGCGCTGGTGTGTGCTTCGCGCCTCTGATGTCGGAGCCCCGCACCGCCGAGAGCGGATCTTCCTCGCCGCTTGGCCGTCCGGACGGGTCACCGCTGCTCAAGACGCCGACCAGCAACCTGGGGGTCAACGGGGGCAGCCAGCACCCGGCGAAACGCAAGCAGGGCGGCCACGGCCCGAACCTGGCGGACGAGGTCGAGTGGCTCCTGCCCACCCCGAAGGCCTCGGACGGCACCAAGGACTCGCCCAACCAGCGCCACGGCAATGGGGACCTGACCCTGCCCTCGGCGGCAGCGCGCCTGGGGCCCACCCCGGCTGCTCCACCCACACGCATGGCCGGTCGGCGGAAGGGTGCCACGGACGGGACCCCGCTCACGCGGTCGCTGCCGGCGCCGTTGTTCGGGGATCCGTCGGACACGGAGGACGGGCCGAGATCTGGGGGCCGTACTCCGCCGCGATCACCCGCTGGGAGCACGCCACGCGTCCCGCGCCCCGGCCGACCGACGACGCGGGCCGCCTCAGCCCGCGGTTCGTGGAGTGGATGCAAGGCCTTCCTCCCGGCTGGGTGACCGGCACACCCGGGCTGGGCCGTCCCGCACAACTAACCGCTCTGGGCAATGGAGTCGTGCCCCAGCAGGCGGCCCGCGCCCTGCGGATCCTGGCCCCGCCCCGGACCGTGTGCCGCCATCGTGCGCCGCACTGACCTGCGCCATCTACACCCGTTTCCCGGCCGGGCCAAACCCCCGTTTCTCCGGAACCTCGACACCCCACCCACCAGAACTCGCACCAGGGGTAGCCATGTCCGAACCCGCCCACGAGAACGAGCCGGTGCGCGTACCGGACCACGACATCGACGACCTCGTCGCCACGGTCACCCGGCTCACCGCCGAGAGCCGCAAACAGAGCGAGACGCTCGCCCGGCTCACCGACGACCAGCCGTCCGAGGACGTCGGCGAAGCGGCCGATCCCGTGCACCCCGAAAGCCCGGCATCGGCCTCCGCCCCGGCCGAAGGCAACGCCGACGGCGGCCCGGCCTCCGTCTTCATCCTGGCGCTCGGCGCCAAGGCCTACGCCGAGGAACTGGCCGCGCTGACCAACTGGGTGCACAACCTGCTCCTGCCGGTCTACGGGCGGGAGATCACCACCGGCCGCCCGTGGTGCCGACAGTGGCAGGAGCACCCCGAGGCCGTGGCCCGGCTCCACGCCCTCTGGCTGGCCTGGCAGCAACTCACCGACGTCCAGGCCGGCCTCACCGGCCCTTCCACCTGGCACCGCGATCACCTCGATCCGGCTCTGCTCCAACTCCGCACCCCGGAAGGCCCGTTCGGAGCCTGCACAACCAGCGCGGCCCGCCCCCACCACCGGCTGCTGGCCTCCCCCGAGCCCGCCGGAGTCTGAGATGGCCGACGCGTACGAGCCCTCTGCGCCGAACTACCGGCTCGACGGCTTCCAAGCCGCCACCGAGCGGATCGAGGACGACTTCTTCTCCGTCACGCTCTCGGACGACATGTTCGTCCCCTTCTCCGAGCACCACAGCGCCGACGGCCGCGACAGCTACCTGCTGCTGTACGACCGGTCCGCGATCTGGGACATCCCAGGGGCGGCGGAGTACGTCACGCTGCACATCATCCGGGACGTCGAGCAGCGCACGTTCGACTTCGCGTCGGAGCGCCACCCGGTCGTTCCGCTGGCGCAGAACTGGCTGATCCGCCGGGGCTGCCCACAGGAAGCCGCCGAGGTGTCCCACGGCCACGGGCCCCGTCCCGCCGACGCCCTCACGGCACGCCTTGAGGACCTGCTCCGCACCAACCCCGGCAACCGGTACGAGGTCCTCGACCACTACACCGACAACCCGTGCTCCTTCGACGTCGGCGTCGAGGTACGCACCCTCGTCCACGACAGGCACCCCGAGTCCTCAGCTGCGCCGTACCGCCTCTTCCTCGAAGAGACGACCAAAGACATGCGCACCTACACCGTCCGGGAGGGCGTCTTCGCCAGCGCCGAGGAGGCGGACACGTGGGTGGTGGAGCGGAACTCGCCGCTCCCTCTCGCGCCCGCCCCACCGCACGCCGTAGGCCGCCGGGCGGCAGCCGCCCGCGCTCGCTCCACGATCAACGGTGACGGCCTCGCCGTAGCTCCCGCGCCCGTCTCCCCACCGCCATCAACGGAACCTGCTCCGACACACTCCCGACGGAGCGCGCGATGAGCCGGGCACGGTACGCCTTCGCCGCCCATCCCGAGGCACTGGCCGACCTGCGCGCCGTACCGGAGAACATCCGCGACCTGGCCCTGCTCGAACTGCAGCACCTGGTCCACGGCAACGAACGCGGCGCCGCCCTCCAGCGCGAACTGACGGGCTGCCACAAGGTCTACGTCGACCCGGAGACCCGCTGGCGGCTGGTCATCCAGTACCGGGACGCTCCCGCCTCCTCCCAGCACAAACGGGAGATCTACCTCCTCGCGGTCGGCGAACGCCAAGACCAGGCCGCCTACCGCACCGCGGCACTCCGGCTGGAGCGCGAACGGACGGCCACCGCCACGTCCCCGCACGGCCGGCGAGCCCAAGCCGCCAGGGCCCGCTCCCCCCAGTACCGCGCCGGACGACCGGCCACCACAACCCAGCAGCCTGCGGCAACGACCGCCGTCACGAACCGCACCGCGTCGTCACGCGCCGCGCGGTCCCGCTGACGGCGCTCAACCACCCTTCGGAGAACCCCACCGTGCCCGTCCTCTCCACCGCACCCACCCGTCACACCGAACTCGTCGACCAGGCCGTCGCCCTCCTCTCGCCCCGCTGGACCACCTGGACCCTGCAGACCATCCAGCAGCACGGCCCCATGCGACTCGCCGACATCAACTCCGCACTTCCCTGGGTAGGCGTCCACGCCATGGCCCAGATCGTGCGCCGCATGCAGACGAGCGGCCTCCTGGACCGGCCTCAGGTCGGGGTGTACGACCTCACACCGCTCGCCCGCGACACCCGACACGTCCACCGTGCGCTCTCGGCCTGGCACCGGAACCACCTCGCTGACGGCACGGCGTCACTCGCGGAGCCGGAACGCGTAGAAGACTCCCTCGGCCGGCTCCGCGGGAAGGGCACGATCCCCCTCCTCCACGCCCTCGCGCAGCACGGCCCCCTTCCCAACGGTGCGCTGCGAACCGAAGCCGCACTCACCACCGGCTCCTTCCACTACCGCATCACGCAGCTCCAGACCGACCAGCTCATCACCCGCAGGGGCCCCTTCTCCGGTCGAGGCTCCGAGTACACCCTGACGTCCGCGGCCCGGGGGCTCACACCGGTGTACGCAGAACTCGCGGAGTTCGCCCGCAAGGCACACCCAACGACAACTCGCCCCACCCAACTCAGCCCGCCAGCACAGCTGGCCGTACAGGCGAGCGCGGCTACGCGCCGCAGTCCCGCGGCATCTCCCGAGTTGTTCTCGCACGTCCCCGACTCGCAGCCACACGTGCCTGCGTACGTCACCGCGCTCTCCCACCCATCCCGGACCAGGTGACTCCAGTGCCCACGGCCAGACCCCTCCGCGCGACCGCGCCCTCGCGCCCTCACACGGGCCGCTCAGCCGCCCGTGCCCCACCCCCCGAAGGCCCTCTCATGCCCAGCCCCGCTCCGCCTGCCCTCGCCCCGCACTCGAATGTCCTGGTCAGCCCCGGCTACCTAGCCGGTCCCGGCGACAGCCGCAGCATCTTCGACACCCTCGACCACGCCCCCGGTTGGGCCAAGACCATCGCCTTCGGCACCGACACCTACTACACGAGCCCATGCCAGCGCGTACGCGTCGCCAACGCCCTGGAGAGCTTCTACGGCGGGTGGACCATCACCTACGCCGAAGACCCGCTAGGCGTGCCCGACTGGATCACCACGTTCGACCGGAACACGCCCAACGAGATCGTGGCCGCCTTCACCGAGATCCTCGTCGACGGACTGCACAACAACTTCGCCGACTACCTCAGCGGAGGCCCGCACTACACGGGTATCAGCCCCGCGTCCCTCACCGCGCGACACCGGTGGGAGGCTGTACGTGGCACCCGGCCGTTCCGTACGGTCTCCCCCGACGGCCACGCCGCCTATCAGATGGCCGACGGCTGGCTGCACGAGTACGACGAGCTGCTCACGCCCGAGAAGTCGACGTGGCGCATGTCCGCCGGCCCCGACCCCGTGTACACGCCGAGCTGGCGGGCCTTCTTCAGCCGGTACACCCCGCAGCACCTCATCACCGCCTCCGCCGCCGCGTTCACTGACCCCACCCCTGTGCCGCGCGCCCTGGACCAGATTCCCGACCGTCACCACTCACTGGTCTCGGTCACCCGCACCGAAACGACCAGGCCCGACCCGCTCTCCACGGCGGCGCTGGCCCGCAGCACCCAAGCGATGCGCTCATCTCCGCCTCCAGCCGCGCCAACCGCGCTCACCACGCACGCAGGCTCCCGACGGCAGCGTTGACCCTCACCCATAGCCCCGGAATCCCACCGTGCCGATCACCGCACCTGACGGGGATCCGTACGTCTCCCCGCTCTACCTCGCTGGCTGCACCGTCACCGACGACCAGCACTGGAGATGGCGCTGTGGAGACGCCGGATCAAGAAGGGTTCCGGCCTCGTCGATCACAGCGACCGCCGCATCCTCACCAGTCAGGCCCTTGGCGTTCTCGCCCCAGAACAGCCGCTCGATCTCGCGCCGGGTCGAGGGCCGCCCCGGCGACATCAAGCCCGCTCCTCACTCTTCTCTCCACGCGGCCCTCGACCGGCCGCTCCCGCACCAGCTGAGCGGACCTCCGTTTCATTCCGCGTTGGACGCACAGCAGTCCTCGCACCCGCAGCAGTTCGCGCACGGCAGACGCACACTGCGGGCAACGACTGGAGACACCGGCCAAGACCATGTCAACGTACGGGAGCCCGGAAAAACAGCAGGTCAACGAAGGGTTCTCTGTTCGTGACGCTCACCACCACCGCCCCGTTCCGGCCTCCTGCAGAACCTCCTCTACCCGCCCTCGGCGAGCGTGAGTGGCTCCTCGAATGCCACTGCGCCCGACCCGTGACCGACCTTCTCAAGGACCAGGGATGGGACGTCGTCGCCGACCCGGACTGCAACGTCCACTGTTCTTTCGGACAGACACCCCGGCACAGGCCGTCGCGGGATTCCTCTCCGCTCTGATCGCCTTCCCACCCGCTACTGCACCTGGCTGTGACACCCGCTTCCGAACTCTCATCACCCAGGAGACTGTCTTGCGCTACAAGATCACTGTTGGCCAACTGGTCCATCAGCTCCAGAACTTCGACCCCGACCTGCCTGTGTGCCTCGCCACCAATCCCGACTGGCCCTATGCCCACCGCATCGGCCGCATTCTAGAGATAACTGGATCGAACGGAGCCGTCTATATCGCTGAAGACGGCCAGGAGTGCGTGCTGCCGCCCGCCGTCCGCAACCAGTTGGACTGGGCCAACGTATGACGTACCGCCCGCACGCACGACACGTCGCTTCACCGATCAGCTCCCGCGGCTTCTCGCAACGCCTGCTCCTCAGTGACCTGGTCCGTCACCCCATGCCGCAGTCCGCGCGTGGTGCTCTCCTCCGCTGCGTGCCTCCTCGTCCCACCCAGCCGATCCACACGATGTGGATAACCGACCTCAACGCCGACCGCCTCCAACCCGGCTCCATCCTTCTCAGCTGGGAGCCCCGCCTCGGAGACGGAATGGATGTGACCGCACACCTCCGTCTGGCCTCGGCCGAGGTCCTCCTCGCCAGCTGGCCGGACCTCCACGGCGACTGGACCGCCGTCGTGCACCCCACGATTCACGAGGTCATTGGGCTTCACACCGCGCTGTCCATCGCCACCGACGCGCTGCACCTCGCCAACCACCTGGCGACCCGCTGACGATCCGTTCACCGCGAACTTCCGAGGGCCGTCCCACGACTGGGCCGGCCCTCGTGGCACGGGGACATCGCAGCCTTGTATCGGACAGCCGGGATGTCTTCCTGATGCAAACCGCCGATGCGCCCACAAGCGGGACTAACGTGTCCCGCTGTCGCCCAGGACCTCGGATGCCGCTACGCGAAGGTGCTTCACGGCCTGGTAGAGCAAGTGCTCCCGCTCGGCGGCGAGCGCGGTGTCCGCGGCCTTGGCCGAGGTGTCTTCCGCGCGGGCATCACGCACCATCCGCCGCACGACTTCGGCGAGGCCGTCGGACGCGTGAACCACGCCGTACAGCGCCTCCACTACAGAGGTCGGGCCCTCCAGGATGACAAGTTCGGCGGCCCTGTGGACACCGCGGGCCTGGGCGACGAAGTGTTCCATTTTCTCGTCGACATCCCGCAGGTCCGGCCGGTCAACCCGCAGCGCGTCGCGTACCGCGTCCAAGGCGACATCACGGTCGTACAGCGCGCAAAGGTAGTTCGCGTAGGCGTCCCGGCGGTGCTGCCGACGCCACTGGCCGAACTGCGAGCGCGCCGCCGCACGTCCGGCGACCATCGCGGAGCCGAGGGTCGCGAGTGAGCCTACGGCGGCGCCGAGCAGCGCGGTGAGTCCAGCGTCCATCGCCCCATTCTGCCTACGCCCATACCAGCTAGAAGTTACGTGGAATCTGCCTGGGTGATCATGTAGCCCGGCTTCGTCCACGGACCTGGGGAATGGTCTGAGAAGCACATCGGCGTTGGTGGCCAGGTGGCCGGTACTCGCCCGGCATGAAGATGCGGCGACCTGGTTGGCAGGCGTGGGAGGACCTCGGTCGTGCGCCGCGGACCTTGGACGCGTACGCACGGACGGCCGCTTCCCTGCCTCAGGACGCGCACGGGCCCAGGTGTGCGTGTTCCCCAGGTTCGCTCTTTGCCACGAATCTACGCAGCCAACGGGTTCTCAGACGGCAACCTTGAGGTCCTGGAGATGAGCTCTGATTCGCTCTCACTGCTCGATGAGCTGCTATTCCAGCCCAACCCATCCTCAGGGGGGTGATAGGGGGTGTGGCTCTATCAGTTCCTCCGGCACCGGTGAAGACGGGGCACGGGACGTGCAGTCGGGGTTCGGCCGGACCGCACGGTAGGGGCATGCTCTTCGCGGGGGCGCCGAGGCGGCGCTTACGGAGGGGAGCGGAAGCCATGGCCGAGCGAGTGATGAGCCGGGAAGAGTCGATCGAGTATCTGTTGCGGCGCTCGCAGCGGCGCTACGAAGAGTTCCCGATCCGTCAGGAGTTCGTCCGGACCCGCTTCAGGACCGAGTACGGGGAACCGACCTTCGGGCCGGGGCCCCTGTCCAAGCTTCTGCGAGCCCCACTCGCCCTGGAACTGCTGCTGCTGGTCTATGCCGTCACGACCGGCGGCGACTTCGGCGTTACCGAGCGCTCGCAGCTGTGGGCGCGGGCAGCCGGCATCTACATGCGCCCCGACAAGGGGGCGAGCGTGGCCGTCTCCCGCCAGTGGCAGCACCTGGAGAAGCTGGGCCTGATCGACCGGGTACAGCACCGTCGCTACAAGCGCATCGTCAAGCGTCGGGAATGCGGCGGGCGGATCGGAGGGCTCGCGAGGCCCTACACCGTCCCCTCCGGTGCGGCGAACGATGTCTACTTCCGGGTTCCCTTCGCCTACTGGCGCGAGGGCCTGCACGAGAAGCTGGGGATGCCCGGCAAGGCCGTCCTGCTGGCCGCGATGAGCCGGCGGAAAGAGACCTTCACCCTCCCGCAGGACACCCGCGGCGCCATGACACTGGGCCTGAACCGCCACACGATGGCGCGCGGCATCGGCGAACTGCTGGACCTTCAGCTGCTGGTGAAGAGCGGGACCGACGAGGTGGAGAACGCGCTCACCCCGCGCGGCTTCCAGTGGGTGCACACCTACCAACTCGCCCCGCCGTTCAACGGGAACCTGAGCAACTCCGAGAGAGAGCGCCAGACGGCCGAGCAGCTCAGGCAACCGGGATGACCGCCGACCATCAGCGACCGCGGGGCCGAGGACCGCCGGGCACGGCCGCCGCCCGAACCAAGCGACGAACAGGAAAGGAGGGATGAGAATGGCACTCCACCGTGAAGAACGACCGCGGTCGAAGGCCCGGCACGGCCAGCTCGTGCGCTGGTCGAGGACCGCGCGCGGCGCCTTCGCGTGGCACGCGCTGGACACCGTGCTGCTGGCCGTGCCGGTCGTGCTCAGTTGGTGGGCCGGCCGTTGAGGACGGACCGGCCCCTGGCTACCTGATCCGGGGGTCCGCGCTCGCTTTCGCAGGGCAGGGCGTGGGCCTCCGGCCTCGACGGCCGCCGTCGGCGGGGCCTGCCTGGTACTCGCCGCCCGGCCAGGGTAACCCCAGGCAACTGGGGAGGGCGAGGGCCGCGATGCCGTCGCTGGGGTCACCGAGGAGGGGCTGGAGGCCGCCCTCGATCTGATCGAGGTCCGCAGCGAGTCTCTGACCGTCCCACGCCTGATTGACAAACCTGATTCCACAGAATTGACGTGTGTCCAGAGGCGAGACCAGGTCGTTCGCAAGGAACCTCGTGAGTCTGAGTGCATGCGTCAGCACGCGACGTCTGCGGCGCCCGGCCGCAGGGCTATTCGGGCCTGGGCTCGGTCAGATAGATGCCGACGAGCGTGCCGTCGTAGCCTGCGGCGTGGGCCGCGGCGTCCAGGCTCGGGTAGTCCTGGCCTCCGACGTCGATCATCGCCTCGTAGTCCGCGCGGGTCAGTTCGCGCTCGACCCACTGGTGTGCGCAACGGCAGCGGATGCTGATCTCGTCGCGGTCGCAGATCACCATCCAGTCGCGCCGGGCGCCGCACCGCGAGCACATCGCGGGGATCCCGGTGATGACGATTTCCTCGGGGTGGGTAGTGGCGCGGAGGCCGATGCTGCCGTCGCCGAGTTGCGTCTCCTGCTGGAGCCGCAGCAGAGGATCGTCGCCGAGGGCCGTCTCCGGCAGAACGGTTCTCTGAGGGTGGAGGCCTTCGTCGAGTATCTGCATTGTCTCCTTCTCCATATCAACCAGCCCTAACAGGCGCCGGCCGTCGGTGTCCAGCTCTTTGTGCTGCTCAGCGCTTTGGCCCCCGGTGGCGGGAGTCGACACGGCGGGTGTCGGCCGACCCATCGGGCGCTTGCGGCGGGGACGGGCGAGGGCGTGATCGGGTTGTCTGCGCGTTCGTACGGGCGCGTGGCGGGTCCATGGTGGCGGGGAGTTTACCGATGCGTCGTACTCGCCAGACGAGGACGTCGGTGACGCTGTCCGCGGTGTCCAGTTCACGCCATTCGATGGCCTGCTGGAGCAGGGCATCGGGGTCGTGTCCTGCGCGCTCGGCCTGGTCCAGGGTGGCCACGAGTGCGTCCCAGCCGGGTTCGCGGCGTAGGCAGTCGGCATGCTCGGGTAGGACTGTTTCGAGAGTGCCGGCGTACCCCTCTCGTACGGGTCCGGGGAGGCGCCGGCCCTGCTCGCGCATCGCGTTCATGGGAGCGGCGGCGGCCGAGCGGTAGGCGCCGCGCAGGTGTTGTGCGGCTCGTTGAGCGGCGGCTGCCTGCTGGGCGTGGCCGCGGGCGGAGTGCCAGCGCGCGGCGGCGAGGGTGACGAGGACCATCGTGGACAGGACCATCGCGGTGGCGCCACCGTCTTCGCCTTTGCCGAGGGCGTTACCGGCGCGGATGATGCCGCGGGCGGCGGAGCGGATGGCTCGGTTGTCGGCGCGCTCGGCGCGGATGTGAGAGCGGGTAGCGCGTTCGAAGGCGCGGGCGGCCTCGGAGAGTTCCCCGCGGGTCGAGGGCGGGGCGGTCTGGGCGAGAGCGTCGAGGAGTTCGCTGGCGCCGACGAGTTGTGCGGCGGAGTCTTCGTCATCGTCCCCGTCGAGGATCGATACGGCTCGTTCGGCGACCGTGACTGCCTGGCGCCGTGCAGGGGCCGGGCGAGGTACTCGGTCATCCCCATGGTCCGTGATGGGCTCGCCATCGAGGCGCCCGGCCTCCAGGCGCTGGCGGATCCTGGGGAGGGAGAGGTCCGGGGCGAGTTTCGAGCCGGAGAACCAGACGGGTTCGGCGTCGCGGTTGCGGTCGCCTGGCAGGGCGACCTTGTATCCGAGTGCGTCGCCGGACGGGGCGATGCGTTGTTCGACGCGAAGGCCGGCTTCTGCGAGGCGGTGGAAGAACTCCTCCTCGCTGGCGGCTCCGGCCAGGGCGTGGCGGACGCTCTCCCGCAGGGACTCGCGGGGGGTCTCGGTCCGGCCGGTTCGCTCGGCCTTGGAGCGTTCGGCGCTGGTGGGGCGCTGGGCGGCGGTGCGATCGCCGCCGTTGAGGATCTGCAGGCCGAACTCCTTCTCGATCTTGCGGCATTCGGCCTGGGCGCGGATGCCGTCCTCGTGGCGGCGGGGGCGGCGGCCGTCTTCGCGGACCAGGGTGGCGACAAGGTGGATGTGGTCGTCGGCATGGCGTACGGCGATCCAACGGCAGGCCTTGTCGTCGCCATGTTCGGCGATGCCGGTGGCGTGGACGATGCGGCGGGCGACCTCGGCCCATTCGGCGTCGGTGAGGTGGCGGTCGCCGGGTGCCGTGCGCACGGGGCAGTGCCAGACGTGCCGGGCCGGGCGCCGGTCCTTCGGAAGGGCGAGGACGGGGAGGTCGAGCCGGTCAGCGAGTTGCTTGAGAGTGGCGGCCGGATCGCGTCCGGGGTCGTGGGCAAGTTCGGGCATCCAGGATGCGACGAGGTGCGGGTCTGTGTGCTCTTCGCGGCGGCCGGGTCCGTAGAGGTAGTTGAGGAGTCCGTACGTGCGGCTGCCGGTGGAGATGTCGGGGACCACCGTCAGCGCCGTGCGATCTCGATCGCGGCGGCCTCGACCCGGTCCGCGGCCCGCAGGACGCGCGCGACCGCGTCGTCCGCGTACTCCACCTGACCGCCGGAGTTGAGGATGCGGGCCACCTGGTTCAGGTTGTTGCCGGCGCGGGCGAGCTGTGCGCTGGCGGCCATCAGTTCTTCGACCCGGCCGCGCTGGTCCAACAGCCAAGGCTGCGGGCCTCCTTGGTCCCGGGCGACCGAGACCGCGGCGTCGGCGAGGAACCCGGCGGTCTTCAGGCCGACGGCTTCCGCGGCGTGCTTCACCAACGCGAGTTCGTCGGAGGTCAGTCGGACGCTGCGGACTTGGTCACGGTGCACGCTCTGGCGCAGGCGAGGGCGCGTACGCGTAGTGGCGGGCGGGTTCGGGTCCTCTCCTGGCCGCGATCCGCCCTCGGTCACGGCTTCCGAGCACGGCGCCCCCTGGTGCCGGGCTTCCGCCGCCCCTCCCGGGGCGGGGGCATGCGCTTCCGAAACTCCTCCGCGGCCCGTGGCCGCGGAGGAGTTTCGGAAGCTACAGCTTGCTCGGCCTCGTGCCGGGCAGTCGTCTTGCCGCAGGTCAGAGGTTGTTTCGGGTGATTCGGAGCCTGCCATCAGTGCGTCTGGGCCTTCTTACGGCGCACGTCGCGGAGGATCTCGGCGACGAAGTCGATCGCGAGGACCGGGTGATGCAGGGTGCGGGGCGTGCTGGCGGGGGTTCGCTGCACGGTCCAGGTTCCGTCCGGGCCGGGTTCGGCACGGTGCAGGTGGCCGTACCGCCGGAGCACGGTGATCCAGGCGTCCGCTTCGGCCGGGGTGGTCGGCGTGGTGCGCAATGTGTGTCTCCGGTGTGTGGGGGAGAGTTGGTGGGGTGCGGGCGGGCGGCCAAGTTGTGGCCGCTGGCCGCCCGCCTGTCCGGGCCGGTCGGTCAGCCGGTCCTGGTGGCCGACTTTTGGCTGCTCTCGGCGCGGAGTTGTCGCATCAGGGCGGTCAGTCGGTCGTTGGACAGCGTCTTGCCCTGTCCGCGGATGGCGTCCGCGACGACCTCGCGGGTGACCTTGCCCGCGTCGGCGACCGCCTGGCGGGCGATCGGCAGGAGGGTGTCCGCGGACGCGGCGGTGTCCGGGCCGCCAGTGCCCGAGGCCTCTGAGGCGTTGTCCCGGCTGGTCTCCAGTTCGGTGGCCGTGGGGGCGGCGAGCCGGAGACGGGTGATCGGGGCAGGTCTGCTGACCGGCTGTCCGCCCAGGTCAGTGGTGTCTCCGCCGTGCGTGGACTCCGGCTCCGGGACGCTCTCCGGGTGGTGTCCGGACGCCTCCTCCCGGTCAGCCATTCGCGGCACGTCCGGGCCGGAAGTGACCGCCGGACGGCCGTTCTCCGGCCGGGAGAGCGCGGCCGAGTGCCCGGAGGTGACCGGGACCGGCCGGTGTCCGTCCGCCGCCTGCGGAGTCTCCGGCCGGTCAGTGGTGATCCGGTCAGTGCGGACGGCGACGGTGTCCGGGTGTCCGTGGTGACCGGCCTCGGTGACCCGGCGGGCGATGAGGATGTACAGGTGGACGGCTCCGGCCAGGGCGAGCGGGGCGAGGGTGGACAGGGCGCCGACGGTGACGTCCCCGAGTCGGAGTCCGCCGCCTTCGGGATGCTGCTGGTTGAGGCGTACGGCGTGGAGGGCGTTGGCCCAGATGCTGGCGGTGGTCGCCGTGCCGAACAGCGCCCACACGTACAGGCGGGCGGCGAAGGCGGCGGTGCGCAGGACCAGGAGGGCGCGTACTCCGTAGGCGATGAATCCGTCGATCACCAGAGGGAAGAGGAACGTGAGGGGTCCTCGGACGTGGATGGCGGTGGCCATCTGTTGCAGGGCGTCGTACGAGAGCGCGCATCCGGCGCCGCCGAGCGCGACGATCGCGGCTCGGTCCCAGCCGGTCATCCGCGCCGGTGTTGGGGCGTTGTGGCTCACGCGGCCGTCCCGAGGTCGCCACGTGCGGGGGTCTCGGCTGCGGGTGCCTTGAGCTCCGTGGTGGGGCTGGCCTTGGGCTTCTTCTTCCCCTCGTTCACCTTCTTCCTGTGGTCGACGGCGCGGTTGCGGATCTTCCGGCGGGTGCGTCGGTAGAGCTTCTCGGCGTGTTCCTCGGTGATTTTGAGCAGCCAGGCGAGGCGCTCGGCCGGCACCTTGGCGTGGTAGGCGGCTATGACGACGGCGTCGCGCTCGGCCTGGGTGAGGTGGATGTCGCGGCCGGCGAGTACGGCGTTGACTCGGGCGTAGTCGCAGCGACGGTGGAGCTTGCGGTGCAGGGGGTCGCGTTCCTCTTCGGTCATGCCGCCCCGGATGCCGTCGCGGTCTCCGTTTTCGAGGGCGGCGTCCAGGCAGGTGGCACGGACGGGGCACTGCGCGCACAGGGCCTTGGCGGCGCGGATGCGGTCCATCTCGTCGGGCTCGGGGAAGAAGATGTCCGGATCGACCTGGTGATGGGTCGTCGAGCGGCAGGCGGCGCTGTCGTGCCAGGTGAGGTCGCCGAGGGTGCGCGGCGTCTGGTTCTCGGTGCTGTGCATGTGGGTGTCTCCGGTCGCCCCGGGCGCGTTTTGGGCAGGCGCGTCCCAAGGGTTGGTGCGTGAAGGAGGCGGGGGTGGTGGCAGCCGGTCGCGGCGGGGATCAGACGGCGGGGACGCGGCGACGCTCGGCTGCGAGGGCTCGTCTGCGGTCGGGGCCGTCGAGGATGACCTTGTCGCTCATCTCGGTCAGCCGGGAGGCGACCCGATCGCCGATGTGCTGACGCAGGTCGGCCATGCCGAGGTTGGTGGTGATCAGCGTCGGGAGCATCTCGTTGTAGCGGCGGTTGATCAGCCGCATCGTGATCTCCTCGGTCCACTCGCTGTTCTTGGCCGCGCCGAGGTCGTCGACGATCAGCAGGGGGCAGCGGGCGAGGTCCATCAGCTCCCGCTCGCCGTCGTGCCCGGGGCGGGGTCGCAGTTCGGCGTACAGGTCGGCGGCCGTGGTCGCCTTCCAGCGCAGCCGGACGCCGGCGATGAGCAGCGAGCGGATCGCGCCGTACGCCTGGTGCGTCTTGCCTGTGCCGGTGGTGCCGACGATCAGCAGCGAGCGGCCCTGCGCGATGCCCGGGGCTCCCTCGGGTCCGGGGCGTCCGGCCTCGGCGATCTCGCGGACCCAGGCGGCGACCGCCGGGTGGTCGGCGACGGCGGCCTGGTAGCGGGCCGGGATGCGGGCCTGTGCCGCCTGGAGGGCGGGGATCGGTTCGACCGGGTCGGTGAGTTGCACGGCCGGGTCGATACCCCGTGAGGTGAGGATGTTGGCCAGGCGTCGGGCGATGCCGCCGACGGGCTGGGCGTCGTGGTCGCGCATCACAGCTCCTCGGCGTAGGCGGCGGCAGGGTCGGCGGGATTGGCCCAGGCCCGGTGACCGGGCACGTTAGGCCGCGATTCCGTCCGCACCAAACCGGTGGGGGTGGCGTTCATGGCCTCGTGGACCAGGCTCGGCAGGGTGCTCGGGTGCAGCCCCTTCGCCCGGTGGCGGGCCAGACCGGCCCGGACGTGGTCCGGATCGATGCCCTCCGCGAGGAGCTTGGCGGTCTCCCGTCCGAGGTGACCGAGTACGCCGCTGGGCGGGCGGTGGGCACAGGCAGCGGCGTACTCGGCCATGAGCTGCTGAGTCGAGACGGTCTCCGGTGCGGGGGCGCCTGCTCCCCCCGAAGGAGAAGTAGTTCCTAGATCCAAGTTCCTAGGTCCTAGATCCGGACCGTGAGGGCTCATCGAGGGCTCGCTGAGTCCTCCGTGAGCGCTCCGCGAGGGCTCACGAAGTGTGTTCTGAGCTGCGGTTTTGTGAGGGCTGGGGATCTCGTCCCGGGTACGTGAGCCCTCACTGAGCCCTCCGTGGGTCTTCACGGAGGACTCAGTGCCGTCTCCGTGAGCTCGCGGTGCGTCCGGAACGGGCTGCTCGACATCGTGGTGCGGGCAGGCCGGGAAGCGGACGCCGCTCGGCCGGTTGATCTTCTGGTGCTGGCGCCAGGTGACGACGTGCAGGTACCTCTTGCCGTCGTCACCTCCGTAGCGGCAGATCAGGTGGGCAGCGGCGAGTTGGGTCAGGTCGTCCTCGACGTCCACGGGTCCGTGCTCCGGGCGCAGCGACCACAGCAGTCCGGTGATCACGGCAGGCTGGTCGCGGAAGCGGCCGTGGTCGTCGGCCTGGGTGAGGAGGCCGAAGAAGGTCCGCTCGGCGGCGAGGGAGACGGCGGCGAGCGACTCGGACGCGAAGGCTTCGGGCTTGATAGTTCGGATCCGGGCCACGGGTCAGCGGCCCCCGTCCGATGGAGCGCAGGCCCACGCCGTGGGACGCAGGGACCCGGTGGTCAGGTCGAGGTCATGCGCCCCGTCCCAGTTCGCCTCGGGAAAGGCCCGGATCACCCAGCGGGCGGCGGCGGTTCGCTGGGTCCGGTTGAGAGATATGGGTTGTCCCCGCTCGTCGTACGCGCGGGTATAGGGACTCGGCCAGGTCTGACCGGGCTGGCGCTGCGAGACGCGGAAGATGCGGGCACCAGGCACCATGTCCGCCAGGAGGACAGCCAGGCGGTGCTGACGGATACGGTCCGGGGGTTCAACAGCCTTGGCGGGCCGGGCGGTGATCGCCCTTCCGCTTCGGGACGCGGGCATGCGACAATTCCTCACTCGTAGGTGGGGTGGGACGGCCGTTCTCGTCGAAAAGGCCAGCCGACTCGCCCCGGTTATGAATCCGCACCCTCAGGGGTGGCGGGCTCGGCGCCCGGGAGCCGCTAACTCCTGGGCGCCGTCCTCATTTCCTGCCGGAAATCGCAGAGTTGACGCTGGGCGTGGTTTCGCTTTCCTCCATTGCGGGGTCGTCGCTCGGCGGTGCCGGCGTTGGACCAGCAACATATGCAACACGTGGTGAACACTCCAGCGGACAGCGGGCACTGTGGGAAGCCGACGCCAACTCGACATATACCGCTGGGGCTGGAGAATGCTCCCGGCGGAAGGTCGTGCCGGGTATAGCACTCCGGACCGAATCCCCCACCGCTGGGTGAGCGAGGTTCAGCAGGGGCGGGGATTGGCGCGGGATCGGATATCCACAGTTCCCGAGATCTGGATCCAGATGTGGTTTCCGACGTCCGTTCGACGCAGCAGAGACATGCGGCACTCCTCACGTGACAGCCACTCACAGGTCCCGTTCTGGGTAGGGAGTGGCCGAGGGTGCGCCTTCCGCCCACTCAAGGCTCGAAGCCGCACACGTTCCAACGCCCGAGGGACGGAGCCCTCGGTACCGATTCCTTCCGGGAGCCCTCCGCGCACGGGATGCCGCGGTTGCACTCCGACAGCCCCACCTCGGCCGGGAGCGTTGGCGGGGTCGAAGAGGAAGACCGAGCCGCGTGCGATGCCGCTCACTCTTCGCTAAGCTGAAGCTATTCCCGGCTAGAGAAAAAGTCAACACACTGGATCGACTCCAGCTTGCATAAAAAGCGAGGTCAGATGCCTGCCCGCCACTTCGACCGGAGCCGTCTGCGTGTGGTCCGGCGAGCCGCTGAGATCTACCAGGCCGCCGTGGGCGAGGCCCTGAGTGTCTCCGACTCCGCGGTCGCCAGCTGGGAGAGCGGTGCGCAGACTCCCGATCCGGAGAAGCTTCCCGCTCTGGCCCGCGCGCTCGGCCGGGAGCTGGACGACCTGTTCCCGCGGTCCGGCCCCCCCGACCTGACCGATCTGCGCTGCGACGCCGGCTACTACCAGTACGAGACGTCCGAACTGATCGGAACCC
Source organism: Streptomyces sp. NPDC048417 (assembly GCF_040651615.1). NCBI lineage: Bacteria > Bacillati > Actinomycetota > Actinomycetes > Kitasatosporales > Streptomycetaceae > Streptomyces > Streptomyces sp. NPDC048417. The sequence goes on along the minus strand of NZ_JBEZKI010000024.1, from coordinate 155,532 downwards.
GGAGCGCCGGGCCAGTGGCGGCGGCCGAACGCGGCGAGCGACGCCTCAAGGACAAGTACGTCCCGGCGTTGGCGTCGGCGTACGGGGTCAGCGAGGATGAGCTGCGGCAAGCTGAGGCCAGATCAATCGCCAAGGCACAGGGGCTGCATATCGACGAACCCGAGTTGTCGGGAAAACGGGCGGGCTCGCGTCCCGACGGCCCTCCGGAGTCACTGGCCGAGAAGATCACTCTGCTCCTCGACAACTCGTATCCCAGCCCCCCTGGCCCTCCCTCCGATGCGGAGATGGCCAGCGCAGTGAACGCCCACGCCGGAGCTCAGATCATCACCAAGGAGGAGTTCCGGGACCTCCGTACCGGCGTCGCCGAATCCGCGCCGTCTGCCGTATTGGACGCACTGGCGGCGGTCGTCGGCGTCTCCCGGATGTACTTCGAAGCGGATGACACCGTGGCCGCCCAGGTCTACGAGGGTCTTCAGCTCCTGGCGGCCGCCAAGAAGGGAGCCGTAGGCCGGGTGAGGGCTCGTGGCCTCGGCGCACAGGGGCTATCACCGAAAGCCATGGCGCTGGTCAACGAGTTGGTGGCGGAGCTGGAGGAGAAGGAGACGGACAGAGACGAGTGACGCCGAACCGACTCAGGTCCCCTGTCGGTGGATCTTGATGAACTGGACGACGACATCCGTGATGGGGCGACCGTTGTGGCCAGTAGGGATCTTCGCGACGGCGTCGACGACCTCTTGCCCTTGGATCACCTCGCCGATGATCGTGTGTCGGCCGTTGAGCTGCGGCGCAGGCCTGAGGGTGATGAAGAACTGCGAGCCGACGGTGTCCGGCGCCGTGGTGGTCATGGCCACCATGTACGGCCGGTCGAAATTCAACGACGGGTCGATTTCGTCCGCGAACTCCCAGCCCGGCCCTCCGGTGCCATCGCCTTGCGGGTCGCCTCCCTGGATCATGAGGCCGGCGACCACCCGATGGAAGATCGTTCCGCTGTAGAGCGGCCCGAAGCCCAGTTCGCCCGTCCGTGGATCTCTCCACGTCCAGGTCCCCCGGGCCAGACCACTGAAGCTCGCGACCGTCTCCGGCGCCGACTCCGGAAACAGCCTCACGACGATCTGCCCCAGCGTCGTATGCAACGTGGCGGTCAGCTCTTGCACCATGGACTTCCGTCCCGTCATCCGTGTCCCCGCACATGGAACAGCACGACTGCGCAGGTCAGGGCGAGGACACGCCCGTCGCACGCTCGAACATCAGGCCCCACCGAACCCCATCCGGCACGGCCGCCGTCCTTGGAGTCGGTGGACGACGGTCCGCGTACCGCACCGCCGGTCCGCTGCGGGAGCCTGGCTGCCTACGACTCGTCACCGAAGATCACGATGGCGCCATCATCCTCGCGTCGGAATCGGAGGACGATGGCGGCGGGTCCGCTTGGCCCAGACCGCCCTCCGTGAGCCTCGCGCCGCCCGAGGGGCTACGGCTGATCGGCCCCAGAGCCTGACTTGCGCACCTGGCCGGCAGCGATCACCGCACGGATCTCCTGGAGGGCATCGAGGTCGGTCAGCGGATCTCCGCCGACGACCAGCAGGTCGGCACGGAAGCCGGAGGCGATGCGACCGGCCGAGGCGCCGAGTCCCAGAGCGTCGGCCGCGTGGGCAGTGGCCATGTCGATGATCCTGCCGTTCGTGATACCCAGGTGCGCGTAGAACGCGAGAGCGGGTACGAGCGACCCGTCGAACCCGGTCCGCTGCACACCGGCGTCGGTGCCGGCGATGAGTTTGACTCCGGCTTCGGCCATCTCCCGGACCTGCCCGAAAAGGACCTTCGCCCGCTCCTCGCCGAAGACACGCGGCACCATCTGCCAGTGGGGGCTGACAGCCGGGCAGACGGCGATGTCCCGATCGATGATCTTCTTGAGCACGTCTCGGCGCAGGCCGAAGCCGTCCTCCGTCATCCAGGAACAGTGCTCGATGGTGTCCACGCCCGCGTCCACGACCGCCGAGATGCCGCCCACCCCGTGGGCGTGCGCGGCCACGGGCACGCCGGCCTGATGTGCTTCGTCCACCAGAGCGCGAAGCTCGTCCGCCGAGAACTGGCTCTGCCAGCTCTTCGGCCCGTCCTTGGTCAGACCGCCTCCGGTCGCCATGACCTTGATCACGCCGGCACCCGCCGCCAGGTTGCGTCGCACCAAGTCGCGGACTGACGCCTCGCCGGAGACCTCGCCGCCCAGGAAGTAGCAGTGGCCTCCGGGCGTGGTCAACGGGGTGCCCGCGGACACGACACGAGGCCCAGGTGTGTCGCCTCGGCCGATCTCCTCGTTCAGACGCAGAGCCAGGTGATTGCGGTCGCCCAGGTCCCGAACGGTCGTCACACCGCTGCGGACGAGTTGCTCCGCGCGTCGGCGCATCTCCGACAGGAGGTGTTCGTCGTCCGAAGCACGGAGAGCGGCCACCGGGTCGCTGCTGCCGTCGAACACCAGGTGGACGTGGGTGTCGATGAGCCCGGGAACGACCGTCGCGTCGGGAAACGCGAGGTGCGTCTCGTCCGCGTCCGCACGGACGGCGAGCTGCGTGCGGGGTCCGACCGCGGTGATCGTGGCGCCCTCGACGAGGATGGCGCCGTCCTCCAGGTACGTCCCGGAACCGGTCAGGATCCGGTCGGCCGTGATCAGCATGTCGTGTCGTCTCCTCGTTCTCTCGTGGTCACGCGGTCAGCCGGAGTACGTCCGAAACCGCGATCAGCTGACGGACGTCCTCGTCCCGGTCTTCCCCCTTCGGCATCGCGAGGGCGACAGCCGGCCCCGGTGCCGGTACATCGTTCTTGATCATGTCGGCGGCGACGCGCAGACGCTGGGCCAGCTGAGCGGGCTCAAGGTCCAGGAGGTTCACGTCTTCTCCCCTGCCCACCACGTAGGGGCTGATGTCGACCAGTCCGTCCCGGCACTCCACTATCCGGCGGTGGTACCGGCGGTGGACACCACGGGCCCGCCACCGATCCCAGAGCCCCAACGAAGCGGGACGCAGGTGGTTCTGGGGATAGACCTCGAACAGGAGCTGCCACAGGGGGGCCAGCCGACGGTGATCGCGTCGCCGACGCAGCCACAGCCGCATGGCAGTGGCCCTGGCGCGGGCAACCGAGTACGTGACGCCCGCGGCGAAGAGGAGGCTGGACACGACCAGCAAGAGCGACGCGTAGGTGTTGACCCGATACGGCACAGAACCACCGCTCCACCGCACGGTGACGAAGACCGCGCGGATCGCGGAGGCCGCGGCCATCCCGGCCAGGCCGATCGCGGCCATCCACAGGCCCGTGGCGTGCGGCCGGCGTGACATGCGCGCGTAGGCGGCCGACCACCATGCGGCGGCACCGATCGCGTACATCAGGTACAGGCCGGCGACGGTGTAGAAGAGGAAGATCTGGGGGACCGTCATGTCCACGGTGACATACGGCTTGCCGAGTTCATCCCGCGGCACGGTCACGGCGGCCAGGGTGATCCCCACCGCGACCAGGGCCATGACGACGCCTTCCCACCGGGCACGACGACGCGCTCCCGGCCCGTCCGCCGAGTACAGGTAGAAGCACATCAGGAAGTAGACCGCCAGCAACAGCAACAGGTTCTGGGCGAGCCGGGCCATGCCGTGCCCGGCGAGGGTGTCGATGCCGCTGGCGCCTCCCGGCATGGCCGCCGGATACGACAGCCCCATGAACAGGAAGGCGAGTGCCACCGACCGCGTGGGGGCGTCGTGCGGAGCACGGATCCACAGGTAGAGCCGCCACGCGACCGCGACAGCGATGATCAGCAGAAGGTACTTCGCCACGACCTACAACCACCCTCGCCGGTCGCCCAGAGCAGACTGAACCCGACGCACTCGCGGGTCCTCCGACAACGGAGGAAGCGCGTCCACCACCGAGGACCACTCCAGGATGATCGTGGCCGCCAGCTCGACCGAGCACTCCTCCGCGTCCTCGTACGAGCATCGGGCGGCGACCCGCCGGATCAGCTTGGGGTCCAGGACGGGCATCAGGACTGACCACTCCTCGACGAACTCGTCCCGGGACTCCTCGGCGGCGTCACGGCCTTCCTCCCACTCATCGACGAGGATGTGGAGGAGTTCGTGCAGGATGATCTGCCGCTGGTGCAACGGAGTCGTCTCCTCCTGGTAGAGGATCACGTCCGTCTTCGGCATCTCGACCCACAACCCTGAAGGACCGGGCTTCTCCAGCGCGAAAGGACGCAGGGCCATCGGACGTCCGCGCCGCTCCCCCAGCGCCCTGGCAAGCTCGTCCACATCCAGAGGCGGGACGATGCCGAGGCTGCGCAGCTCCTGCCGCAGGCGTCGGTGCAGGCCACGCTCCACAGTGCGCTTCTCGGCCGTACGCCACCGCCCCAGCCGCCGGCGCCACACCCGCCCCGTCACGGGAACCTTAGGTTCCGGCTCGCCAAGGCGGCTTTCTCCCGGAGACATTGCGCAATCCCTTCGTACCGACCGAACGGGGCTCCCGCTCGGAGCCGTACGTCAGCCACCACGGGTCAAAGACGTTTGCGTCCCGGGCGGCGCTCACGAAGCGCTCGCAGACAACGAGACCAGCACCGTCCGCATGGAGCGAGCCGCCCGAAGCGATGGGGTTGCGAAGGCGTGAGAGCCCTTTCCGGACGCGTCTGATCGCTAGCGCGAACGGAAGTCAACCGATCGGAGCCTTTCGAGGCGGTTCCCGGGAACCTCTCGGACCTTACGTGAGGCTCGTAAAAGACCAAGAATCGAAAGGCTCCCAGTGCGATCCGAGAAGGGCTGAAAACAGCCAGATAAAAGGTGTCAAATCAACCAACGGTAAAGTTGATCAAGGCCTTGAGCTGCCGCTTGCCCTTACGTTCATTTTGGTCGCCTCCACACGCCCGTCACACATTTTCGTTATGTTTTCGAGATATTTGGGACAGAAGCATCAGGCCCATATGGGATTTTATGGGCATGTAGTGCACTCAGCCCCAGAGCGTCGAATCGAGTGCGGGGGCGGTCACGAGTGCGCAAGCCCACCCAAGGCGCCGCGTTATCCTCCTGGTCATGCTTGCGGATATATTCAGCCAGACGCCTGGGTACTCAGAGTTCTGGAGTGAGTACCACTTGTGCACGATGACCACTCTTCGCCCTGACGGGAGTCCGCACGTCGTACCCGTGGGCGTGACGGTCGATGTCGATGCTGGCGTCGCTCGCGTTATCACTCGCAAATCCAGCAAGAAGATCGCCAACATCCAGGCGGCCCGGCCGGATCAAGCACATGTGGCTGTCTGTCAGGTCGACGGAGGACGCTGGGCGAGCCTGGAGGGCACAGCCGAGGTCCTCACCGACGCCGCCGCGGTGGAAGATGCCGTCAGCCGCTACGCCGACCGGTACGGACGGACTCCAGCCCCGGATCCGGAGCGCGTTGTCATCGAGATCACGATTACTCGGGCCATGGGCCTGGCCAGTCGTTCCCGGCCGACACCGTCGGGGCGCACTGCCTGAAACGAAGTTTCTGGGCACTGGGACCGGTGCCGCGCTCCGTGCTGGGCGAGATGGTCGGCTTACCTGCCCGCAGTGGCGAGACTTGCACGCATAGCGGCTTGGAGGTCCTTGCGGGCTTGGTGGAACCGTTCCAGTCCTTCGAGGTACTCCGGCGACGCCAGGGAGAGGCCTGGTTGTGAGCCGAGTAAGTCGCGCCATTGGCGAAGCAGCCTGTACGCCTGATCGGACTTCTCTCGAACCGCCTTTGGCGCTTGCAGGGCGACTCTGTAGCGCTGCGTCAGTACGGAAGTATCACGAAAGGCGTCCAACGCCGCCTGGTACCGCGCGGTCGCATCATTTTCCCTGAGGATGATCACCCGCAGGACCGACGAGCTGTCATTCAGGGCGGCGAGGTACGTGCTGTAGAGATCCCGGAGGGATTCGTGCATGCGGTTCGCTTGTTCACGGCGGGATCGTGTGCGGTCGACGATCCAGGTCGAGCCGATCCCTAAGGCGGCACCAACGACCGTGCCCAGCAGCGTCCCCCAGTCCACGCGTGCCACCGTAGTACGTCCAGCTCGTCGCTGAAACCGGACGAATACCGACACTGTTCTCTCTGTTCACCGACCAACAATGAAGCTCTGAGCAGCCGGCTGGGGTACTCATCGGCGTCTCGCCACTGGGTGGCAGCCGGACGTCCCGTCAGTCGACCAACCGCACCAGGACGCCCGCGCACGTCCGTGAACAGGGCGATCACCTGTCCACCCCTGCGCACGTAACGCTCCATACGCGGCTGGCGACGTCGCCGGCCTTCTCCTACGGGGGCCCATGACCTCCAGGCGTCATGGCCGCCGGCGTCACGAGACGCTCTCCCCCACGGGCTGACAGCCCGCTGCATCAGCGGTCGCGGGGCCGGACGATTCCCAGGCGAACACGAGGTCGGCGTGGGGCTTCCTGATCACACGCTGGTTTGACTCGACGGGGTAGTGGGCGCGGGCGGGGTGGATGGTGAGCGTGGGGGTGCTGTCGCGGGCGGTGTGGTCCCAGGCCGTGACGAGGCTGGCCATCACGTCGGCCAGGTCGTCAGCTTGAGGGCCGTAGGCGTGGACGCCGAACTCCCAAAGCCCGTCGCCGTCATCGCTGATCTTGCGATGCAGCAGGTGGGCGAGAGAGTCGTCGCGGACGAGGGTGGCGGCGTCCGAGCCCTTGGGGGGTTGGAGTACGCCGGTGTCGAGGGCCTTGTCGACGGACAGCCGTGCGAACCCGGTGTCGAGGTGGGTGGCCAGCCACAGCATGAGCCTGTCGAAGGGCACCTGGCCGGGGATGGTGACGCCGGTCCACCGCTCGGTGCGGGGCATGTCGAAAGCGGCTTCGAGGCGGCTGGTGTCGGTGGGGGTGCCGTCGGCGAAGCGTACGGTGATCTCGCCGCCGCGCAGCTCGACAGTGTGGTCCGGGCGGTGGCCGGGGCCCTGGAGGGGGACGAACCCGCACACCTCGAAGCGATCGGCGATCAGCAGGCCGTCGCGTTTGGTGAAGGCGATGGACCAGGTGTAGCCGTGGATGCGGAGTGGGACGACGAGGCGGCCGCCCTCGGTGAGGCAGTTGATCCAGGCTGGCGGGACGTCGCGGGCTTCGACGGTGACGACGACGGCGTCCACGCTGCCCGGTGCGGCGAGATTCGCGGGTGCCTGTTCACCATCGCCGAGATGGACGCGGACCTGGTCGTATCCGGTGTCGTCGAGGAAGCGACGGGCGCGGTCGGTGACGTATGGGTCGATGTCGATGGTGATCACCGTGCCGTGCGGGCCGGCCAGCTCCTTGAGGAGGGCGGCGTTGTAGCCGCCCGAGCCGATCTCGATCACGGTGTCGCCAGGCTGAAGGGCGGCATCGCGCAGCATGACCGCCTGCAGCCAGGGAGCCGAGACACTGCTGGTGGTCTTCCCGTCAGGGGTCTGCCTGGTGACGGGGGCCTTCTTGGCGTCGTAGGCGTCGGCCAGAGGGACATCAGGCAGGAAGCGGTGGCGAGGGACGTGCCGGATGGCGGCCTCGATCATGCTGCCCGCGTCCATGTCGCCCTCCTCGATCAGCCAGTCGGCCATCGTCTGGCGCAACTCAGCCGCTTCCCCGGCCTCTTGGGCGGCCTCGGAGATGGTTGCGGGAGCGATCGGGTAGCGCTGCACAGGCGGCAGTCCGGTCAGCAGGCCGGGCCACACGGTATCGATGACGTGCGCGCTCGGCGTGAACAGCGGTTGGTCGAGATGGGGCAGGTCCGTGACCTCGTGCCATTCCCAGCGGCTGGTCAAATGGGGCTCGGTGACGACCGGTTCGCCGGAGTAGGAGGTGATGCGGACCGCGGCCGTCATCCGCGGGATGCCGTGCGTGGAGTCCATCAGCAGGGCCAGCAGCCGGGCACTTCCCGGGTCGGCCGTGAGGCCGGTTTCCTCCCGCAGCTCCCGCACGGCGGTGGCGAGGAAGTCCTCGTCGGCGTCGTTCTTCCCGCCTGGCAGCTCCCACACCCCGCGCCGCCTCGACCAGCCGAGCAGGATCCGCCCTGCGGTGTCGGTGACGACGACCCCCGCCCCCGTCAGTGCGTGCGCGGAGGGCTCGTTCTTCCCGGTACAGGTGACGTGGCCCGGGGCGGGGCCGCGCAGGACGATGAACGCGAGCCCGTCGGCGTCGTGCCGTTCGGCGAAGCGCCATCCCTCGCACAGCAGGCCGAGTTCGTCATCGTCGAGGGCGATGACGCGCCGGTCGTCGGGCACGTTCGTGGTGGTGGGGGTGATGACGACGAGGGTGCCGTCAGGGCGCAGCCGTTCGCGCAGCCGGTTCATCACGCGGGTGCGGTCACGGATGAAGGCCCAGGCGAGGCGGATGGTGATCAGGTCGTACGCGGGATGGGGCAGGCCGATGGTGCCGTCGCGTTCGATGTCGTGCACCAGGTAGGTGACCGCCGGGGTCGTGGGAGCGTGGGTGAGGGCGGCGGGGGCGAAGTCGATGGCGTCGACCGTGTAGCCGGTGTCGGCCAGATGGCGGGCGAGTTCGCCGATCCCACAGCCCACGTCCAAGGCGAGGCCCTGGTGGAAGGCCGGGGCGTGCTCGGCCAGCAGCCGGCGCTCGGAGTCGCCGAGGTGCCGGAAGGTCTTGCCGTCTGCGTAGTGGGCGTCCCACTCGTCGGGTGTGGTGAAGGCCATCGGGATAGTTCCTTGCCTGGGATCGGGTCAGATGAGGGCTTCCGTGCTCAGGGCGCACAGTCCGAGTTGGATGAGTTCGGGGTCGTCATGGGTACGGCCGTACGCATGCCGCTTACTGCGTTCATCGCCGCGCCGTAGATGACCAGCTGGGACAGGGCGCCCAGCGTGGTCTGCACGGCGAAGACCGCGGTCCCGGCGATCGCCGGCTCGATCCTTCTGGTGGCGACGAGCCAGGCCAGCGCGGTCCAGGTGGCCACGAGAAAGGTGCCGCTGATCGCCGAGCTGGTCAGGTTGATCTTCAGCATCTTGGACGCAGCGGCGAGGGTGCGCGCGTCGATCCGCTCCGAGATGGCCCGGTACCAGAAGGTCAGGTAGCCGGTCATGGTGTTGGCCCGGATCTCGTTGGTGAACTTGGCCGAGGTGGCCCAGCCGCGCAGATTGGTGCGCACGTTGCGGGTGCCGACGTTGGCGTAGTGAGTCTCGTAAGTGACCCGGGCCTGCAGGACCGCGCCGATCCCCGCAGGCACGACGGCGAGCAGCAGCAGGGGCAGCAGCAGCGGGTGCAGCACCGTCAGCACCCCGCTGGCGGTGACCAGGCGAATGGCGGCGGCGGTGAGCCGGTTGGCGTCCTGGATCATGATGTGGCTGCGGACCACCCCCATCTCCGCGGCTTCCTGCCGGTCCGCGCATCCGTCCTCGGCACGGGCGGCGGCCTCGATCCCGCACACCGCCGCCACCAGGGCGCTGTCCGCCTCCGTCGTCAGCCGGGGCGTGATCCGCCCGTCCGCGTACGAGGACAGCGCACCCGCCGTCCGCCCGGTCAGCGCGATCACCACCAGGGCAGGCAGTGCGTGGTGGAGCCGGTCCGCGACCGCCCCGGCGCCGAACACGGCACGCATCGCGTGCGCGGTCGCCGTCAGCTGGACGGCGGAACCGACACCGATGGCCAGCTGGCAGCCAGCCAGCAGTACCACGGCCACCCGGTCGATCGCCCACGCCATGCGCGCGGTCCGCGCCAGCACCGACGGCAACCGCCGGACCAACTGCGCGAACCCCGTCTCCTCCAGCGGGTTCTTGCTGTACTTACCGCCGTAACGCAGCTGGGCGGGCGGCGGGGGCGGCACCCGGCCCGCTCCCACCGCACCGCTCACCCGCTCCGGTCGGGACATGACGCTCACCGTGCACACACCTCGTCGTACACCCGGTCGAGCACGACTCCCCAGCCTGCCGCGGCCACCTGGTCGCCCAGGGCGCGTGCCTCGGCCAGCCGGCGCGCGGAGGTGAGGGCCGTCAGACAGCGCAGGGCGATCTCCTCGTCGTGGCCGGGAGCGCGGCCGTAGCCGGTGAAGAACGCCGTGCGCAGGCGGGGCTGGATCGCCCAGGACCCGCAGGCGAGGTGGACGAAGTCCAGGACCACGGGGGCGAACCGCGTCGACTCGAAGTCGCGCAGGGCCAGTTGCGCGTCGGCGGACCAGAGGAGACATGAGCCCAGAGGGCCACCGTGGATGTAGCCGAGAGGCAGCCGGCCGGCGAAGCGCAGCCGCTCGGCGAGGCCCGTGACCCGCTTCCGTTCGTCCGCCGAGAGGCGGTCGCCGACCGTACCGAGGTGCGCGGCCGCCTCGTCGGCCAGGCGGGACAGGACCGTCGGCGCATCGTGGTGCGCCGTGCCGGTGTGCCTTGCGGCCTGGTGCAGTCGGGCGAGGAGGTGTCCGGCCCGCCAGTGGACCGTCCTGAGATCGGCCTCCGGCATCCGCAGCTCGTCAAGGGGCGTGCCGGGCAAGGTCGTCACGATCAGGGCCAGGTGTGCGGCGGAGGTGGCCAGCAGGCGTGGGGCCGTGCCGGGGCCGAGGGCGGGCACGGCGTGCCGGTGGGCGAAGGTCTCCCGAGTGAAGGCGCCCGGGTCGAGGGCGGTCCTGACCTGGAGACGGGCGCCGTCACCGGTGCGTACGACGTCCCACGCGGGGGCGAGCGGCAGGTCGGTCACGGCGCCGCGCAGCACGACGAGCGGGCCCTGGGTCCGTTCCGCCCAGGCCATGACGGGTGCCGGTGGTGACTGCTGCGCGGTCATGCCCCCCACCTCGGTGTCAGGCGTGGCGTATCCAGGGCGTACGCCGGGGTGCTGCCGGCTGCGGCCACCGTGCCGTTGCGACAGGCCGCCCGGACGGCCGCGGGGCGCGCGGCAACCGGATGAGCAAGAAGAGGCACAGGGACGGGATTCATGATTCCTCCGGATGGTGGCCGAGCGACGACACGACGGGACAACAGCGGTGCCTGGGCCACGAGCGTCCCGAACACCGCCAACTGCGCCGCATCTGAACCGCGTTGGGGATGACGATGATGACCGGGACAACGACCCGCCGGCCCGACTCGAACACGCGTGTTTGAGTCGGATCCCCAGCCGCGTGAATGCGGGGATCGCATCTCGCCGACCGCCATCCAACGCGCTTCTCGGGACGCGCAACGTGGCCGAATCGCCGCGAGCGGATACGCAAGTGACCCATGGGACTGGTGGGAACTGGGCCTTGGCGCAGACCCGAAGCCCGTCCCATCCATGACGGGGGACGCGGACGGGACGGGCGGCATGTAGGTCTGGCGCATCGGTCGGCAGGCCGGCGTGGAAGGCGGCCAGGTCACGGTTTGACGGCGACGGCCGCGAACGCTGCTGACGAACCAGGGGTGTAACCGGGAGAAGGGACGCCGTGCCAGTGGGCGGTCTCCGCCAGTCCGGGGGCGAGTAGGGTCCATCCGTCGAAGAACCGGCCGACTTCACGAGGGCCGCGCAGAGCGATGGGACTGATCGAATCGGTGTACAGATCACCGACCTTGTTCATCGGTCCTGGGTGCAGTGCGGCGGTGGGGTGGGTGATGGAGAGGGCGCTGCCTCGGGCCAACCGACCGGAGAGAGCCGAGACGGCGGGATAGGCGAGGTGGTCGGGTAGTTCGTGCAGGACGTTGTGGGCGAGCACGGCAACCGGCCGCGACAGATCCAGAGCGCGGAGCAGGTCCGGATCGGCGAGGATGCTGTCGGGCTGGGCGAGATCCGCATGCACATGCGCCGTGCGGTGGGGGCGTGGCGCGGTGAGCAGTGTGGCGGCATGGGCCATGACGATCGGATCGTGGTCGACGTAGGCCACGGCGATACCGCTTCCGCGGGGCGTGGCCGCGGCGGCGGTCTCGTACAGCGTCGGGGAAGTGGGAAGCCCACATCCAAGGTCGATGAATTGGGTGATGCCTAGCCGGCCAGCGAGCAGGGCCACCACTCGGGTGGCGAAGGCGTCGTTGATGGCGACCGCATCCTGGAGGAACGGGGCAACATCGAGGAGTCGTTCGGTCAGTTCGCCGTCAACGGGGTAGTGGTCCTTGCCCCACCGAAGGCAGTCCTGGACCCTTGCCGAGCTGGGCTTCGCCGTCAGCTGCCGCAGAGTGGCCGCCAAGCCCAGAGCGGGCAGCGGGACAGACGGTCCGACGGTGTGTGGGGTGGGTGCGCTTCGGCTCTCCCGAGCAGGCTGTGCGGCATGGTGAGCCGCACTCCGGCGGCTGGCGGATGCGGCTTGTATGCGGCGCGGTTCGATCCCATGCGCTTGCTCCAGCAAGCGCAGCAATTCCTGTGTCTGCCTGAGCAGCACCAGCAGGTGTTCGTACGCCAGATCCGGCCGCGGCCTCGAACCGGCACGGTCTTCGACACGCTCGACAAGTGTCCGGAGTTCCGTCTGCTTCCCTCCTCCGACATTGCCGGTGGGCGGATGGACGGTCGTGACGAGTCGCAGTGCGAGTGCTTCGAGGGATGTGAGGGTCGCGGCGACAGCCATCGGAGCGCTCGGGAGGCGGAATGCGATGGCGTCCAGCTCCCGCCGCGCGTTGATCAACACCGTGGGCACGTCAGTGCCCGAAGTGGACGCGGCGGGAGTGGTGCTTGTCATGGGAGCGCTCCGTACGGTGCGGTAGAGGTGGAGGGACCAGGTCAGGCAGCGGGTGTATCGGCGGCGGGCCCGCGAGGTGGCGTTCGGTCGGGAGCCGTCAGCGGTGCGACCTGGACCGTGTGGTGGTCAGGGCTCGTGGGCGTGACCGGTGCACCGTCGAGGTGGACGGGGATCTGCTGGTGGCCGTTGGAGATGAACGAGGCGAGGGGGCGCAGGTTCTCGGCGGCCGTGGCCAGCGTGACGCGGGGGTACCGGCCGAAGAGGGATTCGAGCGCGATGCGGGCTTCGAGGCGGGCGAGGCCGGCGCCAATGCAGTAGTGCGCTCCCACGCCGAAGGACTGGTGGTTCTTGCGCGTGGGCCGGGTGACGTCGAAGCGGTCCGGGTCGGTGTGGATGCGGGCGTCGCGGTTGGCGGCGGCGTAGTTGATGACGACCAGGTCGCCGGCGTCGAAGGTCAGCCCCGTCTCCGCGTCGTGGATGTCGACGGTGGGGAAGCGGGGAAGGATGTTGGCGATCGGGGCCTGGTGGCGCAGGGTCTCGTCCACGACGTCGTCCATCGTGATGCTGGCGGTCTCGGCGGCGACGAGGGCGAGCTGGTCGGGGTGGGCCATGAGGTTGACCGCGGCGTGGTCGATGAGGTTGACCGTGGTCTCGTGGCCGGCGCCTATGAGGAGCAGGAGGCTGTCGATGAGTTCCTGGTGGGACAGGCGGGTGTCGGTGGCGGAGTCGTGGGCCTTGATCAGGTCGGTGGTGACGTCGTCTCCGGGCATCTCGCGCTTGGCGGTGACCAGTCCGTCCAGGGCCTTGTAGAGGGCGAGGTTGCGCGCCTCGGCTTCGGCCTCGGTGAGGTCGGTGGCGAAGGCGCCGCCGATCAGCTCGCGGAAGGTGTCGTGGAGGTTGTCCGGGACGCCCAGGAGGATGTTGACGACGCGCAGCGGCAACACCCAGGCGAAGTGCTCACGAAGGTCCACGGGGCTGCCGGTGCCCCGGTGGCGTTCGAGGTCGTCGAGAAGGGCGTGGGCGATGTCCTCGATGGCGGGGGCGAGCGCGCGGACGCGGCGGATCTGGAAGCCGGTGCCGATCAGGCGGCGCAGGCGCTTGTGCTCCGGTCCGTAGGCGCTCAGGGCGTTGCGGACCTGCGCCCACAGGCGAAGGGGCCACTTCTCCGGGATCTGCCCGTCGGTGAAGGCGGGCCAGTGCTGGTGGGCGTCCTTGGAGACGCGGTCGTCGAGGAGGAGGCGCTCGATGAGGCCCGGGTCGGTGACCGACCAGGCGGCGACGCCTCCGGGGAGTTCGATCCTGGCGGCCGGTCCGAGGGCGCGCAGCTGGCGTGCCTCGGCGTGAAGGTCGGAGCCCGAGGGGTCTATCGCGAACGGGCAGCTGGGCGTCGGGAGTTGAGTGGTCATCGCGGTCCTCTGCTGGGGTTCGGGACGATGGAGGTCGTGCGGGGGAAGGCGACGGGGAGATGTGCCCAGCCGCTCTGGAAGGTGCCGGGGCGGCGCACGAGTTGGGTGGGTTGGCAGGCGAGGGTGAGGTCGGGAATCCGGTCCAGGACGCGTTCGATGGCGGTCTCGGTGATGACGCGGGCGAGGTCGGGTGCCGGGCAGGCACGGATGCCCGCGCTGAAGGCGAGGTGCGCCCGGTTGCCCGAGCGTCGGTCGGAGCCGGCGGCGAGGGCGGGGTCGCTGTTGGCGGCAGCGAAGGACACCAGGATCGGGATACCGGAAAGCAGCCGGATGCCCTCGTAGGTGTGTTCTTCGCGCAGGTAGAGGGGGCAGTAGCTGGACACCGGCGGGTCGTCCCACAGCACCTGGTCGAGGGCGTCGGAGATGGGCCGGACGCCGGTGTGCAGGTCACCGCTGAACCGGTCGTCGGTGATGAGCAGGAGCACGGCGTTGGCGATCAGGTTGGTGCACGGGGTGGTTCCGGCCCCGATCAGCAGGAGGATCTGCTGGATCATCTCCTCGTCCGACAGCTGGGCCTGGTGGGACACGAGCCAGGAGGTGACGTCGTAGCCAGGCCGGTGCCGTTTGAGCCTCGTGAGGGCCAGGCAGGCTTCTTCGAGTTCGGTGTTCACCCGGGCCGCGTCCTGGGTGGTGTCGAACAGCCTGGCGATCGAGGTGACGATGGTCTGGCCGATGTCAGGCGGGCAGCCGAACATCTCGATCAGTACCTGCATGGGCAGGGGATCTGCGAACTCGGCGACCAGGTCGGGGTGTTCCTGGTCCATGAGGCGGTCGAGCAGGCTGTCGGCGATGCGGGCCACGCTGGCGGTCAGGGCGTGGGTGTCGACCCAGGAAAGGCTGTCGGTGACCGCGCTGCGCAGGCGGGTGTGGTCGTAGCCGTCGAGCCACAGCGCGTTCTTCCGCGGTCGCATCATCATCAGCGCGGGGGCGTCGGCGGGTACGCGTCCCTCGCGCAGGGCCTGCCAGTGGT
Source organism: Streptomyces sp. NPDC048417 (assembly GCF_040651615.1). NCBI lineage: Bacteria > Bacillati > Actinomycetota > Actinomycetes > Kitasatosporales > Streptomycetaceae > Streptomyces > Streptomyces sp. NPDC048417. Next base: position 140,511 of record NZ_JBEZKI010000024.1, on the reverse strand, counting down.
GCGGGTCCTTGCGGAAGATGCTCGGGGTGTTGCGCAGCAGGTACAGGGCGGAGCGGTAGGTGGTGGTGATGTAGCCGTAGACCCCGTGGTCGATTTCGCACGGCGCGATGGGGCCCAACGCCCGGAGCCGCTCGTACGTCTGGCGCGGGTTCGCACTGAATTCGGGCCCGTGGATCGGTAGCGGCTGCTGCGGGGCGGCCGCGTGCGGGTATCCCGCCGTGCTGTAGGGGCAGCCGTTGGCCGCAGAAGGCCAGGGGGGCGTGGGCCCGGGAGATGGCATGGTCATCGGGTTGGCTCCGGCAACAGGGTGAGGAGGTAGGACACGAGGCTGATCAGGGCGTTCTTGGAGCTGGGCCGGTCGCGTGCGTCGAAGAACACCAGCGGGGTCTGCTCGGACAGGTCCATGGCGGCCCGCAGCTCGTCGACGGTGTGCCGCGGAGCGTCAGGGAACTCGTTGACCGCGATGGCGTAGGCCAGCCCGAGCTCCTCCACCGCGCCGATGACGGGATAGCTCTGCGCGAGGTGGCGCGTGTCCACCAGGACCAGCGCCCCGAGTGCGCCGTGGGCGAGGTGACGCAGGATGGGGAAGAACCGTTGCTGCCCAGGAGCGCCGAAGAGGTAGAGGACGAGTTCAGGGCTGAGGGAGAGCCGGCCGAAGTCGAGGGCGACCGTGGTCGCGTTCTTGTCCGGGCGCCCGTCCAGGTCGTCGACCGGGACACTGGCGGCGGTCATCACCTCCTCCGTCCGGAGGGGGCGGATCTCCGACATCGTGCCGATGACGGTGGTCTTGCCCACGGAGAAGGCGCCCGCGACCATGATCTTCACGATGGTCTCGTCACCGCGTAGATGGGTCCCCTCGGCGGGGTTAGAGCTTGCGGAGCCCCTCAAGGACTGCCTCCAATACCTCTCGGTCGGCCGCCTGGACGGCGTAGAACTTGCCGCTGGTGGTGATGTGGCCTCGTTCCATCAGGTCGGCGAGCAGGACCCGAAGGACACTGAGGGGAAGCACGAGATACGCCCCGATCTCGGCCACGGTCAGTGCTCCCGGCTGGCACAGCTCCAGCACGCGGCGCTGCTCCGGGGACAGCCCCGTTCGGTCCAGGCCGGGACCGGAGATGCGTACGGTCGTGACGAAGTCGAAGTGGTTGCGGCTCGGCTCGGAGCGCCCGCCCGTCACGACGTGCAGACCCACCAGCCCCGGCCCCCGGACACGCCGGGACGCGGTCATGACGCGGACGGTGCCGGTTGCCGTGGGGGAAGACCGAGGTAGTCGCCGATGCGGTCTACGACCTTCTCCATCTGGTACGACACGGCCTCGACGTCCGCCTTCTGGCTCATGGCCACGGCCAGGTACGTGCCGGCGCGGGCGGCGATGATGATGATGTACGCCTGCTCGTACTGGATCAGCGTGCGCTGCCACGGGCCGGCGGAGAAGGGCTCGTCCTCGCTGCTCCTCGGCTTGCTGGCGAACTCGGTCGACTCCTGGCTGACGGCCTGCAGTCCGGTGACGGCCGCGGCCACCCGCTCGGACATGGCCCTGGGGATGTCCTGGCTGCGGTCGATGTCCTTGGAGCACACGACCGGCAGTCCGTCGGCCGACAGCACCATGGCGCGCAGGACACCCCGCTGCGCGAGGAGTTCCTCATCGAGCATCCAGCCCAGCCCGCTCAGCATGTCGAGCTTCTTGTTAACGGTCGTCATCGGTGTGCTTCCCTTCGTCGGGGAGGTGGGAGCCCGGGCCTGTGGGTTGGCCGCCCTGGGTGCCAGCGCGTTCGACGCCGCGCAGGAAGGCGCCCACGGCACGGCCGCCGTCACTCGGGGTCTGGGTCTCGTGAACAGGGGAGGCGGCATGCCGGGGCCTGGCGCCTTGCCGGGTGCGCTGCGGGAGGCCGCTGTCGGCGCGCGTCGGATACCGCGGCGGAACATCAGGGGCTGAGGCCTGTTCTGCCGGCGGCGCCGAGGCGCGGTTGGTGACGGGCGGGTGCGTTCGTGCTTGCTCGGCGGCTTTCGGTACGTCCGCGAGGGGCACCAGCAACTCCTGTGGAATGAACACCCAGGCCCGAACACCGCCGGTGGCGGATACCTGATCGGCACCCGCCCGGAAGCCGTAACGGTCGGCGTACTGTCCAGCCGTCACGAACCCGAGCTGGGGCGGGTTACGCATCTGGGTGATCCAGATCTGCTGGCCACCGGAGAGCAGCAGGCCGGCGTTCGCGCGGTTCTCGGGCGTCATCCCGATACCCGCGTCGTCGATGAACACGGTCACCCCGTTGGCTGCCGAGACGTACCAGACCTGGACCTTGGTGCCCGGCTCGGAGTGACGGGCCGCGTTGTCGAGCAACTCGGCCAGACTCAGCACGATGGGTTCCACCGCCCGGCTGGTCACGGCGAAGGGGGCCTCGCCGGTGATCTCGATGCGGTCGTAGTCACGGATTCGCGAGACGCCGCCGCGCACGACATCGATCAGGGGTGCGGGGTCGCGCTGGCGCCCGGGCCAGGAACCGATCAGCACGCTGAAGGCCTGAAGACGCCGGGCCAGCTGGTTGCCACCGTGGGAGATCTCGATCGCGTCCGCGAGCACTTTCGGGTCGTGGTGACGCTCGACCATGGCTTCCACCGCGCCCTGCAACTCGTTCACGAGCGGCTGGATGGCACGGATGAAGGTGCCCAGAGTCGTGCGGGTCACGTTCTCCGCGCGGTCGGCGGACTGGACCGTCGTCTCGTGCACCGTGCGCAGGACTTCCGCCAGAGCCCGGCCGAACTCGCCTTTGCTGAGTTCCGGGTGGAGCGAGGGCGGAGCCGCTGCCTGCTGGCCGCTCAGCACGGTGTGGATCAGGTGGGGCACCTGCTGCTGAGCGAGATGCCGCACCTCGTCGTCACGGGCTTCGACCGCGTGCCGTTCCATCCGCAAGGACGTCTCCAGGCTGGCGACGCGACGCTCTCCGTCGAGCGACGCGGCACGAAAGCGCACGGCCACGACCACGGCTGCGACAGCAGCCAGGGCCAACAGCCAAAGGACCGGATCCAATACGCGCGAGGTCATCAAATCCCCGAAGTAGAAAGAAAGGTTGGCGATGGGGAGGCATCGGTCCCCCGATGCCACGCGGTGCAGGACGAATGACACATCTGCGATTCAGCCCGGCGGCGTGAAACCGACGGCTAGAAACTGATCTTCCCGACGATCTGGGCAAGGCTCGTCACGGCCTGCGTGACGGTGGGCGCGATCGAGGAGTCGGCGAGGTAGAAGCCGAACAGCGTGCAGACGACCGCGTGGCCCGCCTTCAGCCCGCTCTTCTTGACGAGCAGGAAAGTGATGAACCCCAGCAGGACGACGGCCGAGACACTAACCGCCATGCCGGACCTCGACGTTCCGTACCCCGGCGGACCGCGTCAGGGACAGCCAGTGAAGGAGCGCGGACGCGTGGGTGCTCGTGTTCCGCGGGCCGGGCGGAAACAGCCACACCCCCGAGCAACGCGACTGCGGCGTCGGCGGTTCGCGGGTCGAGCACTCCCAGACACCCGGGCGGCACAGCGTCTGTGGAGCGTGCCACCGGTAGGCGGTGTCCGACTCGACGGGGATGTGCATCCTGGCGTGCGACTCACAGCAGAAAACCGGGCCCACCGAAAGGCCGTCCTGCCGGACGCCCTCCACCGCACGGAGCCCCACCCCGAGCCCGACCTGCACGACGTCCACGGCGCCCAGCCGTGGCCTCGGGAACGCCGCCAGTTGAACCCCCCAGCTCAACTCGGACTGCGTGGGAGACGGCGACCGCGCCTGCGACAGCACGGGCCAGCCGGGCGGAGAGCTCCAACCGTGCGACGGCTCCACGGGACCCGCCGGCCCCTGCGGCTGGAAGTGATCAGAAGCAACGCCAACTCGACCTGAAACGAACATCATCGGGAGACTCCTGTGCGTCCGAACGGACCGACTGAGCCGCTCGTCCGGGCGACTTCTGCCACCGGAGCGGGGGGCTGGCCCCCAAGACTGTTCACTGAACAGTGATTACGCACATGCCGAAGGTGATATCACTAAGGTGATTCCGGCTCCGCGAAATGAAGTCCGGAGAACCGCACATCTCGCTCGGGGGAGGGAAGGGTGCCTCGCCAGGCACAACGGCGTTGTGATCGATGCGGCTGCTCCCTGAGCCAGTACAACCCGGATTCCCTGTGCGCTTCCTGCGCCCGCTCGCAACCCAGGCAAGCCCATTTCATGCCGTTCATCCCGGAGTATGTCTGGACGGACAACGAAGTCCGAAGTGCCCTTGGCAACTGGGATTTCAGCCGGGCCAGCCGTCTCATCCGGCTCCGAAGCGGCCTTCGCCAGGAGGACATGGCCCAGCTCACCGGGATGAGCCAGTCCTTCCTGTCCATGTTGGAGTCGGGCAACCGACGGCTCACCAACATCGACAAGATCATCGAGTTCCTGACAGGCCTCGGCGTGCCGTCCGACCTGGTCGCCCTCCCTCTGCCACATGCTCACGGCCCAGCCCAGCAAGCACCGCAGGTCCCGTTCGCCGGCGACGCCGATCCGAGCCTCCCCTGGACCTCGGCCCGTATGGTGGAAGCACTGAACAGCGCGGTGGGAGGCAACGCGATGAACCGTCGACGATTCCTCACCGCGAGCGGCATCGCCCTCACCACCTTCGTCAACGCCTGGGACACCGCCGAAGCCGAGCCTCTGACCAGGGCAGCAGAGGGGAGCCAGCTCACCGGCGACCTCCTGGACGCCCTGCAACGCACCACCGACAGCCTCCGCACCATGGACGCGAGCGACGGCAGCGGAACCCTCACAGCTCTCGGGAACAGCCACCTCCAATTCCTCAAGCACCTGCTGGAGGAGACGTCGTACGACGAGGAGACCGGACGCCGCCTGGCTGCGATCATCGCCGACACCGCCACGCAGACCGGCTGGTTCGTCTTCGACTCCGGCGACCGGGACCGTCCACTCAGTTACCTGTACGCGGCCCTGCGCGCGGCGAAAGCCTCACAGGACGTACGGCTCGGGGCCGGTGCCCTGTCCTACATAGCCATCCACGGCTACTCCACCGGGGCCCCGCACCATGCCGTGGCCGCGGCCCAGCGTGCCCGGGACAGGGTCAGGCACCTCGGTACACCGGCACTCGAAGCCATGCTCCTGACGCGGCAGGCCCGCGGGCACGCCAAACTCGGCGAACGCCAAGCCGCCCTCACCGCGCTCGGACGTGCGGCCGAACTCAGCGCCCAGGGCCGCTCCGAACACGATCCACACTGGCTGTACTGGGTGAACGAGGGCGAGATCCACGGCCAGACCGGCAGTTGCCACCTCGACCTCGGCGACCCGAGCAGCGCCGCCGTCAGCTTCACCAAGGCACGGCAGGCACTCAACCCGGCGGACCACCGGACCCGGGGCCTATTCCTCTCGCGTGCCGCCACCGCCCACGTCGAGCAAGGTGACGTAGAAGCCGGGGCCGCTGCGGCGCACGAGGTGCTCGACCTGGCCGCGAAGCTCCGGTCGGCCCGGTTCGACAGCCACGTCGCGGACATGATCCATGGGCTCCGTCAGGTCGCCCACAGCCCGTACGCTCAGGACGTACTGGAGCGTCACGCCGCCATGCCGGCAACAGGGAGCCGAATTTGACCGCCGCACCTCGGACCCTCGTCCTGTGGGACATCGACCGCACCCTGTTGTACGTCGGCGACATCGACAGGCAGGTCTACCGGGAGACCTTCGCCGAGATCGTCGGTCGCCCCGCGGAGCGCCTCCCGGCACGAGGTACCGGCGTCACCATGCCCCTGGCGATCCGCTCCCTCCTGACGGACAACGGCGTCCCCGAGGCAGAGGTGCCGCACCTGTTGCCGCGCATGGTGGAACTCCTCCCCCGACGTCTCGCCGCGCACACGGAAGACCTTCGCCAACAAGGTGTCCTCCTGCCCGGAGCCGTCTCCGCCCTCAAGAACGTGCAGGCCCAACTGGGATACGTACCGACGGTGGTCACGGGAAACCTCAAGCCCAACGCCCTCCTGAAGCTCCAGGCGTTCGACCTCACCGGCTTCCTGGAGACCGAGATCGGGGGGTACTCGTCCGACAACGACCACCGCCCGAGCCTCGTAGCCGTCGCCCAGACGCGCGCTCAGGCCAAGTACGGCACACGCTTCTCCCGCTCCAACACGGTCATCATCGGCGACTCCCTCGAAGACGTCCGCACGGGCCTCGAAGGCGGAGCACCCGTGATCGCGGTCGCGTCCGGTAAGACCCCCGCCGTCGATCTGGCGGCGGCCGGAGCCGACGTCGTACTCGACAGCCTCGAAGACGTTCCGCGACTCCTGGAAGCGATCACGACACTGACCCGCTCCGGCCTCTGAGCACACCCCGCCGCCCACCGGCTGGGGTATCACCGGCGTGATACCCGCCCGCGAGCGCCCGCACGTACGCTGCCGTCCGCAGACCAGGAACGGGGGCGCGATGCCGAGGAACCCTCGCACATGCGCCGGCTGCGGATGCCGGTTGAGCCAGTACAACCTCGACGAACGGTGCGCGGCATGCGCCCGTACCAAGGGGTGGGAACCGCAACCAGTCCGGAGCATCCCGGACGTGGTGTGGACCGACCGCGACATCCAAACCGCCATCACGGCCTGGGACTTCGGCCGCGCAAGCCGACTCATCCGGGAGCGGGCCGGTCTTCGGCAAGAGGATATGGCGTCCATGGCCGGCCTGAGCCAGGGCTTCCTGTCGATGCTCGAAGCCGGCAGTCGTCGTCTCACGAACCTCGACAAGGTCGCCCGGTTCCTCGACGGCATCGGCACGCCGGACGCCCTGCTGGCTCCGCCTTTCCGCGAACAGGGGCCGTACGACGTCTCCGTCCCCGCACAGATCGGATGGGCGCCCGTCGACGTGTCCCTCGGCGTGACCGAGACCACCGACCTGAACCAGTTGGCGGCCCAGGCCGCCGCGCAGTCCGTGCACTTCGCGGATGACATCACGAAGAGCAACGTGAGTGAAGTGGAACTCGAAGGGATCGAGGCCACCCTCGCCCGGATCGCCGGCGACTACGTCCACGCACCGCTGCACCGGATCTTCGCGGACCTCGTGTCCACACGCGATCATCTCTTCGGCCTGTTGAACGGCCGCCAGCCTCTCGGCCAGACCAGAAGCCTCCTCCTGCTCGCCGGCACCAGCTCCCTGCTGCTCGCTCACGCGTCGCAGAACCTGGGCGCCGAGGACGCCGCCGTCGCACAGTTGCAGACGGCCTGGACGTTCGCCGAACAGTCCGATCACAACGACCTGCGAGCCTGGGTGAAAGGCACGGCCGCCCTGATTGCCGAGTGGTCGTCGCGAAGGCAGACAGCTCTCGACTACACACGGCAGGCGGCCCTGCTGTCCCCTGGTGGAGAAACCCGTATCCGGATAGCGGCGATCGAAGCCCGGGCGGCGGCGCGTATCGGCGACCGCCGGACTGCCACGGCCGCCGTCGAGGAACTCAAACGGGCCCGGGACCGGCATGGGGCTCCAGACGCGCTGACCCGGTTCGGAGGCCTGCTCACGTTCCCAGAGGCGAAGCAGCACTACTACATCGGCGGAACATTCGCGCTCCTTGGGGAGCACCGACTTGCCGAGCAGCACGCGACCACGGCCGTCGAACTCTACGAGGCCGGCCCTCCCGAGCAGCGGTCGTACGGCGATGAGGCCCTGGCGCGCCTCGACATCGCGACAGCGCGCATCACTGCAGGGGAGATCGAGGGAGCCGGAGAGCAACTTCGGCCCGTCCTGGATCTGCCGGCGGACCGACGCATTCGGCAGGTCGGCGACGCCGTGCAGTCAGTGGCTAGGCTGTTGGAGCATCCACGGTTCGCCCGGAACCTCGTCGCGCGTGAACTCTCCGACGCGGCCCGCGGCTACCAGGCGATAGACACCCGAACGAAGGTCCTTGCCCCATGACGACGACGGTCTCTCCCGAGTCCGCCGCCCGCATGGCCTGCCGAGCGTCAGGCCTGGCAGACCACTCACTAACCCGACTCCACGACCACGCCACGGCCGTGTTCCTCCTCTCCGACGAAGGCATCGTCGTACGCGTCAGTCCCGTCTCCCAGCGGCCACGTCTCGATACGGCGGTGTCGCTGACCCGCTGGCTCGTCGCGAACGGCTTCCCGGCGACAGAGCCCGCGGATCTCCCCCAGCCGCTCGTCTACGCTCCGCATGCGGTGACGTTCTGGCACCACTACCCGCAGCCAGAAGGCAGCGGGCCACCGGCCGGCTCTTTGGGCGACCTGCTACGGGAATTCCACTCCTTGCCGATGCCGCCGATCCAGCTTCCCCGGTTTCAGCCCCTCACCTCACTCAAGAGCTCCGTGGAGTCGAGCAGCTACCTGACGTCGGTCCAACAGGAGTGGTTGGCGGCGCGGCGGGAGGAGCTTCTGGACAGCTACGGCAAGCTCGACTTCCCTCTGGGCCAGGGTCACATCCACGCCGACGCCTATCCCGGAAACACGCTCTGGAGTAGTGACGGCGTGCGGCTCGGCGACTGGGACGAGGCAGCGTTCGGCCCTCGCGAGATCGACCTGGCCAACACCTTCCAAGGGGTCCGTTTCGGACGCACTGCCGCAGACCTCGACGAATTCAGCCGTCGGTACGGATACGACATCCGGCAGTGGGATGGACTGCCCGTCCTGCGAGCGATTCGGGACCTGCACACACTCGGCGCCTTCATACGACGCGCGGATCGGGGGGACGAGGCGGCCGGAAAGCAGCTTTCACACCGAATCGCGACGCTCATGGACGGGAGGGAAACGGCCTCGTGGAGTACGGCCTGATCGTGGGCTTTCGGGAATCGGCCGATGGCGGCACATCTCACACAACTTCGTCGGGCAGCAGTGATGCACGCCTTGGACCATGTCAACCCTCACGTAGTTGGTTCTGAAGGCAATTCAGTGAAGGATCACCCTGGCGTACAGCATGAACGCGGAAGCCGTAGAACCGGGATTCACAGCTTGTTGCAGGCACGAGGCCGGAGTCACGGGCACACTCGCCCGACTCTCCTTCCTGGCAGAAAACCTTCCCGTTCGTCCTGGCTGAGATCGCGGCCGACGTTCCCGCAGACGGTATGGACAGCCTCTCCCAGCTCGGGAAGGCCGGTGTCCCACAGACGTACGGTTCGGTCGCTGCCGACGGAGGCGAGGATGCGGCCGTCAGGGCTGAACACCACGGACCACACCGGACCCGTGTGGCCGGTGAGCGTGGCACGCACCTGCCCCGTGCCCGCGTCCCACAACCGCACTGCCCCCTCGTCGCCGCCGGTGGCGAGCGTACGGCCGTCCGGACTGAACGCCACCGAACGCACCGGACCGGTGTGACCCGTGAGCGTGGTACGGGTCCTGGTGGCGGCGATGTCCCACAACCGAGCGGTCAGGTCCTCGCTCGCCGTGGCAACGGTGCGGCCGTCCGGACTGAACGCCACCGCGTCGACCGCGTTCGTATGCCCGGTGAACGTGGCTCCGGGCCTGCCCGTGGCCACGTCCCACATCTGCACGGCGTTGTTGCCGAGGGCGGTGGCAAGGCTGTGGCCGTCCCGACTGAACGCCACCCCGTTCACTCTGAAGCCCGCCCCTTGGGTGACAGGGATGGAGACGCGGACCTTGTGGGTGGCCACGTCCCACAGTTGGGCGGTGTTGTTGTCGGTACCGGTGGCAAGCGTACGGCCGTCCGGGCTGAAGGCGACCGAGTCCACGGCCCCGGCTTGACCGGGCAACGTGCTGCGGATTCTTCCGGAGGGCACGTCCCACATGCGCACCGTCTGGTCATCGCTGCCGCCGGCGACGATGCGTCCGTCCGGGTTGAACGCCAGCGACGAGAAAGACCCGGCATTCCGGGCCAGAGTGCCGCGGGCTCGTCCTGATGCCACATCCCACAAACGCACCGTCTGGTCGTCGCTGCCGGTGGCGAGGAGGCGCCCATCCGGGCTGAAGGCGGCGGCCCTGACGGTAGCGGTATGACCGGTGATGGTCTTGCGTGCTCTGCCGCTTAGCAGGTTCCACAGGCGGGCGGTCTTGTCGTCGCTCCCGGTGGCGAGGGTATGGCCGTCCGGACTGAACGCCACCGCCTCCACTGCGTTCGTGTGCCCGGCGAGGACAGCGCGGTTGGCGCCGGTTGCGACGTCCCACAACCGTGCGGTCTGGTCCGCGCTCCCGGTGGCGAGGGTGTGCCCGTCCGGACTGAACGCCAGTGCCCAAGCCTCAGCCGAATGGCCGGACAAGGTGAGACGGGTGGTGTGAGTGGCAACGTCCCACAGCCGTGCCGTCTGGTCCGCACTCCCGGTGGCGAGGAGGCGCCCGTCCGGACTGAACTTGGCGGGCCAGACCGGCGCTGTGTGGCCTCGGAGGACGACCGACGCCTGATGAGTGGTCACGTCCCACAGCCGGGCGGTGTCGTCCTTGGAGGCGGTGGCAAGCGTGCGGCCGTCCGGACTGAAGGCGACCGAGTACACCCAGTCGGTGTGGCCGCGCAGGATGGCACCGGGCTTACCGGTGGCCGTGTCCCACAGCCGAGCGGTGTCGTCGTTGGCACCGGTGGCGAGCGTGCGGCCGTCCGGGGCGAACGCCACGGAGTTGAGGCCGTCGGTGTGGCCGGAGAGGACTCTGCGGAGACGTCCCGTCGTCACGTCCCACAGGCGGGCCGTCCGGTCAGTGCTGCCTGTGGCGATGGTGCGCCCGTCAGGGGAGAACGCGACCGACCACACCGCGTCGCTGTGGCCCCTGAGCACGGTCCGGGTTCTGCCGGTGCGGCTGTCCCACAAGCGAGCCGTGCCGTCCGTACTGCCGGTGGCGAGCGTGCGGCCGTCCGGGCTGTACGCGACCGAGTACACCTCTCGCTCGTGGCCCGTGAGTGTCCGGTGCAGCGGCAGGGCAGCGGCGTCCTGCAGACTCGCGGAGGCTTCGGGGGTGTGGCTCGTGCGGTAGGCCTGGACGGCCAGCAGGGATGCCAGGTCGGGATTGCTCTGGATCAGCTGACCAGACTTGACGGCGATCTGCCGTGACAGGTCGGCCTGCTGCTCTGCCCTGGCCCTGCGCCACTGCCACGCCGCTCCCCCGGCCGCGATCAGTACGAGGGCCAGCACGCATGCCAGGACGGCGTTGAGGCGCCTGCTGCGTCGGATGACCTCCTGCTGGCGTTGCCGACTGACGGTCAGATACGCGGTGATCTCCCCCGGCAAATGGCGTTGTTGCGCCCACTCCAGGCCCTCGGCGAGCGCTGTCCCGGTCAGCAGGTCGCCGGGGTCGGACGTTTCGTCCCAGCGGGCTCTCGCGGCGCGGGCATGTTCCAGCCAGCCCTGGAAGCGGTGGTCCTGGCGGACCCATTCGTGCAGGGTGCCCCAGTCACGGATGAGTGCGTCGTGGATCAGTTCGGCCACCGGATGCGCCGAGGTCGTGTCGGCGTCCTGCGACGTGTCCGGCGCGTGCGTGGTGACGATGCGGTGCGCGGTCAGGGCGGCGAGGACCTCGTCGAAGTCGCCGTCGTTCTCCGGATCGCGGTTGGGATCGGTCGCCAGGTCGCGAAGCTCGCGCAAAGGGACCTGCGCGCGGACGGCGGGAATGTGGTGGACGGGATCCGCGGGTCGCACCAGTGAGGTCAGGATGCGCTGGGCGATGGGACGCTGGCGCGGCGGAAGCCGGTCCAGGGCGGTGTCCGCCCAGGTGGCGAGGCTGCCCGTCACTCCGCCGATGCGCTGGTAGGCCTCGTGGGTGAGGAAGCCCTCGTGGCGTCTCAGCCACAGCTGGCTCAACGCCACCTCCACCAGGGGGAGCACGGTGGCCGTTGCCTGGCCGGCGGCCGTACCTTCGGGGCTGGTGGTGAGCACGTCGGTGACGATGAGCCCCGGCAGTCCAGGGTCGAAGTGTGCGCCCGCCTCGCGGGCGGGCAACGTGGCCATGTCGTGCAGTTCGTGCTTGCTGAGCACCGCCGGTACGTTGAGGAGTCCCGGCATCGCCGCTTCCAGCAGCTGTGGAGCCACGGCGGCGAGCCGAGGGTAGAAGTCGTCACGCATGACGAGGAGCACGTTGAGTCGATGGTTGGCCTCCAGCGCCTCAGTGATCTGACTGGTGACGCCCTGGCGGCCGTCCGGTGCGCCGACGCTGCTTTGTGTGAGCAGTTCCTCGAACTGGTCGACGACGAGCAGGAGGCGCTGCGCAGTGGGATGCGCCGCGAGTGCACGGGCCACGGCCCCGGAAAGCCCATCGGTGCCGGCTTCGGAGAGCCCCGCTCGCACCCATTCTGCCGCCAGGTCCTGCCTGGGACGGACAAGCAGGGGAAGCCAGCTGTCGCTGCCCGGCAGTTCGCCGCTGGCCAACGCCGGCAGAACACCGGCGTGGATCAGGGAGGTTTTGCCCGAACCGGAGGGCCCCAGCAGAATGGTCAACCGTCGTTGCCGCGCGAGGCCCGCCAGCACCTGCCGTACCGCCTCCGCTCTGCCATGGAACCACCGAGCATGTTCGGCGTGGAACGGCTCCAGTCCCCGGTAGGGAAACAGTTCCTCCTCGGTCAGCTCGGGCCGGATCTCTCGCAGAACCTGCTCAGGAGTCACGTAGGCGATGCCCTGCCCTCTCGCGTAGACGTCCGGAGAGGTGATCTCGGTGAGCATCCCGATGACTAGCCCGGTCACCTCGTCGAGCACAGGCGCCCCGCTGAACCCGGTGGTCAAGTCGTTGGCGGCGGTCAACTGCAGACAGAGTCCCCGGCTCCCGGTGGCACGCAGCAGATCGCCACACACACCGAAGCCGAAATGCCCGCCCGGTGGGGCCTGAGCGGGAAAGCCGAATGAGCGCACCTGGTGGCCGCGGCAACCTTCGGCGGAGCCCAGAGGCAGCGCCGTCACGCCTGGTGGCGTACCTGTCAGGCGCACCACGGCGACGTCGTCCCCGTCCGGGGAGCGCCATGACTCCCCCACGACCCGCCCCCTTACCCGAGGAGCGCCTTCCACCTGCGGAAAAACCAGTTGGACCGTCCCCCCAGGGCCGGGCCCGGCGGCGAGCACGACGTGCGCGCAGGTCACCAAGAGATCCTCAGCCACCAGGAACCCGGCTCCCGTCACCTGGCCCGATCGCCCGATGATCTGGGCCACAGCAGTGCGCAACTCTCGTGCGCGTCTGCTTACCCAGCCCGACTCCGGCGCGTTCATACGATCATCCCAATTTCCCGTCATCGCCGGAGGCCGGGAGATCGTTCGCCCACCGTACGGTCACGTGCAGGTGAGCATGCGCGCCCGCCCTGGTGATGACCGCCCCAGCCTCCACCGCGAGGTCGACACCGAACTCGACGGCGAGTTCATGAGGACCGGCGCTGCGCAGGGCTACCGCTGCGGCGCGAGCCGCAGCGGTGATCGGCCCCAACGCCTCCTGGAGACTTCCCGGCAGGTCATGGACGACTTCGCCGACACGACCCGCCTTGACGGGCCCCTCCACCGTGGACGATGCCTCGACCAGGACGCAGCCTCCGTCCTCCAGTGGAATCCGAGCCAAGTGAACCAAGACACCTCCTCCATCGCCGCTCCGGCCGACTCTTCAAACATGGAGAGAAGCAAAAGTCCGGTTGCCGACTATGCGGACAAGACGTCGCCGGCAGGGACGCCAACCTGATCGTGCTCCAATCCGGCACGCGACGCACCTCCCTGTAGGCCGTTCGCGGACCGTGTCAGGTCGACGCCATCGGGCGATCCAGAACGCATCCTGCGGTTTCCAGTCCACGTCTCGACGGCCACGTAACAGAGCGTCATCATTGATCCATGACCGCGCTCAGCCTCGCCCGGCGGCTCGCCGACCACATGCAGCGCTTTCTCGGCGATGGCCCGTTTCTCCAGACCGGCGGATGGACCCACATGGGTGCTGTCATCTGCGACGCCAGCTTTCATGCTCGCTGCAAGTACGAGGCGACCCTCCGGCCACGACTCCTGCGGCTTCAAACGGACTGGCCCGATGCGGCAACCGTCCACGGCTTCCAGAGACGACTCGCTACAGAAGACCTTGCCGTCGCCATGAACTTCAACCACTCCCGGAAGGTCGCGACGGCCCACGCCATCACCGACCTGCTGGCTGCCAAGGGGGTCGACACCCGCGACGAGCTCCACGCATGGCTCGACCACGAGACCAATCGCGCCGCTCTACGCACCGTGAAGGGGGTGGGACCGAAGAGCGTCGACTACATCGGCAATCTTGTCGGCCGTTCGCAGGTCGCCGTCGACGTACATCTACGCGCCTTCGCTGCGGACGCCGGTGTACCGCACCTCCGCTACGAAGAGCTGCGAGCCGTGTACGAGGGGGCCGCCGCACTTCTCGGCCACGACCAGGGAGGACTGGAGCACGCCGTCTGGCGGTACAAGTCCGGGCCGGTGTAGCCGATACCTGCGCCAACCACCCACAACCAGTTTTGCGCTCTGTCTGTGGCAGTGCGCCTCAAGCCCTCTGGTGAGCCCGGAACGGCTCAGAACCAGGAGAGGTCCCGCCGCCTGGATGGCGGCGGGACCTCGGTGGCTGACCGGCCCTCGGCGCGCAGTCTAGGTCTGGGGCTCCTCTCCGCACAGCAGGTCGTGGGCCTCTCTGACTCCCGGGTAAGTTCCGGGCTCGCGACCGTACTTGATCATGCCCTGGCTCTTTCCGTACCAGGTGGTGACGGTGCCGTACACCGGCTTGTCGGTGTTGGCGGCGCCGGAAGACCGGTAACTTAATGTCGGCTGAGCCTTCCTGCCCGTCAGCTGGACCTGGCGGCCTGTGCTCGTTCCGCAGCAAGTAGACGGTCGAGGTTGTCCCGCGCGCTTTCGAGCGCAGTGAGGATCTGCGCGCGGGTCTGGTCGAAGTGGGAATCAACCTCGATGCCGAGGTCATGCCGCAGCGTGACCCGCAACAGGTAGACACCATCGGACAACGGACCGCTGAACCATTCCTTGGCCCGCTGGTACACCTCGTCGAGGTCTCGGCTGCCCGGCAGGTGTTTCACAACTGTGTACCCGACACCGAGCGATCTGTTCAGCGTCGAGGCGACCTCCAGGACACTCTTCGCCAGCGCCATCTGGGCCCGGGAGTACTGGTCGGCCCAGGCCTCCTTGGCGGCGTCGAGAACTGCCGGATCGAAACTCTCGCCACGTTCGGACGCCAGGACGGCGTCTCGGGCGGCGACCCGGTAAGCGCGGGCGGTGGTGTTGAGACGGGCATAGAGATCACGCTTCGCCTGCAGCGCTCGCTCATCACGCTCGTGCTCCCGCTCACGATCCGCACGCCGGTTCTGCTCCGCTGCTTCGGCGCGGCTTGCACGCTGGCTGAGCACCGCTCCACCCAGAGTCCCGCCCAACGTTCCTCCGACGCTGATGAGCGCGACCGCAAGTGTCGTCACATCCAACAGAAACCCTCTCCACCAGAGGCTTCGCATGCTTGCCTATCAGTCTGGGCCGACGTGTCCAGCTCCGCCTTGCGCTTTCTGTCAGCACAGCTGCGGGCCCCACCGCCAGCGGCGCGGACCCGCTGGCGACGTCTGGGCGCCGCCCCCCAGGCTCGGGTTGCCCCTTCTACCCTCTGCCAGCACGGACCGTATATCTCTCGGGTTATATCACCCACGAAATGTGCCGTCCGCCCAGCGACGCGGAAGGCTGCTCCCCGCACACCTCTCGTTGTGCACTGGCACCACCGAAGCCAACACAAGCCGAGCACGGGAAAGGAGAGGGTCATGCCAACTCCCCGGCGCACCAAGGGCGATCACCTGATCTACGCCGACGTCGTCGACTCCAAGAGCAAGGCAGGGGTCTGGATGGGCGAGCGCGATGCCTTCCAGGCCAAGCAGGCCGAGATCCTGGAAGCGTTGAAGGACAACACGGACTGGGTGCCCGTCGAGAACGCGATCATGGTGGTCAGCACCGAGCCCGCCGGCATCACGATCATCGCCGCGAACCCCACCCTTCCGGGCGTGATCGTCCTGGCGGACGGCGGCTCCCCGGAAGCCTCGGCACAGCTGCAGGCCTCAGGAGAGGAACTCGTCCGCAAACTGATGGCCGAGCGCGGCATCCTGGCAGAGGAAGCCGCGTAACACCAGTGGCCTCCTCGCAGCTTCTGTGGGGGAAGTACATCCGGTACGACCGGGACGGCGAGGCGGCCCTCCTCGACCCGGTCACGCTGGACAGCGTGTACCTCGACCGCGGGGAGGTCACCGATCTCTCCGCGGTTCCCCCGACCGCAACGCACACAGCTCTCGCCGAGCTCGGCTTCTCGCCGGACGGTCCCGACCGCGACCAGCGCGAAGCACTCCGCAGCCGACTCCAGAGACTGGGACTGGAGCCCTTACCCGTACGGATCAGCGGTCTCCGGATCGTCCTCACCGACGCCTGCAACATGAAGTGCAGCTACTGCTTCGTCGAGACGAACACCGGCAAGCCGGACATGACGGAGCAGGAGCTCGCTGACGGCCTGACCTACCTCTTCGAAACCAACGTCGGCCGGGATGAGGTGGCCATCCAGTGGTTCGGGGGCGAGCCGACGACTCGGTTCGACCTGATGCAGCGCGGGGACGAACTCGCGGATGCACTCGCCGAGCAGCACGACGTGCAGCAGGTACGCCGAACCGTCGTCACCAACGGCGCCCGGATCACCGACGCAATGATCGATCACTTCTCCCGCTATCGCTACGGCGTCGGGATATCCGTCGACGGCCCACCCTCGGTCAACTCCGAGCACCGGAGACTGCTGGGCGGACAGCGAGCCGACGACCGCATCCGGCGCAACGTCGGCCGACTCCTCGATGCCGACGGCATCCACGTGGGCTGCAACCTCACTCCCACGCCCGCGAACATCGGGCGCCTGGCCGAGACCGTCAAATGGATCATCGACGAGCTCGGTCTGAAGTTCATCTACGCCAACACGCCCATTCCCGCCGGCGGGCGCTGGACTGTCGACGGCACAGAACTCGCCGAGGAGCTGTACCAGGCGCGCCTGGTGGCCCTCGGCCGAGGTGGGATGATGTTCTCCGTCCTCGACCGGGCGTTCCAGGCTCTCGACCAGCGCCGCCCCATGCTCTTCGACCACATGCAGAGCGACCGCACGCTCAACGCCGCCTTGCTGCCCGGCAGCCGAGTCAGCCTGTGCGACATCAACTTCACCGAGCCGGCCTTCCTCCACGCCCTTGAGGAGTTACGAGCCGACCCGGCGCTGTTGGGCGGCATCGCCAAGGAGATCGCCCCGATCCCCGAGTGCGGCGAGTGCCCGGCACTCGCGATCTGCGGCGGTCCCTCCCGCAACGAACAGCTCCTGATCGCAGGGGAACGACCGGACCCGCAGATGTGCGCCTTCTACCAGAGCACGGTGGAGATCGCCGTATGGGACAGTACGGGGCTCCAGTGAGCGCAGTTGTCGCCCACCCCGAAGCGCCGACCACGCCACCCCGCGTGCGGTACCGCACCGCACTGGTCAGCACAGCGGGCCATTGCAGGATCGCCTGCGGGTTCTGCTTCCGCGCCGACCGCGCCCACGGGTTCCTAGGTGTCTCCACCTACACCCGGACCCTGTCCCGGTTGAAAGAGATCGGCGTCGAGGGAATCTGCCTCACCGGAGGCGAACCCGCACACCACCCCGAGCTACGCCAACTGGTGCGACTTGGGCACCAGTTCGGCTTGCCGGTGTCCGTGGTCACTTCCGCCCGCGACCCTGAGGACGTGGACCGTCTGGCCAGCCTGGCCCACCTGCTCGTGAACGTCACCGTCTCCGCGGACTCGGCCGGCGCCATGGAACTCGGCCTCACGACCCGGTCCGTCACCTCAGCCATCGAGACCCTGAAGCAGCTCCCCGCACACCGGCAGGTCCTCCACCTCACGTACTGGAAGCTCAGCGACCAGGAGAGTCAGGACATCTACCAACGCGCCGCCGCGGCAGGGGTCGAGATCCAGCTCAGCCCCGTCGCCCTCGATGACGCGGGTCGACGGCGCGCCGGTCCCACCGTCCACAGCTACCTCGACCAGCAGAGAGCCGACACCACCCACCTGGGTCGCTACTTCCACCTGACGCCAAGGTTCCTGGAGTACCTGACGGGGCTTCGGACGATGCTCCTTCATCCCGAGGACCGCCCCGTCTGTTCATCCGCCTCCCTGTACGTGTCCGCAGGTGGCGAGATCCGCCGCTGCCCGTACGGCAGTACAGGAGTGAACGTCCAGGCGCCCCGAGCGGAGATCGCCCAGTTCCTCGATTCCGATCCCCAGGATCGGACCACGCCTGAGTGTGCGGCGGTCTGCCGCGCCGACGAAACCCGGTGAGAGGCCTATGATGACGCTCGTCACCACAGCCGAAGAGTTCACGGGGCGATGGCGCACTCCCCCCAACCTCCGCGTCGGCGGCACTTTGGCCGGCACCGGCTATCCGTTCCCTCCCGCACGTGACGTCCTCGACGTCATCCGGCGGGACGAAGAGGTACGGTTCACGATCCTTGGTGACGAGGACTGGTCCGTGCGTATGGACCGTACGGCGGCCTTCCGCACCGCCCCGATCGAAGAAGTGGTCACGTGGAGCTTCCGCCTCGTCCACTTCGACCTCAGCCGCTTCTACGACGGCCTCCTGAGCGGGTTCCAACAGCACGTCATGGTCCCGTGGCGGACCCGGATGTCCAGCTGGGGTTTCACCTGGCAGCGGTGCGCACCGATCCTCTTCGTCTCCACGGCCGGGGTGTCCTCGACGTACCACAACGACAACTCGCACGGACTCGTGTGGCAGATCGAGGGCACCAAGACGTTCCACAGCTACCACGACCCCGACAAACACCTCAGCGCCGAATCCGCCGTGGTGAGTGAGACGACCGGAGAGGAACCACCCGAACACGATCCGACCGATCGCCAGTCCGTGCGGATGGACCCAGGCGACCGGCTGTGGAGCCACGCGCTCACCCCGCACTGGGTCACCACCGAATCCCCGGTGGCCATGAGCGTCACTCTGGCGCACGGAGGCCTGTGCCATCAGGGCCGCTTCTCGGAGCGGGAGCTGGCGCTCCGCGCGTACTGGGACAGGCATCCCGAAGAGGCGTGGAAACTGGACCTGCGCAACGTCCGCTACTGACAGCAGGAACCGGGTCCGCCCCTTAGAGGGGCGGACCCGGTTCCCTGTCTCTACGGAGTCAGCCGGTTCGGCCCCCGGAAGAGGAACGTGGCTTCCCGAAGCGAGTCGAGGCCGAGCAGCACCATCAGCACGCGGCCGAGCCCCATGCCCAGACCGCCGTGGGGCGGGCAACCGTAGCGGAAGCAGTTCAGGTAGTCCTGCATGGGCCCGGTGCTCATGCCCTTCTCCGCGGCCTGCTTGAGCAGCACGTCGTAGCGGTGCTCACGCTGAGCGCCGGTCGTAACCTCCAGCCCCTTCCAGAGCAGGTCGAAGCTGAGTGTCAGGCCCGGGTTGTCCGCCGGCCTCATGTGGTAGAAGGGCCGGATGCTCGTCGGATAGCGGGTGATGAACACCCACTCGTGCCCGGTCTGCTCCTTGACGTAGGAGGCGATACCTCGCTCGCCTTCCGGGTCCAGGTCCTCCTTCACTCCCTCCGGGTCCCAGCCCTTCGCCCGCAGGATCTTCTGCGCTTCGGCCATGGTGACGCGCGGGAACGGCGTCTGCGGCACCACGACCTCGACGCCGAAGGTCTCCCTGATCGCGTCGCCGTGCAAGTCGGCGACCTTGGCGATGCCGTGCGTGAGCATCTGCTCCTCGAACGTCATCACGTCCTCGACGCCGTTGATCCAGGCAAGCTCGACGTCCACTCCCGTGAACTCGGTCGCATGCCGGGACGTGAACGACGGCTCGGCACGGAACACGGGCCCGATCTCGAAGACCCTGTCGATGCCGGCCGCGATGGCCATCTGCTTGAAGAACTGTGGCGACTGTGCCAGATAGGCGGAGCGGTCGAAGTAGCCGAGTTCGAACACCTCGGCTCCGGACTCGGACGCCGTGCCCATCAGCTTCGGCGTGTGCATCTCGGTGCACCCCTGCGTGTAGGCGTACTCGCGCATTCCCTGCTCGAACGTGGTCTGCACGGCGAACAACAGCTGCGCCTGAGGCCGGCGCCGTACGTCCAGGAACCGCCAGTCGAGGCGGTGCTCCAGCCCTGTGTGCTCGTCGATGGGCAGCGGCGTCTCAGCCCGGTTCAGGATCTCGACCGACTCGGGAACGACCTCAAGGCCGCCGAGCTTCACGATCGGGTTCTCGACCACGCGGCCGGTGATCCGGACGGCGGACTCCGTGGTCAGTCCCTCCAGTGCTGCCTCGACCTCGTCGCTTTCACCCGAGCGTTTGTGAGTGACCTGCACCATGCCGGTGTGGTCACGGACGACAACGAACTGCATCTTGCTCTGCAGGCGGAGCGTGTTCACCCAGCCCGACACGGATACGGTCTGCCCGACGTGTTCTCGCAGGTCACAGACCAGTACGCGGCTAGTCGTGTGGATCATCGCAGCCCTCCCAGGGGCGTCGTCATGATCCCTTGGGGGCGCGGACGAGAAGGGTACTCGCGGTGCCACCGCGCCTTTACCGCCACTCGGGGAGAGCGGCGGCCTCATTCATGCCCGATGACGGGGGGCGGCCGACGGGGCATTGGGTCGTAAGACCGTTCCTCCCCGCACTCAGGAGTGTCTTCGCATCGGGGCGCGAGATTGCCTTCCCAGCTACCGGCAATTCTCTCGGCTCACGTGATCCCGAAGCTACTCGTCTCCATCAACGCGTTGCCAACGAGCATAGCGGGAACGCCAGGGATGCGGCGGCAAGATCACGCCAGAGTTGGTACGGGGCCCCTGAGACGCCTCTCGGCACTCCTGTCTCCGACGAACAGGTGCAGGCACGAGCGCGTGCGCCATCGCGATGGCAGATGCCGACGCCGGGCCTGGTTGCGGTCGCGCCGGCCGCCGCCCTGCCCCCTGGGGGCGGGCGTCCATCGTGTGGCCCCACGGCTGCCGGAGGTCCGTACCTCATCGAGACGGGAGGCCGGAAGAGGCCACGAAGACTTGGACCCCATCAAGACGGGATGGATATATCACCGGTGTGATTTGAGTACGCCGCCGATCAGGTTCTACGCTCCGACGCAATTTCAACGCAGATCTCGCACTCGTTCGTTTGGCCGCTCAGCGCGATCAAACGGTACGCAAGGGCATTCGGTGGCCTTTTCGCCGAACTCGGCCGGGCTCCTCACGGAAGGGCATCCTGACGATGGATGAAACGTCACGCGCCGGAGCCCCCATTGAGATCCTCTCGACCCTCAACGTGCCGCCTGGCAGAAGCACGAAGTACGTCTTCGGAACGTCCGACAGGTCCACCTTCGAGGCCGTGCGGCTCTGGGAAGGCGACCGGGAAGCCTACTCGGTGTGTATGTCCGCCCAGGCAGGATGCAGGTACGGCTGTACGCATTGCGCTACCACTTTCGCTCGTACACCCTTCGTGCGGAATCTGCGGCCAGAGGAGATCACCGCGGCGGTGCAAGCGGTGGCGGAACCCGTTCGAACCCCCCAAGGCCCCCTCGTCTGGGTCGACTTCGCCGGAGTCGGGGATGTCGCCGGGAACTGGACCCATGTCACCTCAGCGGCGAGAACGATTGCGGACCGGGACTTGGCGAAGCAGGTGAAGGTAACCAGCATTGCCCCACAGGGATGGGTTCGAAGGCTCCTGCGGGCAAACGCCTGGTTGCCGGACCGCTTCATGTTCTCCCTGCACGGCGCCACCACGGCTCAGCGCCGCGCGATCATCCCCCGCGCGGACGATCCCGCGACCGTCCTACCACTGTGGGCCGCCGTCGCCGAGCAACGCCCGGTGGTAGTGAACTACGTCCTCTGCGAGCACAACACGCGGCCGGCGGACGAGGCCGCGCTGACACAACTGCTCGCTCCGTACGCCGGCCGATTCGTCCTGCTGCGGCTCTCCAGCATCAACCCCGTGCACGGCAGTCCCCTACGCCCGAGCGCCAGGGAAGCGGACTTCATCGCCGCGCTGTCCCGCGATCTGGAGGGCTGGGTCGTATCGCATCACCTGTCCGCCGGGCGCGAGGCGGCCGCCGCCTGCGGGCAGCTGCGTTCGGAGATACTGGACCTCGCTCCGCGAATCAGCCGTACGGGACAAGCCGACACCATGGGCTGAGTCGATCCCAGCCGCCGCACGAGAACTACGGCCTCGGCTGCTCCCCGTGTTCGAGGTACACGGGACCGCCGTTGGCTCGCGAGGCAATCGCGGCCTTCACCCTGCGTGACAGCCTCGGGACCAGGAGCTCGTCGAGTTGCTCGGATGGAAAGAACTCGGCGGTGAGAAGCTCGTCGGGAGCGACCTTGATGGAAGCGAAGTCCTCTCGGGTGAGTTCCCCGCCGTCGAAGACGTACAAAACCTTGTCGCCCTCGGCGTCACTCGGAGCCCAGTCGACGGCGAGGAGAATGCCGATCGGCGGAGTGATTCCGAGCTCTTCCCCTACTTCCCGTCGGCAGGCGGCCAAGGGCGACTCCGCATGCTCGACATAACCGCCGGGGATCTCCCACATCGGCTTGTAGGAAGGCTGGACGAGGAGGACGTGTTCGTCGGCGTTGAAGAACAGCGCACCGGCCGCCATACGGGGCCGCGCCATGCGCTGTTCCTGCTCATTGAGGGCCATGGGCCTCAGCCTACGGTCCGGGTCCGCTGCGACCTCGCGCGGCTACGCGTCTGGCGCGGGCGGAGATTGCGTGTGGATACTCCTGGCAGCGGCGGGACGGGAGCGAGCCCATGCGAGGCATGACCGATCATCTACCCTTCGGCAAGCGTGTGCGGTTCTACCGGCAGCGCCGCGGGCTGAGCCAGCGGCAGCTCGGTCAGCTCCTGGGGCGTTCCGAGGACTGGATGTACCGGATTGAGTCCGGGCGTATCCCGGTCAACAACGTGAAGATGCTGGCGGACCTGGCCCAGGCACTGCGTGTGCACCTGGAGGACCTTCAGGGCGCGCCCAGGTTGCTGGAAGACCGTGAACGCGACACAGGCAGCGTGCCGGCGATCCGGGCGGCGCTGATGCAGTCGCGCCACCTGGCGGGCTCGCTCTACGACGACCGTGAGTCGGTTCGCCTGGAACGCCTGCGCCTGGAGGTCAACGAGGCCTGGGAGCTCTACCAGAACGGGCGGTTCGCGAAGCTGGCGGAGCGAGTGCCCGGACTCCTCGCAGATGCCCGTTTGGCGACGCGGGAGCGGTCGTCCGGTCGTGAGAGATCCGAGTCGCTACGGCTGTTCGCGTTGACGTGTCACGTGGCGGCGGTACTCCTGCGGAAGTTGGGGGAGACCAATCTCGCGTGGACCGCAGTGGACCAAGGCGACATGGCGGCGGTGGAGTCGGGAGATCCATCCATCGTGCTCGCTCTCCGACGGGGCATCGCGCACGTGCAGCTCGGAGCCGGAATGCCGGCGGAGGCGGTGAACGTCACGCTCGACGCGGCCGACGGCCTCGAACGCGGGTGGTGGTCATCCGCCCCGTCCGCACTCTCCCTGTACGGGACCCTCTTCCTCAACGGCGCGGTCGCCGCGGCAAGGATGAGAAACCGGGCGCTGGCCGATCACATGATGGGCAAGGCGCACGAGGCAGCGCAGCGGCTCGGCAGCGACCGCAACGAGCTGTGGACCTCCTTCGGCCCCACCAACGTCGAGATCCATCGATTGGCGCTCGCCCTTGAGTTCGAGGATGTCCAGCTGGCCGTGGACATGGCCCCACACATCCGGACCACCGGGCTTCCTGTGGAACGGCGGGCCCGGGCCCGGCTCGACGTGGCCCGCGCGTATGCCGAAGCCGGACGCATCGACGATGCCGTCGAGGAACTGAAGCGCGCCTTCCGTATCGCGCCCGAGCAGCTGCGGGCCCACGAGTTCGCTCGCGAGTTGGCGCGCCGGCTGCACAAGCTCTCGCGTCGCCGGGACGTTCAGGATCTTGCCTTGAGTCTTGGGGCCATCAAGTAGCGGCCCAGTTCAGCCACACCGAGGGACCCGGAATATTTCTCCGGGTCCACTCCCGCGTGGACGCTTACGGTCTTCACCACCGAGCGTCGCCTGAACGGGAGGCAACAGGGTGTCTGTCCGCCGACTGGACGACAGAACTGGATCCGACGGCATCGACGACGCGGTGGTGCTGCGCTGGAGTGGCCACCCGCGGTGCGGCGGCTTGGCCCGCAACGAACTACGCCGTGCGCTACATGCGTGGGGTCTGTCCCACATGGAGGACACGGCCGTACTCGTGCTTTCGGAGATCTTCAGCGACGTCGTACGTCACGTTCGAGTACCACCGGGCAGAGAGATCGAGTCCCGGTATATACACACCAGCGACGGCCTCCGGCTGGAAGTTCACGACGATGCTGACGGCTCATACCAACCGGCTTCTGAAAGGCCCGCTCTGCAGGACGAGTTCGGATCGCAGCTCCTGCAGACATTGACCCAACGCTGTGGCGTGGCCCGACAAGCCGGAAACCGCTGGGTCGTTTGGGCGGAGTTGGCCCCTGACTTCCGGAGGGGGCCCTGCGATGACCGCTGACCGACGGACTCACCAGCTGTTCGCCCTGTCCGAGGAGATACAGGTCCTGCCCGCCTCCGCCAGCGAAAGAAGCGAAGACCGTGAAGCCGACGTCTGGGAGGGGATCGACTTACGCAACCACAACTCGTACACGGGACGCAGCGGACGCTCCGTCCGGCGCTGCCGCCGCTGCCAGTGCATTCTCAGCCGCTACAACGAAGACTCCTACTGCGGTAGTTGTGCCCGCAACGCACTGAGCAAGCCCCGAGTCGTACCAACTGTGCCAGCCGAGGTGTGGAATCGCGCCGACATTCAGGCGGCACTCTTCGCGCGGGATTTCGGCCAGTTATGTCATCTCGTACGCATCGCGAGCGGATTGCGCCAGAGCGACATGGCCGACCTCACGGGATTGAGCCAGGCATTCCTGTCCATGCTGGAGTCCGGCGGAAGACGGCTGACCAACATCGACAAGATCGTCGAACTGCTGGCAGGACTCAACATCCCGGCCGACCTCGCTGGCCCCACGCTCCTGCCAACGACCGAGTCAGCCGAAGAAGCCTACCACGCCAGCTAGTCCGGGAGATTTTCAAAAACTGAAGGTCTCCAGGAGTACCTGGAGAGGGTGCCCTGATCCCCCGGCATGGGGATCTCGTTGAAAGACCCCTGTCAGCCGCCCTCCTGCCGGGCACGGACCCCGGCAGCCAGAAGAGTCCAAGCCGGTGTAACAGAACCTGATCCGCTTCGACATGACATGCTTCCGTGACGCCTGGTCCCGTCTCCTAGGGTGAGGCAACGGGACCGTGATCACGAACTGATCAGCCGGTGAGCTTGGCCAGCGCCCCGTCGATCCGCGCGAGGGTGCGGTGCTTGCCGAGGACTTCCAGGGACTCGAAGAGAGGCAGACCGACCGTGCGGCCCGTGACCGCGACGCGCACGGGTGCCTGGGCCTTGCCCAACTTCAGGCCGTGCTCCTCGCCGGCGGCCAGGACCGCCTCCTTGAGGGACTCGGGGCTGGTCCAGTCGGCCGTCTCCAGCTTGGCGCGGGCCGTGCTCAGGAGAGCCAACGCGTCGCCCTTCATCGCCTTGCCCAGGACGCCTCGTCCTCCACCGGCTCCTTCAGGAACAGGAAGTCGACGTTGGCCGTGATGTCCGACAGGACAGCCACACGGGTCTGGGCGTAGGGGGCAATCGCTTCCCACGCGGCCTGGTCGAAGTCCTCGGGTGCCCAGGTGGCGTACGGGGCGCGCAACCACAACTCGCAGGCCTCAACGAACTTCTCCAGTGGCAGGGCGCGGATGTACTCGCCGTTGAACGCGGTCAGCTTCTTGATGTCGAAGAAGGCCCGCGAGGCGTTGACGTCCTCCCTGCTGATCCTGGACACCCAGAGTGTCCGGGCGGCCACCGGGGTCCCCGCGGCCACGACGGGCAAAGACGCCGCGAAACGGGTACCGGGTCGCAAGCGGGGACTGGCCGTGGACGCCCTCGGCCTGGTCATCGCCATCACCGTGCTGATCGCGAGCGTCCACGACAACGCCGCCGGCATCACTCTGCTCGACTAGGTCGCCGTCGCGGCCGGCGGTTCCGTCAGCAAAACCCTGGTCGACCAGGGTTTCAAAAACCAGGTCATCACGCACGGGCCGCCCTCGGTATAGACGTCGAGATCGTCCAGCGGAACCCTGAGGAGCAGGGATTCGTTCCGCAGCCCAAACGGTGGCGGGTGGAGCAGACATTCGGGATCTTGATACTGCACCGGCGGCTGGTCCGCGACTACGAACACCGCCCGATCTCCTCCGCCTCACGCGTCTACTGGGCCATGACCCACGAGATAGCCCGCCGGCTCACCGACACGAACACGCCCACCTGGCGCGATCCGCGGGTGGCCGGCGCGTGAACCTGAACCCTCTCCTCCAGGCACTCGACCTTCAGGAAGACGCAGCCCGGGCCCTGGCCGACGATCTCCGCACCCAGATCGACACCCTGCAGACCCAACTCCGTGAGGCCGAACCACGTCTGGAACACCTCGCTCCTGCAGGAGGCACTGGCCACGCCGCCCCAAGGAGATCGCGCCGTCGACCTACTGGCCGTGGCCGACCTGATCGCCCTCGCCGAACTGATTCTGTACAGCGGGATCACAGCCGTCGCCGGAGCCCGCGGACTGCACGGCCTGGAACTCCAGGTACACGCAACCGGCGTCTTTCCCATCGCCCAGCCCGACGCCGAGGACCCGACCGCCACCGCCACACACCTCGGACTGGACCAGAAAGCGTGGACTCGCGCGCGCCACCACCACTGGTTGGCCCAGAGTCGACGGAGCACCCTTGCTGATCTGCCGGCCCCGCCCAGCAATCCCTTCCGGGTTCGTCGTACCCCGTTCGGCGTGAATGTTTATGGACGCGACCCACTCTGCAGGGCGGGCTCCCTGAACTGTCACCGCACACCGTCCGCAGTGACATCCCCTGCCCGGAAGCGAATCTCGTCCAGCAGCCGCGCCTGGAGGACAGTCGCCTCGGCGACGTCGGCGCGGACACCGTCGGCGCGAACCGCCTGGACGAATACCTCCACCGTAGCCGCCACCTGGTCATCCGGCTCCAGCACGATCTCCCTCGCCCCGGTATCGGCGACAATCCGCAAGCGTGGCACATGATCGGGGCCCGGAGTGAAGGCCGGTTCGACAAAGATGCGGCCCCGGCTTCCCCAGTACTCGTAGCAGGATCGGTAGAAGTGCTCCATGCCCCAGGTGAGCTGGACCGGGACGCCGTCCAGGACCCGTCGCAGGAGCGCGCCGCCCGCCGTGTCCACCAATCGCTCGGGGCATGTCCGTGTCATGGCGCCCACCACCTCCAGCTCGGGCCCCACCAAGTGCATCGCCGCCCGGACCGGGTAGTAGCCGACGTCCAACAACGCGCCGCCCCCGAGTTCGGGCCGGTGGCGGATGTCCGTCTCGGGAGTTGGCGGGATGGCGAACGCGGCGGAGAACGCACGCAGTTCCCCGATCACGCCCTCACCCAGCAGCCGAGCCGCCGCGGCGTGCTGGCTGTGCTGAAGGAACAGGACGTTCTCCATCAGCGCCAGGCCCCGGTCTCGTGCGAGACGCACCAACTCGACCGCCTTGGCCGGGTCGTCGGTCAGCGGCTTCTCGGCGAGGACGTGTTTGTCGGACAGCAACGCCCGTTCGGTCCAGTGGGCGTGCAGGGCTATGGGCAGCGGGACGTAGACGGCGTCGACGCCGTTGTCCGGGCGCAGCACGTCCTCGTAGCGGGAGAAGGGTGTGCCGCCGTATCGGGCCGTGAGCTCGGCGGCCCTGTCGGGCGTGCGGCTGGCGATCGCGACCACTTCGGTGGCGGGGTGTGCCGCGAAGGCCGGCAGCATGCGACGGCGGGCGATGGAGGCGGCCCCCAGGACGCCGATGCGCACGGGCGTGTCAGGCATCGGTGACCCATCCCCGCGCGTTCAGGCAGGCCACCAGTGTGCGGGCCTGCACGTTGAGGTAGTTGCCGTGGCGGAGCAACGAAGCAAGCTGACTGAGTGTCATCCAGCGATGGTCCGTGGGAGGGGTGGTGGGGAGGGCGGACTCGTCGACCTCTACGACCAGGTAGCGGATCTCCGCGTCGAGGAAGCGGCCGCCCTCCTCGGAGTGGACGGCGTCGTACCGGATGCTCCCGGCGGGAGCGGTGAGTACCAGGTCGAGAAAGGGGTCGTGTTGCGAGCCCGAGCCCCGGTGGTTGTCCGGCGCACACTGGACGGTGGGCCCCAACTCCACCGTGTCGGCGAAACCGCCCTCGGGCTTGGCGTGCATCAGAACATGCAGCACGCCCCCGACGGAGCGGGCCAGGAAGGCCGCCACACCTCGGCTGCGCGGCCGGATCAGGGGCTGGCTCCAGCCGCGTACCTCACGGTTGCTCGCCTCCACGCCGACCGCCACGACGTCGAAGAAGCGTCCCTCGTCATGGCTGATCTCCGTCTCGGAGCGGGTCCAGCCGGGCAGGCCGTCGAGCGGGACGAGTTCGGCGCGCATCGCACGGCGGGCGCGCTGGTCGGTGAACCACGACAGGAGTTCGACGTCGGTGTGCAGCGCGGCGGAGTGCGGATCACGCGACCGTTCCAAGGCCGTGCCGAAGGCGTCCGCCGCCTGCTCCGGGCTGCGCCCGTGCGGGGGCAGACAGGCGAGAACCGTACGGGTGTCCATGTTCACGAGGTTGTCCTCGTACAGCAGCCGGTACAGCTGGCCGAGGGTCAGCCAGCGGAAGCCTTCCGCGGGTTCGATGTCGTCGGCCGTCTCGACGATCACATTGCGGTTGCTCTTGCGGAAGAACCATGAGCCGTGCTCCGACTGCAGCACATCGACCAGGACCCGCACCGGGCGCTCCCCGGTGAAGTACTCGACATAGGGGACGGCCGATCCCGCGTGGGCCCGTGTGTAGTTGCTGCGGGTGGCCTGCACCGTCGGGGACAGCTGGAAGAGGTTGGGGTTGCCGGGCTCCATCTTGGACTGCATCATGAAGTGCAGAACGCCGTCGAACTCCTTGGCCAGGATGCCGAGGATGCCCACCTCGGGCTGCCGGATGATGGGCTGGCTCCACGCACGGTAGGGCCCCTCGTCGGCGGTCGCCCGCAGGCCCTCGACGCTGAAGAACCGGCCCGTGTGGTGCACCAGGTTTCCGGTGTCCGGCGTGAAGTGCCAGCCGTCCAGGTCGGCGAACGGTATCTGCTCGACCCGGAAGCGGCCGATGCTGGCGCTCTCGGCGAGCCAGCCGGCGATGTCCTCGGTGCGCGTCCACTCGCCCGAGGGCAGAGCGGCGGAGCGGGCGAAGCGCACACCGGGGTCGGTGTCCTCGCGGGACCGTAGCACCTGCGGCCCGGTGTCCATGGCTGTCATGCCCGGCCGCCCTTCGCCGTGACGAACTCCCGGACAGAGTCGGCCATGTAGTCGATCATTTCGTCGTCCAGTCCCGGATAGACGCCGACCCAGAAACTCTGCTCGGTGATGATGTCGCTGTTGACCAGGTCGCCGACGACCCGGTGCGGTGTGCCGTGGTAGGCCGGATGGCGGGTCAGGTTTCCGGCGAACAGCCGTCTGGTGCCGATGCGCCGGTCCTCCAGGAAGGTCACCAGTTCCGCACGGCTGAACGGCGCCCCGGGATCGACCGTGATCACGAAGCCGAACCAGCTCGGTTCGCTGCGCTCGGTCGCCTCGGGCAGGATCAGCCAGGGGAGGTCGTCCAGCGCGGCGCGCAGACGCTGCCAGTTGGCTCGCCTGGCGGCGATGAAGGAGTCCAGCTTGGTCAGTTGGGTCAGGCCGAGGGCGGCTTGGAGGTCGGTGGCCTTTAGGTTGTAACCGACGTGCGAGAAGATGTACTTGTGGTCGTAGCCGGCCGGCAGCGTGCCCATCTGGTAGTCGAAGCGTTTCAGGCACTTGTTGCTCTCGCCCGGCTCGCACCAGCAGTCCCGGCCCCAGTCGCGCATCGACTCCACGATCCGGGCGAGCCCCAGGTCGGAGGTGAGGACGCAGCCGCCCTCGCCCATGGTCAGATGGTGCGCCGGGTAGAAACTGACGGTGGTCAGATCGCCGAAGGTTCCGGTCAGCCGCCCGTCGTAGGTGGAGCCCACCGCGTCGCAGTTGTCCTCGATGAGGAACAGGTCGTGCTGCTCGCACAGGGCGGCGATCTCGGTGACCTCGAAGGGGTTGCCGAGCGCGTGCGCGATGATCACGGCACGGGTCCGCGGCCCGATCGCCGCTTCGACCCGGGCGGCGGTGGTGTTGTACGTCTTCAGGTCGACGTCGACGAAGACCGGCACCAGCCCGTTCTGCAGAATGGGGTTGACGGTGGTGGGGAATCCCGCGGCCACCGTGATCACCTCGTCGCCGGGACGCAGCCGCACGTCTTTCAGCAGGGGCGACAGCAGCGCGGAGAGCGCCAGCAGGTTGGCCGATGAGCCCGAGTTGGTCAGATGCGCCTTGCGCCGGCCCAGCCGCCGCGCGAACGCCGACTCGAACCGGCGTGAGCTGGTGCCGGCCGCGATCCGAAGGTCGAGGGCCGCCTCGACCAGCGCCACCCGGTCGTCCTCGTCCAGTACCGCGCCGGACGGCCAGATCTCGGTGACACCAGGCACGAACCCGGAGTCGTCCTGCTGGTCCTGGTGGTACTTTCTGACCTCCTCCAGGACCAGCGTCTTGTGTTCGTTCATCTGCAACCTCTTCCTTGGTCGGGGCGTCGTCGATGTGTCAGGGGGGAGTCACCAGAAGGTCCCGCAGCGACTGTTCGAGCGGGCGGCGCGGCTGCCAGCGCAGAAGCCGGCGGGCCAGACCGATGTCGACCTTGTGCCATTCGGTGTCTGCGCGGCTGACCAGCTCCTCGTCTTCTTCGATCACCGACGCGTCGAGTCCGCTCAGCTCGATGAGCCGGGCGACGACCGCGCGGACACCGGACGCCTCGCCGCGTCCGATGTTCAGCAGCCGCTCGCGAGGCGGCACCGGCCCGAAGCCGGCGCGGGCCGCCGCGACGACCGCGTCCGCCACATCGCGTACGTCGATGAAGTCCCGCCGCGCGCGGAGAGGGGAGAGCCGCAGCGGCGGGACGGGCGGTTCGCCGGGCGCCCTGCGGGCTACCAGCGCGAGATGCGCCGCGATCATGCCGAGCAGGCTGCCGCGCGGTGCGCGCGGCCCGCAGACATTGGCGACCCGCAGCACGACGCCGTCCAGCCAGCCCTCCTCGGTCGCGCGCAGCACGGCCTCGGTGGCGAGCAGTTTGGAGCGCCCGTAGGCGTTGACCGGGGTGGGCGGGCAGTCCTCGCGCAGCGCGACACCGGCGACGCCCGGACCGTACTCCTGGACGGAGCCGAGATGGACCAGCCGCGGCCGGCGCTCCAGTGAGCACAGGACCTCCAGCAGTCGCCGCGGCAGCACGACGTTGCTGTGGCGGAGTTCGTCCTCGTTGACGTGCCAGACTGCGCCCGCCGCGTTGACCACCACGTCGGCGGCCCGGGACCGCAGAAGATCGGCCAGCTGCCCGTAAGGGGCGCGGCCGACGTCGAGGCGGACGAAGGGGACCGCCGCCGATCCGTCCGTGCTCGAACGGACGATGCCGAGGACGTCCGCGTCCGCGGCCGTGAACGCCTCGCAGACATGACCGCCCAGAAACCCGCCAGCGCCCAGAACGACAACCGAGGGCCGTTCGTACCGCGACACTCTCCGCACCTCCAGTGCGCCCATGGCCGGATCTCTGGCTCAGGTGTGAACGTGCAGGCATCGTGGTCGAGCCAGCTTGAGAACGGGTGGACCGACGGCGAAAGGCGGGGCGCTACCGGCATTCGAGCGGGCACCCCTACAGTCCGACGGCCATGGGGATAGAAGAGATGGCCGTGCTCGACGCCTACCGTCTGACGCCACGGCTGATCCGCGACGAACGTGGCAGCTTCCACGAGTCGTACAAGTACTCGGAACTCGCCGACAGCACCGGCCACGTCTTCCGGCCTCGCCAGGTCAACTACTCGGTGTCGGCGCGCAACACGCTGCGCGGGATCCACGGTGTGGCCCTGCCGCCCGGGCAGGCCAAGTTCGTCAGCTGCGTCCGTGGCCGGGTGCTGGACATCGTGGTGGACCTGAGGCTGGGATCACCCACGTTCGGGGCGTACGACACCACCGTCCTGGACGCCAGGGACGGCACGGCGGTGTACGTCGCGGAGGGACTGGTGCACGGGTTCGTGGCGCTCGCCGATGACACCTGCATCAGCTACCTGTGCTCGACGGAGTTCGTGCCCGGCACCCAGTTCGAGATCGCCCCCTTCGATCCCGGACTGGACCTCCCCTGGCAGACGGGTCTGACCGGCCGGCCGCTGCTGTCCCGCAAGGACGCCGAGGCGCCCACGGTCGCGCAGGCCGCGGACCGGGGCGTCCTCGCACGTTATGACGAGTGCCTTGCCTACTACGAACGGCTGCGCAAGGAGGAGCGCCGGTAGCCGTGCCCGGGTGCGCGGAGTCCGACGGCCCGCAGGGCTGCCGGGGCGCCGTCCGCGACCCGGGGACCGCGAGCCGCGACGTACCCGTCGGGCCGGACCAGGATCCAGCCGCCGGGCGCCGTACCGAGCCCGGCGGACAGCCGTGCGCCCGGATCCCGCAGCGGATCGGGCCAGTCGCCCGGGGCATCGGCATCGGGTACGACGGTGCGCACCCTCAGCGCTCCCCGGTGGTCGTCCGCCAGTGAGCGCAGCGATTCCCCCGTCTCGCCCTCGGCGCTCTCGCCCGCCGCGGTGAACACCAGCAGGGTCCACTCGGTGCCCCGCAGTTCGGCGGTCAGCTCTCGCCAGCCGGCGGATTCGGCAAGCATTCCCTCGGTGACCTTGGCCAGCCGGTCGCCGGCTTGGAGACCATCATGGGCGGTGAGGGCCAAGGGACCGTCGGCGTAGGACAGATCGAGGGCCGACATGCCGCCCATGATCTTTCGCTGGATCTTCGACTTCAGCGGCGGCACGGAACGGACGATGGTGAACAGCCCACGCAGGGCGGCGGCCGCCCAGCGGTTGTTCAGCTGGATGAGGACCGTAGCCATCCGCGTCGACTTCAGCAGGGCGGCGCCCACCGGCACCCGCTCCGCGCTGTAGGAGTCCAGCAGGGCCTCGTCGGCGTGACCGCGGATGACGTCGGCGAGCTTCCAGCCGAGGTTGACCGCGTCCTGGACACCGGTGTTCATGCCCTGGCCGGAGGCCGGGCTGTGCACATGCGCGGCGTCTCCGGCCACGAAACAGCGGCCGGCCCGCATGGCCGGGATCATCCGCTGCTGGATCGTGAACACCGACACCCATGTCGGGGGGTGGACCCGCACCTGACGGCCGCTGCCCGCCTCGATCTTGCGGGCGAACCGGGCGGCCAGCTCCCGCTCGTCGGAGTAGTTCGCCTCGGCCGTGTCCAGCAGGCGCCATTTGTCCGTGTCGGGGAAGGGCACCAGCATCACGGTGCCGGCCGGGGTACGCATCCAGTGGATGCTGTCGCGTGGCAGATCGCACTCGACGAACGCGTCGGCGATCAGCCAGGTCTCGCTGCTGTCGCCGACCAGGGGCAGACCGAGCTGTTTGCGCACGGTGCTGTGGCCGCCGTCGCAGCCCACCAGCCAGCCTGGTGTCACGGTCTCGGCGCGGCCGTCCGCGTGCCGCAGCTCCGCCTCCACCAGGTCGCCGCGGTCGCTGAACTCCTCCAGGCGCACGCCCCATTCGACCTCGACGCCATGCCCGGCGAGGGCCGTGCGCAGCACCTTCTCGGTGATCGCCTGGTCGACCATCAAGGTGAAGGGGAAGCGGGTGGGCAGCCGGCTGTAGTCGGTGTCGAAGCGGATCAGCCGGCGTCCGCCCTGATGCAGGGTGAAGTGCTCGACGCATCGGCCTTGCGGCAACAGGTCGTCCAGGACGCCGAGCTGGTCGTACACCTCCAAGGTCCGCGCATGGGTGGCCAGCGCCCTGCTCGTGGTGGCCGGGCCGCGCGCGGCGTCGACGATCCGCACCCGGACACCGCGCCGCGCCAGTTCGTGCGCGGCGGCGAGCCCCACGGGTCCGGCTCCGACGACGAGTACGTCGAGCTCCGCCGTCGAGTCCTCGCTCATCGGTGCCCCTCCGGCTCCGTGTACGGCTTCCACCAGTCGGGGTGGTCCTGGTACCAGGTGACGGTTCGCGCCAGCCCCTCCTCGAAAGAGATCCGGGGCACGAAGCCCAGCTCTTCGCGGATCTTGGTGTCGTCCAGGGCGTAGCGCAGGTCGTGGCCCTTGCGGTCGGCGACCTGCTCGACACTGGACCAGTCGGCGCCCAGGAGAGCGAGCACACGCTCGGTGATCTCCCGGTTGGTCCGCGCGTCGCCGCCACCGATGTTGTACGTCTCGCCGGGCCGTCCCGCGGTCAACACCAGCTGCAGGGCGCGGCAGTGGTCGTCCACATGCAGCCATTCGCGCACATTGGCGCCGTCCCCGTACAACGGGAGGCGGCGCCCTTGCAGAAGCAGGGTGACAAACCGCGGAATCAGCTTCTCCGGATGCTGGTGGGGGCCGTAGTTGTTGCTGCACCGGGTGATCGACACCGCCAGGCCGTGGGTGCGCCAGTAGGTGCGGGCCATCAGGTCGGAGGCCGCTTTGGACCCCGCGTAGGGCGAGTTGGGGGCCAGCGGCCACTCCTCCGTCCACGCGCCTTCGGTGATCGAGCCGTACACCTCGTCCGTCGAGACATGCACCACGCGCTCGACTCCGGCCCGCAGGCAGGCGTCCAGCAGGGTCTGGGTCCCCACGACGTTGGTGCGCACGAACTCGGCGGCGGAGAGCACCGACCGGTCCACATGGGACTCGGCCGCGAAGTGAAGCACCGCGTCATGTCCCGGCAGCACCTGTGCCAGCAGGTCGGCGTCGCAGACGTCGCCCCGGACGAAGGTCAGCCGAGGATGCGCGGCCGGCAGGTTGGCGCGGTTGCCGGCGTAAGTGAGGTTGTCGACGACGGTGACCCGAGCCTGCTCGTATCCGGCGTAGCCGCCGTCCAGCAGGGTGCGCACATAGTGGGAGCCGATGAACCCGGCTGCGCCTGTGACCAGGACTTTCATGCCGACCTTCCTTCCACGCCTGCATTCGGTACGGCCGCCTTCGCGAGCGGCCGCGGCCGGGTGCTGTCTCTCATCGCTCCCCCTCCGCCTCGGGCTGCGGCACGACCCGGCCGTTCCGGGCCGCGATTGCCGCCGTGACCGTGCGCGACGACGGTCGAATCTCTCTCGCACACCGCTCTCGGCGGCCTCGATCCGCACCGGGCCCAGGTGGTTCGATCCCCTCTCGAGCGCGTGCTGTCACAGTGCTGCCCCCGTCGGAGGACCGGCGGCACCCATCGAACCGTCAAGGGGAAGCACGTGCGGATCATCGACCTGTCGTCGCCGGTGGACGCCACCGGCTGGGAACCCGACCCGATCGTCCACCGGATCATGACGCCCGCCGAGGGCGCGGTGCACATGAGCGAGGAGATGAAACTCCACTTCGGTCTGGAGTTCGACCCGGCTGAACTGCCGGGCGGGGAGCTGCTGTCGCTGGACACGCTCACCCTGACCAGTCATACCGGAACGCATGTGGACGCGCCGTCGCACTACGGCTCGGTCGGCACGTACGGCACGCCGCGCACCATCGACCAGATGCCGCTGGACTGGTTCCTGCGGCCGGCCGTGGTCCTGGACGTGACGGACGTGGGCATCGGCACCATCGGCGCCGACCGCGTCCGTGCGGAGCTGGAAAGGACCGGACATGACACGCAGCCGCTCGATATCGTGCTGCTGCACACGGGCGCCTCCCGGTTCACCGGCACCCAGCGCTATTTCACCGACTTCGCGGGCGTCGACGGTCCGGCCACCGAGTACCTGCTCGATCTGGGTGTGCGGGTGATCGGCACGGACGCCTTCAGCCTGGACGCGCCCTTCGGCCACATGATCCGCGAGTACCAGGAGACCGGGGACCGCTCCGTGCTGTGGCCCGCGCACTTCGCCGGCCGGCGGCGCGAGTACTGCCAGATCGAGCGGCTGGCAGAGCTGGACCGGCTGCCCCCGACGGGTTTCCGGGTGGCTTGCTTCCCGGTCCGCATCAAGGGGGCGGGCGCGGGCTGGACCAGAGCCGTCGCCCTGCTGGACGAGGAGACGGTGTGACCCGGCGTCCGCGTCTGCTCTGCTTCCCGCACGCCGGCGCCTCCGGTTCCGTCTTCGCCGGCTGGCCTGCCGCGCTCGGCGACCATACCGAGGTGGTCCCCGTCGCCCTGCCCGGGCGCGGGGCCAGGGAGGCCCGGACCCGGATCAGCGGCCTCGGGCCGCTGCTCGCGCATCTCATGGAGCTCACGGAGCCGCTGCGCACGGGCCCGTACGTGCTCTACGGGCACAGTCTGGGCGGGCTGATCGCCCACGCCCTCGCCGCGGAGCTGCGGCGGCTCGGGCTGCCGCGCCCCGGCCTCGTCATGGTCGGGGCGGCAGTGCCGCCGCATCTCACCGCCCCGCTGCGGGGCTGTGCCGAGCTGCCGGACGCCGACCTGCTGGACCTGCTGGTTGCGTACGGCACCATGCCGGAGCGGGCGCTGCGGTGGCCGCAGCGGGTGCTGCCGGCGCTCCGCGACGACCTGCGGCTCGCGGAGGCGCTGGCCGCCGCGAGCGTCGGCGCGGTGGTCGATGCCCCACTGCTCGCCGTCGCCGGGAGCGGGGACGCCGTCGCGCCGCCCGCGGTGATGGCCGAGTGGGCCCGCTGCGCCGGCTCCTCCTTCCGGCTGGCCCGGGTGCCAGGCGGACATCTCTTCGCCGACCGGCCCCCAGTGCTGCGGCTGGTACGTGCGGCGCTCGCCGCGGCCGGGGCGCGACCGGGCCGCCTCAGCGTCCGGCCCGCTGGTGCCGCAGTACCGACAGAGGCATGAAGACCGCGATCAGCAGGAGCGACCAGCCCAGGGTAGCCGTCACCGGGTGTCGCAGCGGCCAGGTGTCGGCCGCTGCCGCTGTGGCACCCGGGTTGTGCCACAGCTCGCGGCAGGCGGCGACGGCGGCGCTCACGGGGTTCCAGTCGGCGATCGTCTGGAGCCAGGCCGGCATCCCCGCCGTGGGCACGAAGGTGTTCGAGATCATGGACACCGGGAAGACGAGGATCAGAATGTGGTCGGCGGTCTCCTCGTCTGTGACGATGAGTCCCAGGAAGGCGCCGACCCAGGTCAGCGCGTATCGGAAGAGGGCGAGCAGCCCGAACCCGGCCAGTGCCGACCCGACGGAGCCGTGGGCGCGCCAGCCGACCACCAGTCCGCACAGCGCCATGACGAGCAGTTCCAGCAGCCCGACGATGAGGTCGGCGCCGGCCTGTCCGAAGGGGACAGTGGCCCGGGACATCGGCATCGAACGGAACCGGTCCATGATGCCGCGCTTGGAATCGCGGGCGATGGCCGAGGTGGTCGCCATGACGCCGCCCATCGACATCATCACGAAGAGCCCCGGCATCAGGAACTCGCGGTAGTTGCCCCCGCCGGGAACCGCGATGGCGCTGCCGAACACGTACCCGAACAGCACGATGAAGACGACGGGCACGACCAGCGTGGCGATCAGCGCGCCGGGTGCGTGGCGCAGATGGGTGAGATTGCGCCGCACGATGGTCAGGCCGTCCAGCAGCATCCAGCGCAGCCCGCCCGAGCGGAAGGGCGTGACGCCGGACGGCGTCGTCTCGTCGGTGGCGATGGTCATCAGGCCGCCCTCCCGGCGGGCTCGGTGTCGGTCGGATCGGTCAGGGCGGCGGTGTCGGTCGTCGGTTTTCCGGTCAGCTTCAGGAAGACCTCGTCGAGGGTCGGCTTGCGCAGCGAGACATCCTCGGTCTCGACACCTGCCGCGTCGAGGGCGCGCACCACGTGGGGCAGGGTGACGGCCCCGGCCGAGGCGACGCTGACCTGGCGCAGTTCGCGGTCGATGGCGGGCAGGCTGCCGGTGAGCCTGGCCAGCACCTCGGCCGCGGTGGTGATCCCCGCCTCCGTCACCACGACGTCGACCCGGGTGCCGATGGCCGCCTTGAGCTCGTCGGGGGTGCCGGTCGCGATGACCCGCCCGGTGTTCACCACGGCGATCGAGTGCGCCAGCCGGTCGGCCTCGTCGAGGTACTGGGTGGTGAGCAGGACCGTTGTGCCGTTGTCGACGAGTGCGCGCACGGCGTCCCAGATCTCGCCCCGGCTGCGGGGGTCGAGGCCGGTGGTCGGCTCGTCGAGGAACAGTACGGGCGGGGCGACGATGAGGCTCGCGATCAGGTGCAGCCGGCGCAGCATGCCGCCGGAGTAGGTCTTGGCCAGGCGGTCGGCGGCATCCATCAGACCGAACCGCTCCAGGAGTTCGTCCGCCCGGCGCCGGGCGGCCCGCTCACCGATGTGGTAGAGGCGGCCGAACATCCGGAGGTTCTCACGGCCTGTCAGCTTCTCGTCGACGGCGGGGTGCTGGCCGGCGAGTCCGATGTGGAAGCGCACCTCGGCCGTCTGCCGAGTCACGTCGTACCCGGCGACGCGGGCGGTTCCCGCGTCCGGATCGGTGAGCGTGGTCAGTACCCGTACGGCGGTGGTCTTTCCAGCTCCGTTGGGGCCGAGCAGTCCGCAGACGGTGCCGGCCGGCACGGAGAGATCGAGTCCACGCAGGGCGTGGGTCGCGCCGTACTGCTTGCGCAGTCCTTCAGCGAACACCATGGGATCGCTGGATTTCTCGGGCATGCGCCCTCCTGTCGCTGGTCGCGTCACGCATCTCGGAACGTTGTACGCAGAGAGACAGTAGGCAACTCGGAACGCCGTACGCAACTGTCTTGGGTGAGCGCCTCCCCGTCTCGAGTCCGCCTCCACCACGGCCCCGAAGGATGACCGCACCACCCGCGCAGTACCTACGGAGGGAACGCCATGGCCCGCACCGTCCACTACCTCGTCTCCGCGGCGGGCATCCCGAACTACGGGGACGACGCCATCACCGCGGGCTGGCTGCGATATCTCGCCGCCTCGGCGCCCGACGACGACGTGGTGCTGGACTGTGTGGGGCCCGAGCGGGCCGCGAAGGATCTCGGCGGGCTGCACTCGCGGGCCCGGTTCACCGACGCACTGTGGCGGCTGTCGCGCGCGCCCGGCGCACCTGGGCCTGGTGAGGCGGTCGACCGGGTCGAGCGGGCTGTGGACGCCGTCCGGCCCCGGTCCGGCGCGTCGCACGAGGAACTGCGGCCCCTCCTCGCGGCCGACACGGTGCATGTACTGGGCGGCGGCTACCTCAACGGGCTGTGCCCGCCCCACCTCGGGCTGCTGGCCGGCGTGGGGGCGGCCGTCCGCCGCTCGGGCGGCCGGGCCTCGCTGACCGGCATCGGGCTCGCGCCCGCGTTCCTCGACGGGGGGAGCGCCCTGCGCCGTGCTGTCGCCCCGTTCCAGGTGGTCGACGTGCGCGACGAGGTCTCGGCGCGCATCCTCGGCCGCGCGGACGTGACCTGCACCGGCGACGACCTTTTCCTCGACCTCGGCTACCACACCTACCGCGGCGGACGGCTGCCTGAGGTCATGCTGTGCGCGCAGAGCCCGGCGCTGCTGGACCTCATGCAGAAGACCGTCGAGGAGTGGGGCGTGCCCGAGAGCTCGCTCGGCCTGGTCGAGTGCGACCCCGGGGACGATCACGAGGTCTTCGCCGAGGCGCAGCGGCGCTGGCCCGCCGCCCTGGCGTATCCGGCAGCCTCGCTCACGGCGCACGGCATGCCCGCCGCGACGGGACAGACCTGGATCACCTCGCGCTTCCACCCGCATCTGGTGGCTGCGGCCGCGGGTGCCTCCG
Organism: Streptomyces sp. NPDC048417; assembly: GCF_040651615.1. Taxonomy (NCBI): domain Bacteria; kingdom Bacillati; phylum Actinomycetota; class Actinomycetes; order Kitasatosporales; family Streptomycetaceae; genus Streptomyces; species Streptomyces sp. NPDC048417. The sequence continues at coordinate 100,765 of NZ_JBEZKI010000024.1, read as the reverse complement.
GAGTGGCCGTCGAGCACGGCCCCGCCGACTACTACGCGGTCAAGCACCGGTCGCTGGTCGCTCACGGGTCGGCCTGGCTGGTCACCGACGACCGCACCGTCCCGCCCCGCCCCGGCGCGGGAGGCTTCTCCGCCCGGACCGTCGCGGAGCGCCGCGCCGCGAAGCAGCGGCTGGCCCACCGGATCCACGGCGCCTGAGACGACGTTCCGGGCGGGTCCGCAAGAAGGCGGGCCCGCCGAGAACGTCGGCCCGCGCGCGTCAAAGACGTTCGAGCTCCCGCACCACGGCCGCCGGGGCGGGAAGCGAGGCGATCTCGGCGGCGAGGTCCGCGGCAGCGGGGCGCAGACCCGGAGCGGACAGGACGTCCTCCAGCGCGTCCGCCAGAGCGCCGGGGCGGTTCGCGAGCGCGTCGGCGTCGACCGAGCGGGCCACCCCGCGGGCCGCCAGCCCGGCCGCACACTCCAGGAACACCGGATGGCCCGGCGGCAGCACCAGCTGGACGGCGCCGCGGGCACAGGCCGTCATCGCGGTCCCGACCCCGCCGTGGTGGACGACCACGTCCTGGGGCGCCAGCACGGCATTCAGGGGGATCCAGTCGACGCACCGGATCCGGGGCGGCAGTCCGCGCAGAGCGTCGCGCAGTTCGCCTGGCACCGAGACCACCGACTCGGCTCCGGAGCGGGCGGCCAGCGCCTCGGCCACCTCCCGGTACCGGTCCGCCAGATCTCCCGGGCGGATGAAGTCCGCGCCGCGCTGTGCCGCTTCGGTGCCGAACATGCCGAAGGCCACGTACACCCGTCCGCCGCGGGATGGTCGCCGGGCCCAGTCGGGCAGCAGATCGGAGCCGTTGCAGGAGACGAAACGCATGGGCAGGGCCGGGTCGGCGGCCGGGAGCTGGAGGCTGGGCGGACACGGGTCGAGGACCAAATCGGCCGTCCGGGGGCCGTCGTCCAGACCGTGTTCGGCGCACAGCGGTGCCAGAACCGTCCCCGCCCGCTGCACCGCCTCCGAGGTCAAGGAGTCCGGGCTGCCCCACCGGTGGAGCACCAGCGGCACCTTCAGCACCCCGGCCACCACCGCGCCGGCGAACTCGATGGGGTCGCACAGCAGCAGATCGGGCCGCCAGCGGCGCCCCGCCTCCAGGTATCCGTCCAGCACCCGGCGCACCCGTTGCTCCCACGGATGACGCTCCGCCTGCCGTTCCCGGGCCGTCGACGCCTGCCGCTGTTCCTCGGTCAGCCCCGCCGACAGGCGGGTGAAGGCCGGCACCGGGGCCGCGGGACGCTCCGCGGGAGGCGGGAGCCGGTCGAGCGGGAGCTCCGGTACGGCGAGGCCGCACAGTCCGACCTGTCGTGCTGCCTCGGCCACCTGCAGCCGCCCGGCGACCACCACCTCGTGGCCCGCCGAACGCAGCGCCCAGGCCGTCGCGGCCATGCGCACCAGATGGCTGGGGGCGAGGGCGACCAGCATGACCCGCATCAGCGTCTCCTCCGTGTCACAGGGACCCGATCAGGCGCGCGCCGGTGGCGACCGCGGTGTCCATGACGTACTGGCCGTAGCCCGACGTGGCAAGTTGCTCACCCAGCCGGTAGCAGGTGTCCACGTCGATGAATCCCATCCGCAGGGCCACCTCCTCCAGGCAGGCGATCCGGATGCCCTGGCGTCGCTCCAGGGTCTGGATGTACTGGCCCGCGTCCATCAGGGAGTCGTGCGTGCCGGTGTCCAGCCACGCGAACCCCCGGCCCAGGTTGACCAGTTGAGCTTGGTCGGCCTCCAGATAGCGGCGGTTGAGATCGGTGATCTCCAGCTCGCCACGGGCCGAAGGGGCCAGCTGTCCGGCCAGGTCGACGACCTGGCCGTCGTACAGGTACAAGCCCGTGACGGCCAGGTTGGAGCGCGGCAGGGCCGGTTTCTCCTCCAGCGAGACCAGCCGGCCCGCCGCGTCCACCTCGCCGATCCCGTACCGCGTGGGATCGGCCACCGGATAGCCGAAGAGAACGCAGCCCTCGGTCAGGGACGTGTACTGCCGCAGCAGTTCGGAGAATCCGTTGCCGTGGAAGATGTTGTCGCCCAGTACCAGGGCGCACGGTTGACCCGCGACGAAGTCCGCGCCGATGAGGAACGCCTCGGCCAGTCCCCGCGGTTCGGGCTGCTCCGCATAACAGATGTCCAGCCCGAGCCAGGAGCCGTCGCCGAGCAGGTGCTGGAACATCGGCAGGTCCCGGGGGGACGAGATCAACAAGATGTCCCGGATGCCTGCCAACATGAGCACGGACAACGGGTAGTACACCATGGGCTTGTCGTAGACCGGCAACAACTGTTTGGAGATGCCGCGGGTGAGGGGCTGCAGCCGCGTCCCGCTTCCGCCGGCCAGGATGATGCCACGCATGGAGGTCGACTCCTTCTCGTGTCACGTCGATGACCGCAAGGCTGGGCCGACGGCGTGGAAGTGGACCGGAGGGCCGCTGGAGCTTGCCGACGCGGCGTCGGCCAGCATGCCGACGACCACCGAGGGGGCGGGCATGGCGGCGATCTCGGCGGCCACGCGTCGGGCACCCTCGCGCAGCGCCGGGTCAGCGAGCAGCTGCGCCGCCGCCTTCGCCACCTGTGGCGCGTCGGCGGTCCCGTCGGCGGGCAGGGTCAGCCCCGCCCCGGCTGCCGCCACCTGTTCGCCCCACCGCCGCTGGACAAGATGCCCGGCCAGCACCAGCTGGGGCACCCCGCAGGCGAGGCTCGTCGTCCCGGTGCCCACCCCGCCGTGGTGGACCACGGCCGCACAGGTCGGCAGCAGCACGTTGAGCGGGAACGACTCCACCACCCGGACGCCCTCCGGCAACGTCCCCGCCGCGACCCGCGAGGCGTCCCGGACGGTCAGCACCACCTCGCAGCCCTGCCCCGCAAGACTCTCCAGCAGCGCCCGGTGCGCCTCCTCGCCCCAGGGCGCGGACGGACTGGCGCCGGAGATCCCGGTGGTCACACAAACCCTCGGCCGGTGCTCCGCCCAGAGCCAGTCCGGCAGCACCCCCGGGCCGCTGTAGGGCACGTACCGCATGTCGATCCGCCGCACCGGAACCGGCGCGCGCATGCTCGGCGGGCTGGGGTCGATCCACACCGTGTCCTCCATCGGCAGCGGACGTGCCCCGAACCGGTGGAACAGCGGGTCGAAGTGCGGCCGGAACTGCTCGTCCGCGAGATCGAAGACCCCGTCGACGGTCGCCCCCCAGGTGTGACCGAGGGCGGGCACCCCGAGCGCGGCCGCCACCACCTGCCCCACCAGCGCCCCGGTGTCGTGGACGACCACCCCGGGACGCCAGGCGCGGGCCGCGGCGACGGCGTCGTCCGCCATGCCCTCGGCGATCGCGATCATCTTGCGACCGCCCGCGGCCACGAGTTCCCGCTCGGTCGGCGTGAACCCGCTGCCGCCCTCCGCGGCGCCACGGCGCCGGACCCGCTCGGCGAAGTCGTCCTTGACCTGCCCCACCAGGGTTCCGATGCGCTCCTCGTCCCCGAACGCCACCGCGGGCAGCCCCGCCCGGGTGATCTGGCCCACGTAGGGCGGACGGGTCGCGACCAGTACCTCGTGGCCGGCGAGCTGGGTCGCCCAGGCCAACGGGATCTGCCACTGGACGTGCGACGGGCCCTGCGCCACGAACAGCACACGCATGACGGTTCCTCGATTCCTCGGTTCCTCGGTTCCGCGTGGGGCCGGCCGGACGGGCGGCGGCCTCAGACGAGTCGTTCGAGTACGGCGACCAGCTCGGCGGGGCCGGGCTGGGACCGGATCTCCGCGGCCAGCCGGTTCGCGGCGGCGGCGTATCCCGGGGCGGACAGCAGGTCCTCGAACGCCTCGGACACCTCCCGCCGCTCCGCGGTGGCCGCGTCCGGCACCGCGCGCCCCGCGTGGGCGCCGGCCACCAGCTCCGCCGTGGTGCGCAGGAACGGCTGGTCCGGCGGGAGTACCAGCTGGGGCACGCCGTGGGCGAGCGCGGTCAGCGCGGTGCCGGCTCCGCCGTGGTGCACGATCAGATCGCAGCCGGGCGCCAGATGGCCGAGCGGCAGCGGATCGGCCACGCGCACCGTCGCGGGCAGCGGTCCGACCCCCGCGCGCCTGCCGGGCGGGAGCAGGAACACCGTCTCGACGCCGGGGGTGGCGGCCGACACCTCGATCACCTGACGGAACGCGGACGGCAGCCCGTCTGTGGCGTACCGGGCGCCACCCCATATGCCGAGGCAGACGGCCACTCGGCGCCCCGCGGGCGGCAGCAGGGCCCACGCCGGAGTCGTACCGCCTCCTCCGTACGGCACGAAACGGACCGGGTGCCCCGGCGCGAGGTCGGGAGAGCGCATGCTCGGCGGGGAAGGATCGACGATCAGGGCGGGCCGGGGCAGTCCGCCCGCGGACCCGGCGGCGACTGCCACCGGGCGCAGCGGCTCCTCGACCTTGCGGTGCAGTCGCGTGCTGAACGCCTCGGGGCCGTAGCGGTGCACGACGAGCGTGATCCCGAGGGCTCCGGCGGTGATCCAGCCTGCATGGTCCAGGGGGTCGGTGACCAGCAGGTCCGTGGACCAGGCGGTGGCCAGGCGCAGCCAGTCGGGCAGATAGGCCTCGGTGCGGACGAGGCCGTGGTCGCGGCCGGTCCCGGGCACGTCGACGTCGGCGCCTGCCACGTCGGCCGGGGTGATCTCGGTCGCCGCGAGGCCCGCCGCCACGGCGGTACGGGCGACCTCCTGGTCGGCGATGACCAGCACTTCGTGGCCGGCCGCCTGCAGGGCCCAGGCCAGCGGGACCATCGGCAAGAGGTGGCTGGGCACGAGCGCGCTCAGCGCTACCCGCATGATCTTCCTCCAGGAGGGTGCGACGGGCCGTCGGACAGAGCCGTCGGGGGTGTCACGGGCACTGCGCCGCCAGGATGTCGACGACCTCGGCGGGCGAGGGCATCGCGGCCGCCTCGGCGGCCAGGCCAGTGAGCGCCGAGCAGTAGGAGTCGTCGCGGAGTAGGCCGGCCAGCGTGTCGGCGGCCCGTTCGGGAGTGCGCTCGGCGCCGGTCAGCACCACGCCGGCGCCGCCGGCCGCGACCCGGTGACCGACCTCGGAGTAGATCGGCGACTGCGCCAGAACCAGCTGGGGCACCCGGCAGTGCACCGCGGTCATGGCCGTGCCGGCCCCACCGTGGTGGACGACCGCGTCGCAGTGCGGCAGCAGCAGCTGGAACGGCACGCCCTCGGCCACCCGGACCCCTTCCGGAAGACCGGGCAGCAGGTCCCGTTGGCCGGGGCCGATGGCCAGCACCACTTCGGCGGTCAGGCCCCGGGTCATTGTCATCATGTCGTCGATCGTCCGGGTGACGGCGTCGGCGCCGGTCTTGCTCAGGGCGACACCGCTGGTGAAGCAGACGCGAGGGATGTCCGCGCGCCCCGTCAGGTCGCGGGGGACCTCACCGGGGCCGTTGTAGGGCACGTAGCGCATCTCGACGCGCTCCACCGGCACCGTCTCCGGGAGCCGCATGGACGGCGGGGTGGGGTCGATCAGGCGCCGAGTGGCCGGGCGGGCCGCCACGCCGTAGCGCTCGAACAGCTCCAGGTAGCCGGGCAGCGGGGTGCCCGCCCGCCGGTCCGCCAGCTCGGTGCCCAGCACTGTGGCGACCTCCCAGCCGTGGGCCGTCCCGGGAACGCCGAGCACGGCGGCGAGCACCGGCCCGGCGAAGCTCAGCGGGTCATAGACGACGAGGTCGGGCCGCCACTGTGCCGCGTGGGCGAGCAGGTCGTCGAGCATGGCGTCGGCCACCGCCAGCTGGCGGCCGGAGGCCGCGCGCAGGGTGTGCTCCTGGGCCTCGGTGAGCGCCTCGGGCCGACCCGCCCAGCCCGCTGCCCAGTCGTCGTCGTACCAGGCCCGGAAGTCCTCGCGGCGGCCCAGCGACACGAGGTCGACCGGCCGTCCCACGGCGACCGCGGTCAGCCCGGCGTGGCCGATGGCCTGGCGGCAGGACTCCGGCGCCGCGACGCGCACCTCGTGCCCCGCGGTCTGCCATGCGCGGGCGAGCGGCACCATCGGGAAGAGGTGACCGGGGGTCGACCAGGTCACGAACTGCACACGCATGGAAGGCACCCTCACTTCCCGCCGGTCACGGAGACCAGTTCGCCGGTGATGTTCGAGTTGGCGGCGGAGCCCAGGAAGAGCACCATGGCGGCGATGTCCTCCGGAGTGCTCAGTTGTCCCGTCGGGGTCTGCGCGACCTCACGCTCGCGGACGGCGGCGGGCAGCGCCTCCAGCACTCCTTCGGTCAGGGTCAGCCCCGGGGCGACGACATTGGCCAGCACCCCGTCGGGGCCGGCGTCCCAGGACAGGCTCCGGACCAGGCCGTGGAAGCCGGCCTTGACGGTGCCGTAGAACTCCTGGCCGGCCCTGCCGTGGCGGGCGACATGCGAGGACAGCAGTACGATCCGGCCCCACTTCGCGGCGCGCATCGGCCGCAGCACGGCGGTGACGGTGCGCAGCGTCCCGGTGAGGTTGTGCTGGAGGACCGCCTGCCACTCGGCGGGATCGACGTCCTCGGCGTGCTCGTGCGGGGGCCGGCGGCGGCCGCGGGTGACCGCGTTGGCGACGAGTACGTCAAGTCCGCCGCAGCGCTCGGCCACCTCCTCGACGGCCGCCGCGGGTGAGGCGGGCTCGTCCAGGGCATAGCGCACCGGGAACGCCCCGTGGCCCAGTTCTTTCGCCAGCGCGACGGCACCCGCCTCGTCGTAGCGGTGGGCGACGGCGACCCGGGCGCCTTCCGCGGCGAACGCACGGGCGGCGGCCCGTCCGATCCCCCGGGTCGCGCCGGTCACGAGCACGGTACGTCCTTCGAGTCCAAGGTTCACGCGGTGACGGTGTGCCCCGTCGCTGGAGCCGCGGTGCAGCACTGGTGGATCCCCGTTCCAGCGCCGCTCCAACGACGGCCCAGCGGGCGGTGCCACCGTTGGGCCGGGCGCGGATCCCGCGTCCGCCCGGGGCGCCCGGGCCGCCGTCGAGCCAACGAGGAGTGAGCCGTGCCCAGCGCTGCAGAATCGACTGAGGTACTGGTCGTCGGAGGTGGGCCGGTCGGCATGCTGCTGGCCGGGGAGCTTCGGCTGAACGCGACCGAGGTGACCGTGCTGGAGAAGCTCCCCGAGCCGAGCGGGCGCTCGCGGGCCTTCCGGCTGCAGCCGCGCACCCTGGAGATACTCGACTCGCGCGGGCTGCTGGACCTGTTCGAGCGGGACCATCTCCAGTGGCCGAAGGCGCACTTCGCGGGGATCCAGCCGCTGCTGAAGCTGGACCGGCTGGATGGCGCGCGTCCGTACTCGCTGATGATTCCGCAGGCCGAGACGGAGCGGCTGCTGGAGGAGTGGGCCACCGGGCTGGGCGCGGAGATCCGCCGCGGACACGAACTGCTGAGCCTGGCTCAGGACGAGGAGGGCGTGACGGCCACGGTCGCGGGCCCGCGCGGCAATCACACGATCAGGGCCCGGTATCTCGTGGGCTGCGACGGCGGGCGCAGTACGGTGCGCAGGGCGGCGGGTATCGGCTTCTCCGGCACCGGCGGCAGTGTGACCGCGCTGCTGGGCGATATCAGGCTGACCGACCCCGGGGCACTGCCGGTCGGCGTCCCCGGAACGCTGCGAACCCCCGCCGGGCTGCTGATGGCCGTGGCCCTGGAGGAGGGGGTGACCCGGGTCCTGACCACCGAGTTCGAGGGTGCCGCGGGTGCGGACCGCGACGCTCCCGTCACCCTGGAGGAACTGCGCGCCGCCGTCCGGCGGGTGACCGGGGTGGACGTACCGATGGACGGACAGACCTGGCTCTCCCGCTTCAGCGACGCGACGCGCCTGGCGGAGCGGTACCGCGAGGGACGGGTCCTGCTCGCCGGCGACGCGGCGCACGTGCACTTCCCGATTGGCGCGCAGGGCCTCAACCTCGGTCTGCAGGACGCGCTGAACCTCGGCTGGAAGCTAGCCGCCGAGGTCGCGGGCCGGGCGCCGGAGGGCCTGCTGGACAGCTACCACCGCGAGCGGCGCCCGGTGGCCGTCCGGGTACTGCGCGAGACGCAGGCGCAGCTCGCGCTGATGCATCCGGACGAACGCGTGGACGCCCTGCGTGAGCTGTTCGCCGAACTGCTGGCCCTGGACGAGGTGAACCTGCTGCTGTCGGAACTGGTCAGCGGGCTCGATGTGGTCTACGACCTCACGGGCGGCGCAGACTTGCCGGTGCACCCGCTTACTGGGCGCCGGGCGCCGGACATCGCCCTGGAGACCGTCTGGGGAGTGACGCGGACGGCCGAACTGCTGCGCTCCGGCCGCCCGGTCCTGCTCGATCCGACGGACTCGGGGAAGGCCGCCGCGGCGGCCGCCGGCTGGGCGGACCGCGTCGACGTGGTGACGGGCCGGTCCGCGCAGGACGTGTCCGCTCCCGCCGTCCTGGTGCGTCCGGACGGGTATGTCGCGTGGGCGGCCGAGCAGGGGGACGAGGGGCTGCGGGCGGCGCTGACCAGGTGGTTCGGAGAGGATTCCGCGCTGTCGTGAGCCCCGGGGGCGCCGGAATCCCGGCCACCACCAAAACCTGGTATGTTGTACGCAGTATTTGGTGAGGCTGCGAGGTGGCGGACCATGGCAGGCCCTGTGGAACCGGCCAGGCGCGAGCCGATCTGGCTGCGCCCGGAACGCCCGGAGAAACCGCAGCGCGGGCCGCAGCCCGCGTACACCAGGTCCGAGATCGTCGCCGCCGCCGTCGCCATCGCCGACCGCGAGGGCGTCGAGGCGATGACCATGCGCAAGGTCGCGACGGCCATCGGCGCGGGCACCATGTCGGTCTACCGGTATGTGCCGAGCAAACAGGACCTGTACGACCTGATGGTGGACACCGTCTGGAGCGAACTCGCCATCCCCGACACCCCCGGCGACTGGCGCCCTGAACTGAGCACCCTGGCCGCGGAACTGCGGGTTGCGGCGCACCGCCACCCCTGGGCGGTCTCGGTGGGCCTGTCGGGGTGGGGATTCGGCCCGGGCTTCCTGCGCTGCTTCGAGTTCGCCCTCTCGGCGCTCGACGGTCTCGGCATGCCCGTCAGCCGCATGGTCGAGGCCGTCCAATTGCTGGTGATCTTCGTTGAGGCATTCGTCACCAACGAGCTGCGCGACGCCGAACTGGCCCGCGAGACCGGCATGTCGGAGCAGCAGCGCTGGATGGCCAGGATTCCCTATGTGCAGCAGGTCGTCGCCAGCGGAAGATATCCGATGTTCGCCAGGCTCCTCACCGAGGGCGATCACGTCAACGCCGAGCTGCAGTTCACGCGCGGCGTCGACCGGGTGTTGGACGGCATCGAGGCCGGGATCGCCCAGGAGACCTCCCCGCCCGGGCCGGGTCGCTGACTGCGGGCCGGGCCCCAGACGGCCGCCGCGGTCGAGTGCGGCTCCAGTTGGTCCCGTCATCGTTGACCGGTGTCGCGATCCAGCGGCATCGAATGGAGGGAGGGGCCGATGACGAGCGATCAGCCGGGAGACGGAGCGGCTGGCAACGGGTCCACCATGCACGAGCGGTTCTCCTGGCACGCCCGCAACCGCCCGGCGGCGGTGGCGATCGTGGACGGCGACCGACGGGTCGGCTACGCCGAACTGGACGCCCTGGCCGACGACTACGCCGCCCGGCTGGAGGAGCGGGGCGTCGGTCCGGGTGACAAGGTGCCGGTACTGATGCCGCGCACCGCGGAGTTCGTGGCCGTCCTGCTGGCCGTGCTCAAACGCGGCGCCGCCTATGCGGCGCTCGACGAGCGATGGCCGCGCGAACGGCTCGCCTCCCTCGTCACACGGCTCGGCCCCCCGCTGCTGGTCACCGCCGCGGGCCCCTGGAGCGTGCCGGTGCTGGCTCCCCCGGCCCCCGGCAGCGGCGGCGGCAAGCGGCCCTCGCCGGTTGAGGTGGACGGCGGCAGTCCCAGCACCGTGTTCTTCACGTCCGGGTCCACCGGCACCCCCAAGGTCGTGCTGTCGACCCACCGAGGCGCGCTCAGACTGCTCGGCGAGGACGGATTCCGCGTGTTCGGGCCGCACAGTGTCGTGCCGCAGATCGCCCCGGTGCCCTGGGACGGTTTCACGCTGGACTGCTGGGGCGTCCTGCTGAACGGTGGCACCTCGGTCTTCCCGGACGAACCGATACCGACGCCCGCGCTGCTGCGCCGTCTGGTCAAGGAACACGGAGTCAACGGGGCCCTGTTACCCACCGCCCTGCTCAATCTGGTCGTCGACACCGACCCGGACGCCCTCGGCGACCTGGACTGGGTCCTGACCGGCGGGGACCGGGCCTCGGCGGCGCACCTGCGACGGCTGCTGGAGCGGCATCCCGGTCTCGACGTCCTCAACCTTTACGGACCGGCCGAGTGCACCATCGCGGTGACCGCGCGCCGGGTCCTGCCCGAGGACTGCGCCGACCCCGCCGGCGTGCCGCTCGGCAGCGTGCTCCACGACACGCAGGTGTATGTGCTCGACGGGGACCGGCCGTGTGCGACCGGTGAGAGCGGCGAGGTGTGCGTCGGCGGCGGAGGGCTGGCCACGGGCTATCTCGACGACCCGGAGCGCACGGCACGGGCGTTCGTGGAGGTCCTCCTCGACGGCGTCCCGCGCCGCCTCTACCGGACGGGGGACCTGGCCCACTGGGGCGAGGACGGACTGCTGTACTTCGACGGACGCAACGACCTCCAGGTCAAGGTGCGCGGCCACCGGGTCGAACCGGGCGAGCTGGAGCGCACCGTCGAGAGCATCGCCGAGGTGGCTTGTGCCGCCGCGGTCCCCCTGCTGGGCGCGAGCGGCGGCTACGAGCACCTGGCCCTGTTCTACGTCCCCCGCACCGACGCCACCGCCCCCGACACCGACGAGCTGCGCCGGGAGCTGGCCCGGCGGCTGCCGCCCTATCTGGTACCGACTCGCATCCACCGCGTGGATGCACTGCCCATGTCGGCGAACGGCAAGGTCGACCGGCAGGCCCTGCGGGAACGACTGGAGACCCGGCAGACCGGCACGGCGGCCCCGGCGACGGTCCCGCCGCCCGTCGCCGAGCCTCTGGCGGACCGGATCGCGGCGGCGATCGGCGACCTCACCAGGGTCCGGCCGGTGCCGTGGGACACCTCCTTCTTCGAACTCGGCGCCAGCTCCCTCGACATCGCCCGGCTGTGTACCCGCCTGGGCGAGGAGGAACGGCTCGCCGTGCCGCCGTCCACGGTGTTCGCGGCTCCGACCGTACGGTCTCTGGCGGCGGCACTCGAAGACCTCCGGCGTACGGCCGGGACGGGGGAGGGGGCGGCCGGTCCCGGCGCCGACGGCCGCGTGACACTCCCCCTCCACCACGCCTTCTTCCTGTGGGAGGACGTCCCCGAGGAGTCGGCGGTCGCCTATCTCTGTCCGATGATGTGGTGGATCGACGGCGAACCGGACGAGGAAGCGCTGGTGGCCGCCCTGGGCGATGTGCACGCCCGGCACGAGGCACTGCGCGCGCGGTACACCATGGCGCCCGGCCCGACCGCGTACGTCGCCCCGGACCACGGCTCGCCCGAGGTGCATCGGCCGGCACCGCGGCCGACCGACGCCGAGGCCGTGGCGGAGGCACGGCGGGAGCTGTTCAGGCCGCTGGCCATCTCCCGGGGCCGGATCTGGCGCAGCGTGCTCGTGCGCAGCGCGGAGAGCGGGCGGACGCTGCTCGGTGCGGTGGTGCACCATGTGGCCTACGACGGTGCCGCCGAGTCGGTGCTCGCCGACGATCTGGGCACCGCGTACGCCGCACGGCGGGCAGGCGTGGAGCCCGTCTTCGCCGGGCCCGCGGCGTCCCTGCACCAGCTCTCCGCCGAGTATGAACGGCGGCTCGCCGCCATCGACAGGGCATCTCAACTGGGCTATTGGGAGACGCAGTTGGCGGACCTTCCAGATGTGGTGCTGCCGGGACGGCAGCCGGGCGAGGCCCGCGCGGGAGCCCGGTACACCGTCGTGGTGGACGTGCCCGCCGGACAGCTCGCTCCGTGGGACCGGCACATCCGCCGGCTCGGCACCTCCCGATTGGTGTTCCTGGCCGCCGTCTGCGCGGCCGCCCTGCGCACCCTGACGGGGCAGGACGACCTCGGTCTGATGGTGCCCTTCTCGCGGCGGCTGGGCCCGCCGGGACGCACGGTTGCGAACCGCGTCGACATGCTCTGTCTGCGCCTGCGTCCCCGGCCTGCGGAGGACATGCTGGACCACGCCCGCTCGGTGGTGGCCGAGGCGATGGCGGCGCAGGACGTGCCGTTCTTCGAAGCCGCCCGCGGCCTGTTCGCCGCTCAGCGCTCCGACACAATCCTCAGCACCCCGGTGCTGATCCTCCAAGACGACCCGGAACCGGACCTGCGGCTGCCCGGCTGCACCAGCCGGTTCGAACGGCCCGACACCCCTACGACCATGACGGAACTGGAGATCCAGGTCCGCGCCACCGGCACGGGCGGACTCACGCTGACGATCGCCGCGTGGACCGATCGGTTGCCGGCCGCGACCGCCGAGCGGCTCGCCGCCGAACTCGGCCGGCTGCTGGGCCAGTGCCCCGGCCCCGCCACCACCACCGACGCCGGCCGACTGAGGGAACAATGGTAGTGGGACAGCGGTTCGACGGGCGCGTCGTCCTCGTCACCGGCGGGGCGCGCGGCATGGGTGCCGCCGAGGCACGCCGGTTCGCCGCCGAGGGCGCCCGGGTGGCCGTAGCGGACGTCCTGGACGAGGAGGGCGCCGCGCTGGCCGCCGAACTCGGCGACCGGGGCTGCTACATCCATCTAGACGTACGCCGCCAGGAGGAGTGGAACCACGCCGTCGAGCAGGTCGTCGACCGGTTCGGCAAGCTCGACGCGCTGGTCAACAACGCGGGCGTGATGCTCCTCGGACGAGTCGAGGACATGTCGCCCGCGGACTTCATGAGCATGGTGGAGACCAACCAGCTCGGAGTCTTTCTGGGCATGCAGGCCGTGATCCCCGCCCTGCGCGCGGTCGGCGGCGGCACCATCGTCAACATCTCCTCCACGGCGGGCCTGGCAGGCGACATGTATCTCGCCGCCTATTGCGCATCCAAGTTCGCGGTGATCGGCATGAGCCGGGTCGCTGCCATGGAGCTCGGTCCCGAGAACATCCGGGTGAACACCGTGTGCCCCGGCATCGTCGACACCGGGATGACCCAGGACCTGCACGCCGAGGCCATGGCGAAGCTCGCCCGCCAGCTGCCGCGGCGCAGATTCGGCACCACCGAGGAGGTCGCGTCCGCCGTGCTCTTCCTCACCGGCGACGAATCCTCGTACATGACCGGCACCGAGACCGTGGTCGACGGCGGCCGGCTCGCCGGGATCCTCCCCGCCTGGTGAGGGTCTCGCGGCACATGCGACTGCACAGCACGACAGAACCGAGAACGGAACGAGGGTGCCCATGGGTTCGTATCTGAGCGTGTCCGGACTGCGGACCTACTACGAGACACACGGCAGTGGAGAGCCAGTGGTGCTGCTGCACGGCGGCATGTCCACCGCGGAGAGCTGGGGGCCGCAGACCGAGGCCCTGTCCCGGCACTACGAGGTCTTCGTGCCCGAGCGGCGCGGCCACGGCCGCACCCCGGACGTCGAGGGCCGGATCGACTATCCGATCATGGCCGAGGACACCATGGCCTTCATGGACGCCGTCGGCCTGCCGCCCGCGCATCTGGTCGGCTGGAGCGACGGAGCCGTGGTCGGAGCGCTCGTCGCGTTGCGCCGTCCTGAACTGGTCCGCAAGCTCGTGCTGATCGGTCAGTACTTCACCGCGGACGGTCTGCGACCGGAGGGCCGAGCCCTGTTCGAGGCGGCCGAGGCGCTCGCCGGGATGTTCCGGGACACCTACGCCGCGGTCTCCCCGGACGGAGCCGATCACTTCCCCGTCGTCTTCGGCAAGATGCTGCGGATGTGGCAGGAGGATCCGGGCCTCGGCACGGAGCAGCTCTCCGGGATCAAGGCACCCACCCTGGTTATGCAGGGCGACGACGACATGGTGGCGGTGGAGCACAGCGCCGCCGTCGCCAAGGCTGTACCGGGGGCGCAGCTCGCCGTGGTCCCCGGGACCTCGCACGCCCTGCCCGTGGAGAAGCCGGACCTGGTGAACCGGCTGATCCTGGACTTCCTCGCGGCATGGCAGCCGCCGAAGTTCCTGCCCCTGCGGCCAGCTGTGTGACGGCCAGCGAGCCCGTACGCTCCCGGCCGCGTCAGTACAGCGACTGCAGCGCGGCCACGAGCGTACGGGCCTGCATGTTCAGCAGATAGCTGTGCCGCAGGAGTTCATGGACCTGGGCGACGGACACCCAGACGAATCCGTCGGGCGGGCACGGGTCGAAGTCGTCCGGTGCCTCGATGACCAGGTAACGGCTCTCGGCCCGGTGGAAGCGCGCGCCCTCCTCGGAGAGCACCGCGTCGAAGCGGATCGCGGACGCCGGCGCCGCCAGCACCTCGTCCAGATATCGGGGCCGCTGCCCGGCAGGCAGTCCACGGTAGTTGGAGGGGGTGCACTGCACCGTGGGGCACAGTTCGGCCACATCGATGAGCCCCGCCTCGACGCGGGCGTGCAGCAGCACATGCAACACGCCGTCGAACACCCGGGTCATCAGGGCCGCCACACCGCCGGGCACCGGGGCGAACAGGGGCTGGGTCCAGTGTGCCACCTCGCGGTTGGGCGCCGTCACCTCCAGCCCGACGACCTCGAAGAACCTGCCGTCCGGCCGGCGTACGACGCCGCCGTCGCGGTGCCACTCCGTCAGCGAGCCCAGCGGGACGCCGTGCTGCCGTACCTGGTGGCGGGCCTTGACCTCGTTCAGCCGGCCGACCACTCCGACTGTGCTCTGCACCGTCGGGGCGGACGGGGACTGCGAGTTCAGCAGCGCTGCCCCGTACGGACTTCCGGCCCGGTCCGGGAGCATCCGCAGCGGCAGCAGTGCCAGCAGCGAACACGCCTCCATGGTCAGGTGGTTGGGCCTGGACAGCAGCCGGTGCAGCTGACCGAGTGTCAGCCAACGGTAGTCATCTGTGAGCTCGAGGTCGCCTACCGCCTCCACGACCAGATGCCGGTTGCGCTTGCGCAGGAACCACGCGCCGCGCTCCGACTGCAGGCTGTCCACCAGGACCCGCCCGCTGCCCGGGATGCGGAAGTGCTCCATGAGCGGGGTGCCGCGGCCCTGATGGACGCCGGCCAGATTACTGCGGGTGGCCTGCAGACTCGGCGCGAGATGCACCGTCCGCACGTTGCCGGGCTCCATCTTCGCCTGCACGAGGAAATGCGGCACCCCGTCGAACTGGGCCACCAGGAAGCCGAGTACACCGATCTCCCGTTGGGACATGATCGGCTGCTCCCAGCCGCCGGCCGGCTCCTCCCCGGCGTCCGGGACGCTTTCCACCCGAAGGCCCTGCACGGTGAAGAAGCGGCCGCTGCTGTGCCGCAGATCGCCCGTGTCCGGCGCGAACTCCCACTGCCCCAGCTCCTCCACCGGGACCCGCCGCACCGTGAACCCGGGCCGCCGGCGCTGCCGTGCGAACCAGGCGTCGAAGTCCTCGTTGGGCGTGACCGGGCTGTCCTGCGCCAGCGCGGACGCGGTGAAGGCGTCGAGCAGCTTCTGGCCGCCGGCCGGCAGCGGGCTCCTGCGCACGGCCGCGGTCCCCGGGCGGGAGGTCATCGCACCAGCCCCTCGATCGCCGCCACCGCCGTGGCCGGCAGCGGCTGTGCCTCGATGTCCGCCCGCAGCGCGGTCGCGGCCGAACGGGGCGCGGCATCGGTCAGCAGAACGTCCACCGCCTTGCGCACCGCCTCGTCGTCCGCGGCGTCCTGGTCGATCTGGAGGCCCGCGCCGACCGCCGCCAGCCGCTCGACGTTGAATCGCCCCTCGGGGATCTTGGTGATGCCCAGCTGCGGCAGGCCACGGGCCGCGGCGGTTGTCATGACGCCCGTACCGCCGGTGTGGACGACGGCGGCGCAGCCGTCGGCCAGCATGCCCAGCGGAATCCAGCCGACCTGCCGTACGTTGGCGGGCAGCGGGCCCAGATGGTGCAGCTGCTCCTGTCCCACGGCGCCCGTGGTGAGCAGCACCTCCACGTCCAGCGCGGCGACCGCCCTGGCGATGCGGCCGAACAGCTCGATCACGCCGGGTCCCATCTTCTTCTGCTGGGAGGTTCCCCAGGTGACGCAGACCCGCGGCCGGGCTGGCGGCTCTCGCAGCCAGTCGGGTTCCACGCCGGGACCGTTGTAGGGGATGTAGCGGATGTGGCAGCGGTCGATCTCCCGGCCGCCCGGCCACCGCAGGCTCGGCGGGCAGGGATCGATCCACAGCGTGGGATCGACGCGCGGGGCGACCTTGCTGCGGGCGAACAACTGCAGGAAGTCAGGGTGCGGTTCGGTGCCGGTCCGGTCGACGATCTCCAGGCGCAGATGGCGCGCCATGCCGTACAGATGGCCCACGCTGGGCACGCCGAGGACCTGGGCGGCCACGGGACCGGCGAAGGTCACCGGGTCGTGCACGATCACGTCGGGACGCCAGCTCCGCGCGTACTCCACCAGACCGTCCACCATGGCTTCGGCGATGCTGAACTGCTTGAGCGCGAGCTGGTCGGTCACCCGGATCCAGGCGGCCTCCTCCGGCTCGCCGGGATATCCGCTGCGGGGCACGAAGATGCCCCGCCGGTACCAGAAGTCGCTGTCGATGTCCCGGCCGACGGTGACCGACGGCAGCCCCGTACCCGCGACGGCATCCGCCAGTTCCGGAGTGCTCGCCACCCGCACGTCGTGCCCGGCGGCCACGGCCGCCCAGGCCGTCGGCACCAGGGGGTAGAGGTGCGGGCGGGCGGCGTAGGTCGTGAACAGGATGCGCATGGTGCGCGACCTCCTCGCATCGGACGGACGCCGCTACGCTAGAGCGGTCGGCCGGAGGGGAACTGGAGCGTCCCTGGAGCTGCGGAAAGCCGCTCACCTGGTGCACCAGAGCGGCTTGAGCCGGGTTCCCTAGCGTGCGCGGCCCGGCACCCCGCTCGGGTGCCGCCGCCGAACGAAGCCGAGGACAGCCATGCGCGTTCTGATCATGTGCACTCCCGCCGCCAGCCATCTGACACCGATGGTTCCGCTGCTGTGGGCACTGCGCACCGCCGGACACGAGGTACTGGTCGCCGGGCAGCCCGACATCACCGACGCCGCGGTCGCCGCCGGGCTGCCGGCCGCGGCGATCGGTGACCGCTACGACGCCGCGGAGGTCCTCCGCTCCGGTCTGGCGCCGGGCAGGCGCCCCAACGAGTCGGGCCGGGCCCAGGTGACCGAGCTCAATCCGGCGGTGCTGATCCAGCCCTGGCTCCTGCACGCCCGCTATCTCACCTCCGACTACCTCGCCTTCGCCCGGCAGTGGCGGCCCGACCTGGTGCTCAGCGACCCCATGGAGCTGAGCGCGGCGGCGGTGGCCGGGATCCTGGAGGTCCCGCTGGTGCACCACCGCTGGGACCTGGACACGGGCGGCGACGGGGTGCGCAAGCGGGCTCACGCGTCGCTCGGCGCCCGGTTCGCCCGCCTGGGCCTGCGCGGGGAGCTGCCCCGGCCGGTCCTCAGCGTCGATCCCTGCCCCCCGAGTGTCCAGCTGCCCGCGGCCGTCGAATCCGCGACACCGGTGCGCTATGTGCCCTTCAACGGCTCCGGCACCGTCCCGCAGTGGTGCGAGCGGCCACCGCTCGGCCGGCGGGTGGCGGTCACCTTCGGGGCGATGACGGCGCTGCTGAACGGCATGCCGATGATCCGGCACGTCGTCGACGCGCTGGCCGGCCTGCCGGACACCGAGACCCTGGTGACCCTGCCCGGGCCGTACGCCGCCCAACTGGCGCCGTCGGCGCCGTCGGTGCAGGTCGTCGAGCCCCTGCCACTGCATCTCTTCCTCGACTCGTGTGCCCTGGTCGTGCACCACGGGGGAACGGGCTCGACGCTCACCTCGTGCGCGTTCGGGCTGCCGCAGCTGGTCCTGCCGCAGCTGGGCAACGAGCCGCTGTGGGCCGACCGGCTCGCCGCGGCCGGCGCGGCGCGCGCGGTCACCGTCCCGGAGCAGCAGAACGACCCCTCGCTGCTGCGCGACGCGGCCCGCGCGCTGCTGGAGGAACCGGACCATGCCGAGGCGGCGCGGCGGATCGCCGCGGAGATGGCGGCGCTGCCCACCCCGGCGGACGTGGTGCCACTACTGGAGAAGGCTGCGGCGCACCCCGCACACCGGCCTGGCCGGGCGGTCAGCTGAAGCACTCCTCGGCGATCCGGATGTCCGGGTTGCCGTAGGCGATCCTGTGCAGCACCAGGCGGAACAGCGGAGTGCGCCGCATCAGTGCGGCCAGCCGGGGGCGCGCCCGGGTGGCGAAGAACCCCGTCGACAGCATCAGACCGCTCTGCACGCTCTGTATCCGCATGACGGTCGCGATGTCGGGGGCGCGCCGCTCCTCGAAGGCCGACAGCGCGCTCCGGCTCGTATCCCCCCGGTCCAGGGCGTCGATCAGGACCGGGTGGAGCACGACCGCGTCCTGGACGGCGAGGTTGATGCCCTGCGCCCCGATCGGGCTGTGTGTGTGGGCGGCGTCGCCGATCAGCACCAGGCCGTCGTCGGCCCATCGTTCGGCCCGCCCGGAGAACACGTCGAGCAGAGTCAGGTCGCGCGTCGAGGTGACCTGCTCGTGGATCAGGTCTGCGTACCGCGGGACGGCGCGGGCGAGTTCCTCCTTGATCGCGGGAAGTCCCCGGGCGGCGACCTTCCGGTAGCCCTTGTGCGGTAGCGTCCAGCCGATCTGCACCCGGTCGGGCCAGGAGTCGTACACCAGCACCGGTCTGCCGTCGGCCCGGTACACCTGCACGGCCCGTGATGCCCCGGGTTCCCGCGCGCCGCCGTCGAGCTTGAACCAGAGCACGTCCTGGTCGAAGACGTCGCTGCGTCCCGCGTCGATCCCGGCCAGTCCGCGCACCTTGGAGAACCGGCCGTCCGCCCCCACCACGACCCGCGACCGCACGACGAAGGGGCCGGATGGCCCGTCGCCGGTGACACCGGCGACGCGACCGTCCTCGTGCACCAGAGCGCCGGCTCGGTGCCCCTTGAGGAGCTGGAAACCGTCGTACTTCTCGCACTGCTCGGCCAGTTCGGCCAGCACATGGGACTGCGGAAGACTCAGCAGATGGTCGTGCGGAGCGGGCAGCGACCCGTAGTCGATGTCCAGCAGGACCCGTTCCCGCTCCACGAGCTGGAAACGGGCGTGCTCATGGGCCCCCCGGGCGCGCGCGCCCGCCAGCACGCCGAGCCGGTCCAGCAGCGCCAGCGCGCCCGGCTGCAGGATCTCCCCGCGGAACTCGCGTCCCAGGGACCGGTTCCGCTCCAGTACGACGACGCTGCGGCCCGACCTGATCAGCAGCAGGGCCAGCACCAGACCGGCCGGCCCGGCTCCGACGACGCAGACGTCCGCCCGTATCTCCCGCGTGGCCATCGGCCCGCTCCTTCCGCCGCCGCTCAGCGCGTGTCGCCGCGTCGCGTGCCCGCGACCGGGGTCACCGGATGCGCAGTCACCTCCGCCGAGGCCAGTACGGCCGCCCACTCGGGGCCCGCCTGGGCGGCGCGCAGTGCTTCGGCGTCGCCCCACCAGGTCAGTGCGGTGTAGGCGGGGCCGGCGACGGAGCGGGCGAGGTCGGCACGGCCGAAACCGTCGGCCTTGACCAGGGCCTCGGTGTAGGCGCGATAGGCCTGCTCGAACGCCTGGCCGGCCTCCGGGCCGTCCGACACGGTGAACTCCTCCACGAGCAGCACCGTCCGGGCGGAGTCGGCCAGGACCTCGGCCTCGGCGCGCAGCACGGACATCGAGGGCGCCGCAGCCACGTCCACGATCTTGTGGAACTGGGCGGCGTGCTCCTGGAAGACCGGGTCGGCGAGCACCTTCCTGAAGTCGTCCGGGGACTTCCACCAACCCAGATTGACGTAGACACCGGGCTGCTCGCTCCGGCGTACGGCCTGATGGTCGAGGAAGCCGTCGCGGGAGCGCATCCACTGGACGTGTTCGAGGAAGCGGCGCTCGAACTCCTCCGCGTGCCCCGGGTCCTTGAGGGTGAAGGTGTTGACGACGGTGAACGGTGTGCCGGACATGGTGGTCCTTTCGGACGGCGGAGGGACGGGACGGTCGGCGGGTGCGGGGCGCTCCGCGGCCCCGGCGGCCAGCAGGCCCCGCAGGTCGCGGCGCTGGATCTTGCCGTTGGCCGAGCGCGGGATCGTGTCGACGGCCTGCGCGTGCCGCACCTGCTGGTAGTACGCGAGTTCGGCGTTGACCGAGGCCAGGACCTCGACGAGCGCGGCGGACCGGTCGGCGCGCTCCGGTGCCAGGACCACGAGGGCTGCGGCAACCGCGCCGCCGAGACCGTCGGGCAGCCCGAGCACCACGGCCTCCCGCACCAGCGGATGCCGCTGCAGCACCCGCTCCACCTCCGAGGGCGCGACCAGGAAGTTGTCGCACTTGAAGACGTCCCCAATGCGGTCCACGATCACCAGCCGCCCGGAGTCGTCGATCCGGCCGATGTCGCCGGTGGCGAACCAGCCGTTCGGACCGACCCCCGAGCCCTCGGGCCTGCCGAGGTAGCCCTTCATGACCTGGGGCCCGCGCACCTCGACCTCCCCGGGGTGACCGGCGGCCAGCACCGCCCGGGTCTCGGGGTCGACGATCCTGCACCCGGTGCCGCGCAGGGGCCTGCCGACCGAACCGTGCACCGGGTCGCGCGGGTCGTCGCTGTGGGTCAGCGGGGAGGTCTCGGCGAGCCCGTATCCCTGGATCACCGGGACACCGAACCGCGCGGTCAGCTCCCGCGCGGCGGCCACCGGCAGCGCGGATCCGCCCGAGGCGATGGTGCGTACGGTGGTCAGGGCGGGTACGTCCGCGGCCGGGGCCGAGGCCAGCCGGGCCAGCCGCACCGGCAGGCTGTAGAGGTGGGTGGCCCGGGCCCGGTTTGCCTCCAGCACCGCCTCCACCGCTTCGGGGGCGGCGCACAGCACCTGGGTGGCCTGTGCGCGCACCGCCGAGTTGAGGTGCATCGGGTGGTACGTCGGCAGCTGGTTCACGACCACCGACGTGCTGTCGAGCAGATGGGCCTGGGCGATCTGGGCGGCGTTGACGGTGAGATTACGGTGGGTGAGCCGGACTCCCTTGGACAGCCCCGTCGTACCGCTGGTGAAGTGCAGGCAGGCGATGTCGTCCAGGTCGGCGTGCGCGGGCGTGAAGGCTTCGGCGGCGCCCTCGGGCGGGGAGTCGATCAGGAACACATGCCGCAGATGCGGCAGCCGGTCCCGCAGCGACGTCAGCCGGGCGTAGGTGTCCGCGTCGACGAACGCGGCCTGGGCCTCGCACAGGGTCAGGACGTGCAGCAGGTTCTCCTCGCGCGCCAGCGGGTTGAGGACCGCGACGACATGGCCGGCGCGGGCGACCGCGTAGTAGGCGGCCGCGAAGTCCGGGTCCAGGACGGCGGCGACGGCGACCGTCGCGCCGGGCTCCGGGAGCTGGGCGTGCAGGGCGGACGCCACGGTGGTCACGCGCCGGTCGAGGGCCGCGAAGGACAGCTCGCGCCGCCCCGCCCTGATGGCGATCCGGTCCGGGCGGTCGCGGGCGGCCTCGGCGAGCAGATCGTCGAGGCGGCCCGCCGCGGGTGCATCAGGGGGGTTTACGTCGGCCACGGATGCGTCGGCGAAGGGTGTGTCAGTCATGGCGGGCCTCCGCGAATTCCTTGGCCAGGGCCAGCGTGGCACGGGAGTTGGCGCTCAGCGCGCCCCGCACGAAGTTCCGCGCCTCTGCCCGACCCGCCTGCGCTCCCAGCACCTTCGGCACGGAGTCCGTGTTCAGTGTCACCGTGTGCCGCGAGGTGGCGAGCACGTCGTCGCCGTCCTCGGTGAGTTCCCAGCTGCCGGTGTGCAGCAACAGCAGCGCGGGCAGGGTGGTCTGCTTGTACACGATGCGCTGGTGCGGGAAGCAGACGCGGACCGACTTCGTGGTGTGCACCGAGCCGTCCTTGGCGACCGTGTCCATCTCCAGGATCTGCAGCCCGGGCGTGTCTTCGGTCAGCTCGACCCGTCGTACGTGCGGCAGCCGCTCGGACCACAGCTGGGCCTGGTCCAGGAAGTCGTACACGTCCTTCGCGGCGCCGGCGATGCGCACCGTGTCCTCGAAAACGAATGTGGGCCCGTCCTCGGTCGTACCGCGCTCCGCCCACGCCTTGAGGGCGGCCAGCTCGGCCCGGCTGTTGCGGTCGACGGCGGCGTCGATCCAGCTCAGGCCCGCCGGGTCGTCGTCCACGGCACGGTAGTCGTGCAGGAGCCGGACCCTGGTGGTATCTGCGTCCTGTGCCTCGACGATCCAGGTGCCGCCCATTGAGGCGACCGGCGCGGCGGACACCTCCTGGCGGAAGTCGACGCGCAGCGCCGCACGATCGAGCCTGCGCCGCGATGTCCAGCCCTTGGCGGTGCCGTTCGCGGTGGCCCAGACGGCGATGCGCTCCTCGCCCTCGCCGATGGCGGTGCGCTCGACATGGACGCTGGGCGGGAACACCAGCGGCCAGTTCTCCACGTCGGCGATGATGCGGTAGACGTCGGCCGCGGGAGCGCGCACCGTCGTCCCGTGCTCAACCTCGTGCGTGGTCATGGTGGGACTCTCCTTGTCCGCCCGGGGCTTCAGAAGTTGCCGAGGCCGCCGCAGACGTTCAGCGCCTGCGCGGTCATGGAGGCGGCGGTGTCGGTGACGAGGTAGCCGACGAGTCCGGCCACCTCCTCGGGGGTGGAGTACCGTCCGAGCGGGATCTTCGCCCGGAACTTCTCGAGGATTGCGTTCTCCGTGGTGTCGTACGCGGCCGCGTAGCCCCGACGCACCCGCTGGGCCATGGGGGTCTCGACGTATCCGGGGCAGACCGCGTTCACCGTGATGCCGGTCGGGGCGAGTTCGTTGCCCAGGGCCTTGGTGAACCCGACGACGCCGTGCTTGGAGGCCGAGTAGGGGGCGCCCAGGACCACGCCCTGCTTCCCGGCGGTGGAAGCGATGTTGACGATCCGTCCCCAGCCCCGCTCCCGCACACCGCCCCGGACGAGCACCTCCCGGGTCATCAGGAAGACACTGTTGAGGTTGGTGTCGATGACGTCGTACCACAGCTCGTCGGTCAGTTCGGCGGTCACACCGCCCCCGGAGCGCCCGGCGTTGTTGACCAGGACGTCGACCCGCCCGAAGCGCTCGACCGCGGCCGCCACGACGCGCCGCACGTCCTCAGGACGCCGCACGTCGGCGGCGGTGCCGTCGACGTCGGACCCGGTCTCCGCCAGTTCCTTGACGGTGGTGTGCACCATGTCCTCGTCACGGGCGCACAGGAAGACGCGCAGTCCGCTGCCGGCCAGTGCCCTGGCGACCGCCAGCCCGATCCCGCTCGTCCCGCCCGTAACCAAGGCCACTCGCTGCTCGCCCGTCCCCATGCCCTGGGCTCCTCTCTCCGATCCGGTCCCGCCAAGCTCGCGGCCATGGCTCGAAGAGGGGTGGAGGCGGGCTGGAACTGCGTTCCTCCCGGCCGTGCGACCGACGGGATCCAGCTCGCCTCAGGTGCCGCCCGAGCCGCGGCCAGAAGGCTTGGCGGGACCCGTACCGCACTCCGGAGGAGAAACCCATGTCCGCACCACAGCAGCTGGCCGTCGCCGCAACCGCCGAACTCCGTCCGGGCGTCGAGCAGTTCTATGCACAGCAGATGTTCCTTCTGGACAGCGGGCAGGCCGAGGCGTGGGCCGAGACGTTCACCCCGGAGGGGGTGTTCGCGGCCAACGCCCATCCGGAGCCGTTCGTCGGGCGGGCCGCGATCGCGAGCGGGGCCCGACAGGCCGCCGACGCGTACGCCGCCCAAGGGGTGCAGCGGCGCCACTGGCTGGGCATGGTGGCGGTGGAGCGGCGCGACGAGGACCGGGTCCTCGCGCGCAGCTACGCCTTGGTGATCGAGACCCCGCGCGGGGGCAGCCCCGCGATCCGGGCGAGCACATTGTGCGAGGACATTCTGGTGCGCGAGGGCGAGGGCTGGCTTGTCGCCGATCGCCGGGTCACCCGTGACGACCTGTTCTGACCAGCGCACGATTCTCGCACCGACGGCGCTGCGCCCGAGCAAGGACTCGGGCGCAGCGCCGTCCGTGTGCCGTCGGGTGTTCAGGCCCGCTGAGCGCTCGCCAGCGCGTCGTTGACGTCGGTCAGCAGACGGCCGGGCGTGTCCGCATCCGCGACGGTCTCGTCGGGTAGTTGGACGCCGTGCTCCTGCTCGATGCGTCCGATGGTCTGGAGGACGGCGAGGGAGTCGTAGCCCAGGTCCGTGAAGCGGACCCCGGAGACATCCCGGTCCAGATCCAGGGCCTCGTCCTGGCCCGCGCACTCGCGCAGCAGGGCGATCAGTTCGTCGAGTGTCATGGTGGTGCCCTTCTCCGATGGATGAGGAGGAATCCGGCTCGCCGGGTCAGGTCGCGGACGTGACCACGGCCGCCGCGTTGAACCCGCCCTGGCCGCGAGCCAGCACAAGACAGCTGCGTACGGCTGTAGGGCGGGCCTCGGTGACCAGGTCGAGTCCGTACTCAGGCAGCGCCGCGGTCGTGTGGGCGGTCGGCGGGACGACCCCGTCCCGGATCGACAGCAGGGCGGCTGCCAGGTCGAGCGCGGCGCCGCCCGCGGACAGCCGGCCGGTCATGGTCTTCGGTGCGGTGACAGCCACGCCGTGGGGGCCGAAGAGTCCGGTGATCGCACGTGCCTCTGCGTGGTCGAGTGCGGGCACCGCCGCCGCGTCGGCGAAGACCACGTCCACCGAACCTGGGTCCAACTTTGCTTCTTGCAGGGCAAGTTCGGCGGACCGGCGCAGCCCCGGCTCACCGGGCCGGCCTGGGGCGGGATCGAACGTTGCGGCATACCCGGCCAGTCGGCCGTAGACGGTGGCGCCACGGGCCTGAGCGGCGTCCTCGGCCTCGAGGACGAGGACGGCCCCGCCTTCGCCGACGACATGGCCTGCTGCGTCGGCGTCGAAGGGCAGATAGGCTCGCTCCGGCGTTCGCGCCGTGGAGAGCCGTCCGCTCGCGAGGTGGGCGGTCCAGCCCCAGGGGCACAGGGTGCCGTCCACGCCTCCGGTGAGCATGAGCCGGGTGCCCCGCCGCAACTGACGACGGGCCTGGGCCACCGCGTCGAGCCCGCCGGCCTGCTCGGTCACCAGCACTCCACTCGGTCCGCGCAGCCCGTGCCGGATCGATATCTGGCCGGTGTTGACCGCGTAGAACCAGGCGAAGGACTGATACGCGCTCACATACTGACCGCCCTTGCTCCACAGTGCCTGGAGCTCGCGCTGGCCGAACTCGAAGCCGCCCGCTGATGCCGCGGTGACCACCCCGGCCGCGTACTCGGGGAGTTCCGCCGGGTCGGCGCCCGCGTCGGTGAGGGCGTGCTCAGCTGCGACCAGTGCCAGCCGCGTCATGTGATCGGTCTGCGGCAGCAGCCGACTGGGCAGCCGGTCGGCGGGGTCGAAGCCGGGCACTTCGCCGGCCAGCCGGGCTGGGTAGCCGGTGGCGTCGAACCGGGTGACCAGACCGATGCCCGACCGCTTGGCCAGGGTCGCCCGCCACCACTCCTCTACGCCTAGGCCATTGGGCGCGACGGCTCCGATGCCGGTGAAGACCGCGGTGCCGGTGCGGTCGCCTCGGCCGACGGAGCGCCGCAGGGTCTGCTCCGTCATGCCGCCCTCCGCTCCGGCCGGGTGAGAACGACCGCGCTCTGGAAGCCTCCGAACCCACTCCCCACGCTGAGGACCGTTTCGATCCTGCGCTCCCGCGCGGTGAGCGGCGTGTAGTCGAGGTCGCACTCGGGGTCCGGCTCGTGCAGGTTAGCCGTCGGCGGGACGACTCCGTGCTCGATGGCCAGTGCCGACGCGGCGATCTCCAGAGAGCCGATGGCGCCGAGCGAGTGCCCGATCATGGACTTGACGGAGCTGATGGGAACGTCGTAGGCATGGCCGCCCAGGCTACATTTGAAGGCGGCCGTCTCGTGCCGGTCGTTCTGCTTGGTGCCCGAGCCATGCGCGTTGACGTAGTCGACCGCGCTCGGATCGCAGGCGGCCTCGTCGAGGGCGACTCGGATCGCCTCCGCCATCTCCTTGCCGTCGGGCCGCAGCCCGGTCATATGGTAGGCATTGCTGCGTGAGGCGAAGCCGGCGATCTCGGCGTACACATGAGCGCCGCGGCGGCGGGCCCCTCCGAGTTCCTCCAGGATGAACACCGCCGAACCCTCGCCTAGGACGAAGCCGTTGCGACTGCGGTCGAAGGGTCGCGAGGCGTGCTCCGGGTCGTCGTTGCGAGGCGTGGTAGCGCGGATGGCGTCGAAGCACGCCACGGTGATGGGCGAGATCGGTGCCTCGGTGGCACCCGCCACCATGACCTCCGCGCTGCCTTCCCGGATCAGCTCCACGGCGTGGCCGACGGCGTCGATACCGGAGGTGCAGCCGGTGGACACCAGCGCGGTGGGCCCCTGGGCGCCCACCGCCCATGCCACCTCCCGGGCGAACGAACCGGGCACGAAGTAGTCGTGCAGATGCGGTACGGCGTAGCGGTGATCGACCAGCCAGTCCCGGCCCCCGTCACTGACGACGGAGTACTCGGTGTCCAGGCTTCTCGTGGCGCCGACGGCACTGCCGAGGGTCACGCCGATACGGGCCGGATCGACCTCCGCGAGGTCGAGGCCGCTGTCGGCGACGGCCTCCCGTGCGCAGACGACGGCGAACTGCGCCGCCCTGTCCATGCGCCGAATCTCCTGCAGGGTCAGCCCCGCCGCCGCCGGGTCGAAATCGACCTCCGCGGCGACGCGGGAGCGGAAGCGACCCGCATCGAACAGGGAGATCGTCCTGGTCGCCGTGCGACCTGAAGTGAGCAGGGACCAAAAATCCTTGGTCCCCATGCCTCCGGGAGCCACCACGCCGATACCGGTGATGACTGCGCGTCTGCTCATCCGTGTCCGTTCGTCGGTGACGGGGGGCGCCGGGGCCCGGCCCAGTGCACCGGGTCGGACCTCCCTGGTCCTTTCGCTGTCCTCGGAACAGTGGCAATCCCGTCTCAAGCCGGACTTGATTCGCGGCGGAGGGCGAACGCTTTCAGGCCGCCGGGAGCTGCCGGGCCTCTCGCCCGTCTGGCACCGGTGCCCCGTTGAGGACGGCTTGGTGCAGCCGCTGCAGCCGCGAGGTCGGTTCGACGCCGAGCTCGCCGTGCAGGCAGGCACGCAGCCGACGGAACTCGTCCAGAGCCCGCCACGGACTGCCGGAGTGGTACAGGGCGGTCATGAGGTGGGCGCAGAAGTTCTCGTTGAGCGGATAGCGGGATGTCAGCACGCGCAGCTCCGCGATGAGCTCTCCGTACCGGCGCAGCCGCAGGTCCGCCGTGATGCGCTGCTCCAGTGCCTGTAACCGGGCCTCTTCCATGCCGACGGCCTCCAGTTCGAGGAGCGGCCCGATCGGTACGTCGGCGAGGACGGGGCCACGCCATAGTTTTAGGGCGCGTCCGAGATGGGCAGAGGCAGCCAGCGCGTCGTCGGCCTCTAGCGCCCTGCTGCCGCGCTGCACAAGGTCGTGGAACGTGCGGTAGTCGCAGCTGTCGGAGTCCACCGCGAGCCGGTAGCCACCGTAGGTCGTGGTCAGGATCTCCTTCGGAGGCAAGTCGTCCACCCGGTCGTAGGCCGCCGCGATCCGGCGGCGTAGTTGAAGGATGTACGTCTGGAGGGTGGTGGCTGCGCTGCGCGGCACCGCTTCGCCCCAGACCTCCTCTATGAGCGAGGCGACTGGGACGGCGTGGCCGGCGCGCAGGGCCAGCAGGGCGAGAATCTGCCGGGGTTTTCCGGCGGTGGGAACCAGTGACGTGCCGTCGTGCTCGATCGAAAGCGGCCCCAGGACCTCGATGTTCATCGTTTCTCCCCGTTTCTCCGCATCGGTTCGACGCGGCCGTGTCGTGCGCTGCTTCCGCGCTCAAGGAGCGTTCCACCGCGCCTCATCCGGGACCAGAGCGGATCACACAACTTCAGCCATATAATTCCCACGTACTTCATGTGGGTTCTTCACAGGACAACAAAATGCCTCCTCGCCAAGGGGGCATCGCATCACAAAACGGAGTGGACATTCAAAGCCGGGACACGGAAATCCGACACCCGGTACACAGCGGATGCACAGCATCTAAAAGCTAGATTCTGGACGGGGAGGAATTTTGCTGAAGATACGTGGGGACGTTGCGCCCTGGTTGGCTCTGGGGACTGTGACACTCCTGCAGTGCAGCATCGCCTATATCGACCTGCGCGATCTTGTTCGGGCACATGGCGGACACATGGCCCTAGCGGCCTGGGCAGTGTCATTCTGCACCGTCATAGTGCTGCAGTTCTCTTTGAGCGCACCCGGGTGGGCTGGGCGCAGGCGCCGCGGTGTGATCCTTGTCGCGCAGGCGGGCGCCGCATTCATCCCGCTGGGCGTTCTGGGTCTGGACTGGGAGGGTATGTGCAGCATCTTCATGGGAACCGCGCTGCTGGCCGTGCGGACGCCGTGGTGGCGCTGGACCGCATTGGGCCTGCTCTGCTGCGGCTGGCTGACAGCCTGGTTGGCGGATATCGCCAGTACGTACACGCTGGGCCTGAGTATGGCACTCGCGGTGCCCGGCCTGGCCGCGAGCACGGTGACCTACCTTGCCGGGCTGGTCTCCCGGCTGCAATGGGAGCGGAGTCTGGTGGCCCGCGGCGCGACGCAGGAGGAGCGTATGCGCATCTCTCGGGATCTCCACGACATGCTGGCCGGAAAGCTGACCACCGTGGCACTCAAAGGAGAAAACGCGTTACGTCTCGTGAAGTCGAACAAAAAGGGCACTGAAGCGGAATTGCAGGAAATTCTGAAGCTTACCCGGCACGCCTTGGCTGAAGTTCGGTCCCTGGCCCGTGAGTACCGAAGTGTCTCACTCGGCGAAGAACTCCAGAACGCCCTCGCGCTTCTGTCGTCGGCAGGTGTCGAGGTGACTGCGAAAGGCTGGCACACGCGGGTGACGACAGAAATATCCCAAGTGCTGACCCCGATACTCCGGGAAGGACTGGCGAACATACTGCGGCACAGTCAGGCGACCCGCTGCGTCATCACATTGGGTCGCCACCCGGGGGCCGTTCGCTTTTCCATTGCCAATGACGGGGCGCCGGCCGCGCGGAAGAAACCGCACGACCGGAACGGCAGCGGGCTGTCGAACATGGCTGCCCGGCTCTCCGCCGTGGGAGGTACCTTGCACGCGGAGCGGCGCGCCCCCGCGTGGTTCGTGATCAGCGTGGAGATTCCGACGCACGGGAGCGCCCCGACCCGGCCGGCGTCAGGGATAGTAGCCAGCCTGCCTCCACAGCGATCCGCACAGCGTCCAACCGGTTACGGGCGCCAAGTTTGCTGACGGCGCTGGACAGATAGTTGCGCACCGTGCCCAGCGAGAGGTGAAGACCGTCCGCGACCTCCCGCACGCCCATGCCCTCGCTCGTCATCTGCAGCACCTTGGTCTCGCGGGTAGTGAGCGGATTGGCGTTGGTGTCCCACGCGGCGAGCATCAGTTCCGAAGCGATGATCCGCTGCCCCTCGGCGACCTGCCGGATCGCCATGATTAGCTCCCCCGGCGCCGCGTCCTTGAGCAGATACCCGCCGACCTTGAGCTCAAGGGCACGCCGCACGGTGCCCGACTGGTCGAGACTGGACAGAAGCAGCACTCGGCACGAAGGGAGGTGCTCCAATAGCTGGGCGGCGGCCTCCAGCCCGTTGAGGTCAGGCATGTTGACATCGATGACCGCGACATCCGGCCGGGTCCGCAGCGCCAGGTCCAGGATGCGGACACCCTCCCCTGCGTCGGCCACGACCTCCAGGTCACTCTCCAGCCGCAGCAGCGTGACTAAGGCGCCCCGTATGAGATGTTCGTCATCGGCCAGCAGCACTCTGATCACTGATAACCCCCGTTGTCATGCACCAACGAACTAAAGTACTCGAAAACCCTTTCGGTCTACCAGGTCTCACTGAACAGTCTCGCACGGCGGCTCAAGCAGGGGATGGTTCAAGGCCGCAACGGATCCGCCGCGACGGCCCGCGCCAACCTGCGAAGCCCTTCGGCCAGTCGCTCCGGTGTATGCGTCGCGAACGAAAGACGCAGTGCGGTCGGGTCCGGTGCACCTGCGAAGAAGGGTAGGCCCGGCACGAATGAGACCCCGTGTCCGACCGCACGGCGGAACAGTTCGGTCGCATCCTGTCCCTCAGGCAGCCGTGCCCAGACGAACATGCCGCCCTCCGGCCGATTGTGGAGAGTGCCCGCGGGCAGCGCGTTTCCAAGCCCGTCCAGCAGTATGTCGCGACGCTTACGGTAGGCACTACGAAGGCGTGTCAGATGGTCCGTCAGGCCCCGGTCGGCCAGATATTGGGCGGCGGCCGCCTGGTCAATGGTCGAGGTGTGCACGTCGGTCGACTCCTTGACGACGGCACAGGCCCGCAGCGTCGCCGCCCCCACCCGCATCCAGCCTAGCCGCAGCCCCGGTGCCATGATCTTGGAGAAGCTGCCGAGCAGTGCGGTGCGGTCGGCGATCTCCGGCAACGAGGCGAACGGCGGGATCGGCAGACCGTCGTAGCGCAGTTCACTGTAGGGGTCGTCCTCAATGATCCACAGGCCGTACCGCTCGGCGAGCGCCGCCACGGCCTTGCGGCGCTCGAAGGGCATGGTGCGGCCTGTCGGGTTCTGGAAGTTCGGTACGACGTACAGTGCCTTCGGACGGTGCCGCACCAGGCTGTCCTCCAGCGCGGCCGGGTCGATTCCGTGCTCGTCACAGGGCAGTGGGACGGCCCGTACCGAGGCCGCCGCGAAGCGCTGCAGCGCGGCCAGATATGTGGGCTCCTCGACCAGGACGGCATCACCGGGCGCCAGCAGCGCGGCCACCAGTAGTGCCAGAGCCTGCTGGGATCCTGTGGTGATCAGCAGATCCTCGGGCCCAGTGGGCAGGCCGGAACCCGACAGCCGTTCGGCGACCGCCGTGCGCAGCGACGGGTCACCCTCCACGCTGGAGTACTGCAGCGCGCGGCCGGGGGCATGCGCCAGCACCCGGGCGAACGCGGCGGCGATCCCGTCCGAGTCGAACAAGTCGGGCGCGGGAAGCCCGCCGGCGAACGAGATCATTCCGGGGCGTGCGCCGAGTTCGAGGATCTCACGCACCGGGAAGTCACCGCTCGTACGCACGTCGCGTCCCCTTCCTGGTCGTCCAACGTGTGTCGTTCGCAGGTGGCTACCGGGTGGCGAGGAAGAGCCGCCCCGTCGGGAAGCCCAGCTCGACGGCCTTGACGCCGCTGAATCCTGCGCTCTGCAGCTTGTCGACCCACTCGGCTTCGCTGAGCAGCCTCCGCTTCATGAACTGGCGGTGGTAGTAGGTGACGATGGCGCTGAACCGGCGCTCCCGTTCATTGCGCAGATACGGCACCGCGTCGGTGATCGCCATCGTGCCCCCGGGCCGCAGTGCGTCACGGCAGTTGGCGAGGACAGCGTCGGCGACCTTCTCTTCCTCGGGCATCATGTCGTGGAAGACGAAGCCGGCGTGGATGAAATCGGTGTCCTTGAGCGGCGAAGGGTCCTCGGCGATCGACTGGATGGACCGCTCGACGACGTCGAGGCGGTCGGCGACGCCGGCCTGGCGCGCGGCGAGTTCGGCGGCACGGCACGACGGTCCGTCGAGGTCGAGACCGACACCGGTGGAGGTCGGGAACCGTTGAAGCACCTCGATCAGCAGCCGACAGGTGCCGGCCCCCAGGTCCGCAATGCGCTCCGGCTCGGCCGCGAAAACGGCCTCCAGCGCGGCCGGATAGAACGCCTTGGAGCCCATCCACTGGGAGCTGACCGCCACTTGGCGGCCATCGCGCTCATAGGCGCCGGTGGGCCTGTCGGGTTCGCAGAGGTACGCACGGGCGTTCTCGATGAACGGGCGATTGGCGTTCATCACCCAGGAGACGTATCCGGCCTGGTGCTGGATTGTCGCGAAGTCCGGCACGGTCACGAAGAACCCTGCCCCGGCCGCAGGGACGGCTGTGACCAGCCCTGCCGACTCCATCGCCTCCAGATACCCGGCAACACCCTCCTCCGGAAGGTCGGCAAGGGCAGCGAGCTGCCTGACGCCGAACTCCTTGCCCGGCTCGACGCCGTCTAGGAGTCCGAGCCGGTCGCCCATCTCCAGCAGGGCGGCAGCCGCCGCGATGGCGGGCGCGTCGCCACTGGCCTCGATCTCGTCCGCCAGACTACGCTTGACTGCCTGTTCCGGAATCATCTCGGTACCACCTCGCCACTCGGTCGGGTCTTCCATGCAGCACGGACTGTGGCCGCGGCGTCTCAAGTCCGCCTCGTGCGACGGCGGAGCATGAGCGCAACGTCCGATGCCGTGGTGAAATCTCAGCCTGACTCGGCGGCTTGTGCCCGGGGCGGCCGGACAGCTTTCTACGTCGGTGTGGGGATCCCGAGCTGCTGGAACGGGTCACCGCGCGGCGCGCGGAACTGGACGAACTTGGAGAACGGGCGGCTGAGCTTGACTCTGCTGATGATCTTGGAGTTTCCCGATGCGTCGGTGTGATCGGCGGGCATGCTCGGAGCTGTTCCGAGGGCCGATACAGTTGTCGAGGTGTTCGTTGTCGCTATGTCCTCGTTCTGGTGAGCAAGTTCCGTCTCTGACCGTACAGATAGCGAGGGCGAGCAACCGAGGCCCGGTCCGGCTGGGCAAGAACGGCGGGGCGGGGGCAGCACGGGGCCCGCAGCAGGCGGAGCAGTTCGCGGGTGCTGAGGGGAACGAGCCGACCGCGGGTGCTTGGGCCGTGGCGCGCAGGCGGGTGACGGCAAGGACGGCGGCGAGCATGCTGATCAAGGTCCAGCGCATCCAAGAGCAGAGAGTTTCCAGCTCGGCAAGGGAGCCTGCGGCCTCAGGGCCAGACCGCCTGCTGGAACGGCCACCTGGGACGCGCTCAGCTTCGCGGCCGGGGTGGTGACCCTGTGATTGGAGCGTACTGCTACGACATGGCCCAGGCTCAGCTCGCGGCAGGCGGTGCGCAGCTCGCGCTCTCCGTATACCTCCTCACCCCGGAAGAACGACGCGGGTGAGCCCTGCCGTTGGGTGGTGCGGAGCAGGTCCGCTGCGAGGTGCGGCTCGGCGGCGAAGCACAGCTCGTCAGGTGCGTCGGTGGTGGTCCACGCCCAGGCGCGCAGCCATCGACTGCATCGACTTCCGCTTTCCGTCCAGCATCAGCCCGCGTAAGTACCGCTCGCCCGTGGTCTGCTGATCCCGCCGGGCTAAGCGGTTTCGGTGATGTGGTCGTCGGTTCGGGTAAGCACCTCCTGGGGGTGGTGTCCGGTGCCGAAGATTTTCAAGGCGTCGCCGTCGGAATAGCAACGGGCAGAGCTGCGGCGGTGGTTGACGCGGAGGGGCCTTCCCCGGTTCGAGCGGCTGCGGCCGGACGTGATCCGTCTGCCCGACCGCGGGATGAGCGCGTCTGAGGCCGCAGGTCTGCTGGAGTGCGACGTGACCACGGTGCGCGGTGCCGTCCATCGCTTCGAGTCCGGTGGTGTTGCGGCGCCGGCTGAAGCCCCACGGGCCGGGCGGCAGCCGCGGATCACGGCCCTGGACCGGCAAGTGGTCACTGGCCTGCTGGACGCTGCCGCGGAGGAGGGCTGCACCTGGACTGCGACCGCGATGGCCGAATGGCTGTCGGCCGAACAGGACGTGGAAGTGTCCGCCGCCTGGCTGACCGAGTTGCTGCGACGGGACGGCTTCCGCTGGAAGCGCACCCGCGACAGCCCTCGGCAGCAGGCCGACCCCGGCCTCCAGCAGGAAGCATGAACCGATTTGGAGGGTGCACGGCTGCATGGCTGGAGGCTGACGCGGGCACGGGGGACCTGATCTTCCTGGACGAGTCCGGGTTCGCCCTGACCATGCCCGCCGACTACACCTGGTCCCGCAACGGACAGTGGCCCGTGGTGCCACGCTAGGACACCAGGGGTCGCCGGATCAACGTGTTGGGCGCGCTGATCACCGGCACTGCTCCGGATCTCCTGCGGGAGCACACGACGGGCAAGATCGATGCGAAGGCGCTCAAGGGCCCTCGCGACCAGCTTGCACAGATCAGAGCATTCTACCTCCCGCTGCGCAGCCCTGAGCTCAACGACATCGAACGCATTCGACGCTCCGTCCAAGTACGAGGGCTATCCCCAACGCGCCCACACCACCACCGAAGCCGTCGCGGCGCGGTGGACAAGGCGCTGACCCGCCAGCAGACCCGGATCCGACGATCAACAGAGAACTTCACCAAAGCCGCATAGCGAGCCGAACATCTCGGCTGCGAACGCCTCCAGACGCGGATGGACCTCGTCCATCTTCTCAGGTGCCACACCCGATACAAGACTCGATGCGCCGGGCCGCCGACCTCTACCCCGGCGAGGCCAAGACCGACGCCTGCGACGCCTTCGTCATCGCGGACACCGCCCGCACCATGCCACACACCTTGCGAGCGGTGGCAACCGCTCCGCCTCCCGCTTCCGCAGCAGCCCGAGCACACCCTCGCAGCCCATCCGACCCAGCCTCTCCCACGCCAGCTGATCAACAGCTACCGCAACGAGAACACCGGTCCACCAGACCACGCACTCGTCACTCAAGAAGAAACGCACCCCTCCTATGGAGACTCCCAAGTATTCTCCTACTGAGGTAGGTGGGCTTCTTGGCGGACGGCGGAACGACCAGCTGTAGCCGGCTGCCCCGGAGGGGGCTCTGGGCTCCGGCATCGACGGCCTGCGCCTCGATCCTTTCTGAGAGGGGCTATGGGCGAATCGGGGTCCGGGCTGCGGGAGAGAAAGAAGCAGCGGACGCGGGAACAGCTGACACGCGTATCGGCACGTCTGTTTGCGGAGCGCGGCTTCGAGAATGTGGCGGTTTCAGAGATCGCCACGGCTGCCGAAGTCTCGGCGATGACGGTCTTCAACTATTTCCCGTCCAAGGAAGACCTTGTCTTCGACGCGCACGAGCGGATGGCCGATTCCCTGGCACGAGCCGTCCGCGAGCGCCTGGTTGGGTGGTCCGCGCTACGCGGCCTGCACGAGGCGTACCTGGCCGCGCTGGGCGGTAGCGACACCGTACTGACCGCACACGTTTCGGTGGAGCTCGCCCGGCTCGTGCGTGACAGCCCGCGACTACGTTCCCGGGAGCGCGAGATCGATGACGAGAAGGAAAAGGCCCTCGCCGCAGAGCTGGCCGCCACAACCGGCGCCTCGCCCAACGACCTGGCCAGCCGACTTGCTGCTGCTCAGCTCGCCGCAGCCCATCGAGTGCTGGTCGGCCTGATGCGGTGCTGGATGCTCGACGGTGTGCCGGTCGCTGAGGCGGACCGACGGGCTGCGGCGGCCGCTACGCAGGCTTTCGGCGCATTGGAGCCGCTGCTCGGCGGCTACGCCGTGCGCGAGGAGTGATCTTCGGACTGACGTGTAGAACCCGCCGGTGCCCACAGTTGTGTCGTCGGCACTGGCGGCTCGCGAAACGATGACGTTAGCCTCAATACCGGTAACTTAGGGGCAGTTCGGTCGTTGTTGTTGGTGTGGCAAGAGCGGGTCAACTGAGGTCATCTGGTGAGCGGTTGTCGGACCGGGTCGCGGTCGGGGTGCGGACCCAGGCGTTTCCCCAGTCGCTCGTGGATGAGGTGCTAGCGGAGACGGGGCGGGTGCAGCAGCGGAACCGGCTCTTGCCGGCTCGGCTGGTGGTCTACTTCGTGTTGGCGATGTGCCTGTTCTCCGGGCAGAGCTATGAGGAGGTCGCGCGACTGCTGACCGCGGGTCTGCAGGGCGCCCGGCGTTGGCGTGCGTCGTGGGTGGTGCCGAGTACGGCGGCGATCTGGAAAGCCAGGTCCCGGCTGGGGGTGGCGCCACTGCGAGAGCTGTTCGCGAGGGTGTGCCGTCCTGTTGCCGCACCGGACACTCAGGGCGCCTTCTACCGCGGCTGGCGGCTGGCCGCGATCGACGGCACCACGTTCGACCTGCCCGATACGAAGGCGAACGTAGAGGCTTTCGGCCGCCCACCCCGCTCCGGGCGCGGCGAACAGGACGTCGGTCACCCGCAGTTGCGCATGGTCGGCCTGGTGGAGTGCGGCACACACGCCGTCTTCGGTGCTGCGATCGGAGCTCTGCGCACCGGAGAACAGGCTCTGGCCCGGGCGGTCCTGGTGTCCCTGCAGCCGGGCACGCTGCTGCTGGCCGACCGCGGCTTCTACAGCGTGGACCTGTGACGTGCAGCCGCGGCCACGGGAGCGGACCTGCTGTGGCGAGTCCGCAAAGATCTCGTGCTGCCGGTGGTCGAGCAACTGCCGGACGGCTCCTACCTCACCGAGATCTTCGACCGCAGCGACATCCACCACACCCGTCGCGGGGTGCCAGTACGTGCGGTGGAGTACACCATCGCCGGCCATGAGGGCGCCTACCGGCTCCTCACCACAATCCTCGACCCGCACATGGCACCGGCCGCGGAACTGGCCGCCCTCTACGCCCAGCGATGGGAGTTCGAGTCCACCCTGGACGAAATCAAGACCCACCTCGGAGGGCCGCACCTGGTACTGCGCTCACAACACCCAGACGGGGCCGAGCAGGAACTTTACGGCTTCCTGCTCGTCCATCACGCCATCCGGCACCTGATGCACCAAGCCGCATGGCAAGCCGACCGGGACCCCGACCGGATCTCCTTCACCCGCTCACTGCGCGTCGTGCGCCGCCAGGTCACCGACCAGGCGGCGTTTTCCCCCCGGCCGACTCCTCCGCGCGGTCAAAGCCACCCACGCTGAACTCCTGGAACGCCTCCTGCCACAACGACGCCACCGGGCCAACCCTCGCGTGATCAAACGCAAAGTCGCCAGCTGGCCCCTCAAACGCGCCGTCCACCGGGCCGCAGATCGCCCACCCGCCACGGCCATCACCCTCGTTGGCGCCACCAAACCCAAACGGGTCAAGCGAACACCAAAGCCCTAAGTTACCGGTATTGACGTTAGCCTCGGTCTTTCGTGAGTCCCCGGCAGCTTGCTGACGGGGACTCTGCGCTGTGTGGTGGGGTCTTTTCGGGGCCGGGGCAGGTTGAGGGCCCGGCTTTCGCGTCGGGTGGGCGCCGGGCTCGACTTCGCCGGTGTGGTGATGCGGGTTGTCGGAACGGTCGAAGTGGCTGGTCAACCGGGGTTCGGGAGGCTGTGGAGCCTGCCGATCGCGTGGGTGATGACGTCGGTCCAGGGCCAACGGGCGGTGAAGCGGAGCCAGTGGCGGCGGCCGGTGTTCACGAGCTGAGCGGCGGCGGAGAACAGGCGCAGGCGGAGCTTCTTCGGTTCCCAGCGGCGGGTTTGGCCGGTCAGTGCGAGCATCGGCATCCAGGCGAGGAGGTCGAGGGCGAGGGAGACGATCTCCAGCCAGATCCGGTTCTGTGCCGTGTCGCGCAGGGGCAGGTTGCGCAGGCCGGTGTCGCGGGCGTTGCGATGTGGCCCTCGCAGCGGGCCCGTCTGCGGTGGCGCAGTTCGAGGTCGGCGAGCTGGCCGCTTTGGGTGTTGGTGGCGAAGCAGGTCAGCCGCAGTCCGTCGAGGTCGGTGAAGCGCAACTGGGCGCCGGGGTGCGGGCGTTCCTTTCTGACGATCAGCCGCATCCCCTTCGGCCAGGTGGTCAGGTCGGGCATGTCGGTGATCTCCGCGACCCAGGCGCCGTGCCGTTCGGTGCCGCCGGAGTCGTAGGCCGGCGTCCACGCCTTCTTTGGGATCTTCAGGACGGCCTGGTGGAGGGTGTCGGTGATGGTCATTCTGACGGAACACGAGAGCACCGGCCCCGCCTGGAGAGCCAGTCGAGGAAGGCGTGGGTGCCGCCCCCGGAGTCGGTCCGAATCAGTGTCTGCCGTCCCCGCCGCAGGCGTTTTGACAGTTGGGCCAGGGCGAGTTGGACGGTTTCGATGTGGTCGGCAGCGGTGTTGGAGCCCGCGTTACCCGGCCGCAGGAGGGCGGCCACCGGCTCCTCGGACCCGGCCTGGCCGTGGTCGACGAACGCGACGAGGGGATGATGACCGAAGGTCTTCTTCCAGGTCGCGGTGGCATCCTGCTTCTCGGAGTGCGCGAGCACCAGCACACCGTCAATATCCACGATGACGCTGCCTCACCGGCCAGGTCCCAGACCCGCCCGCGCACTTGGGAACGTGCACCCCGGATCGCGGCCAGGGTCTTCGGGCCGGACGCGGCGAGAGCATCGACGAGACGGGAGACCGTCGGATCGGAAGCCACCGGGCCGAACACACCCGGCTCGGCCCGCAGCATGCCGACGTCGGCCAGGCAGTCTCCGCCGAGTACGACGGCCAGGGTCACATCCAGCAGGATCTTGCCCGGGTCGTGCACCGCCCGCGGCTTGCACCACGGCGCCAGCGCCGCCGATATCGCGGTTTCCAAGCCGGACTTGCGGACCGTCTCGACCAGCAGCACCGACCCGGCCTGCGAGACCACCCCACGGCCGCCGCCCTCGACACGGACACGCGGGTACGAACCGCTACGCTTCTTCACCTGGAGAGTGCTTCTGTCCTTGCAAGTGACAGGACCCTCGACAAGTCCCATCGTTGCAGGTCAGCAGCACTCTCCACTTTTTTGATCAAGACCCGGACGGCCCTACTCGCGAAAGCGCGAGGTTAGGGGCCTCGCCCACCCCTTGTCGTGTGAGGTCTCAGGACTGAGTTGATACTTCTGACTCACCAGATCCTTGACAGGCTCAAGACTTACTAGACATGGCCGGGCAGCTGAAGCGCGAAGCTGGTCGGGAGTTGGTGGCTGTCTGTGCTGTGGTGGACGAGGTCAGGGCCCGTCTGTGTTTCCGAGGTTCGGATCGACGTTCCATCGCTGGGGCAGGTCTGCGTTGCAGAAGACGCAGACGAAGTGGCCCTCTCGCACGATGTTGTGTTCCTGGCAGGTGGGACACCGTCGGAAGACCACGGCGTGGGTGAAGTAGTCCGGGTGGTCGAGGTCGGCTTGATCCAGCGCCTGTGCCACAGCCGGCCACGAGGTGACGTCCGGGCAATAGCCGGTCGACTGGTTACTGACCTCGTTCACCGCCCAGCGTCCGGCCTCGGTGGAGAAGCTGATTTCGCCGGCGCTCAGCACCCGGCCGCCGCTCGCGCAGGAGACGTGTTCGCTGCGGCGTGGGGCCAGCCGCAGGACACCGTCCGTGCCGATGACGAAGGTGAACGGCTCGTCCAGGTCCTCGGTGGTCTGGGCCGTTGCCCAGTCCGCGAAGTCGGCAGCTGTGCGGATCGCTACAGCGCTGTCCGCCGACTGGACGGCGGCGATCACATGGTGAGGCCCGACATAACGGTAGGCCCGTCTGGACGTGCTCATGCCGATCAACGTAGGACACGTCGTATTGGTGTGCTCAGAGTTTCGGCGCGTGGATCTTGGCCTTCCAGCGGGTCACCGGGTGCTGGTCCTTGCGGGCGTGGAGTGAGATCTCAGCGCCTTCGTAGGTGACGCGGAAGTGCGTGTCCTCGACATAGATGGTGACGATCCGGCCTGCGTAGGTGCGACCGACGCGCAGGCGTTGGCGGGCCACCATCACGACGCCGTCGGTAGGGACCTTGCGCTCGACGCTGACGGCGGCCGGGGCCGGCGGAAGCTGCGTCGCGGCAACTCGGGCGCCGACGAGCCGCGGGCGCTCTCCGGCCGTGAACGGCGAGGGCAGGGTCTTGGCCAGCAGCCCGTCGTGCACCGCGTGGAGTAGGTGCCCGTCGAGTCGCACGGTGATCCGCCGGTTGGCGAGCTCGGAGCCGATCTTCACCCGCTGCCCGGCCAGGTTGATCCAGCCGTTCGGGTCCACGGTGCGTTCGACTTCGAGCGCCTGGTGTGAGGGGAGGTCGCCCACGCGGTCGACGGCCGGAGGAGCGGGTGGTGGTCCTGCCGGACGGGCGCCGCGGAGCTTGAGCTGGTGCAGGTGTTCGGCGTCGAGGTTGGACGCCACGGTCTTCACCACCTCGCCGTTCACCAGGACGTGGACGGTGTTCTCGTCGGCCCAGATGCGGGCTCGCAGGCCCGCCCGCCCGGCGCCGAGGCGGATGCGCTGGACGGAGGGGATGATGCTGACCTGTCCGCTGGCGGGGAGCACGGTGTCGAACTCGACCGCGCCAGCCGACGGCTCCAGGATCAGTGCCGGCGGTGCCGGCTTGGCGGGGCCGGAAACAGCCTCGGACCGCTGGGCGGGCACGACCTTGACCGGTTCTGGCTGCGGGTTGGGGCGGAACAGGCTGGCCGGTGTGGCCATGTCGAGGGCTTGATGCGGGCGGAGGTGGTTGTAGGTGTGAACCCATTCGTTGACGGCGGCCTGGGCTGCGGCAAGTGATGCGAACGGCCCGCAGTCGTCGAGCAGTTCTCTGCGCAGGGTCCGGTGCCAGCGTTCGATCTTGCCGGTGGTGGTCGGTGAGTACGGCTTGGTGAGCTTCGCGCCGATCCCGTTCTCCCGGCAGACCCGCTCGAACAGCACCTCTGCGGGTCTTGGCCGGGTGTAGCGGCCGGTGAACTGTTTTCCGTTGTCCGTGAGCACCTCGGCCGGGACTCCGTGGACCTGCATGGCTCGCACGAACGCGTCGGCCACCGCCCTCCCGGAGGGCACCGCGAGTACCTCGGCGACCACGATGAAACGCGAATGGTCGTCGATCCCGGTGAGCATCTTGCATTCACGCCCGTCGGCGAGGTAGATCCCGCCGACCAGGTCGAGCTGCCACAGGTGCATCGGCGTCTCGCGCTGCCACCGCTTGTACTTGCGCCGGTGCTGTTGCTCCTGCGCTCGCACCAGACCGTTGCGGGTCAGGACCCGGTGAACGGTGGCCCGCGACGGAGCGGGCTCAGTTCCAGTCCGCTTGATCTCGTAGGCGATCCGCCGGGCTCCCCAGCGCGGATGGGACCGGCGCATCTCGCAGACCAGGGCCTCCACCTCGGCCGGCAGCCTGTTCGGACTCGTCCGCGGCCGACGGGATGACTCCCTCAGACCTTCGAAGCCACCCGCGGCGTACTTCGCCTTCCACGTGTAGACCGACTGCCGGGAGACCCCGTACCGCTGGGCGACCTCGGTGATCGGCGAACCGTCGAGTACCTCCAGCACCGCCCGGTACCTCTGCTCGACCATCCAGTCGCCCTGCTGCGGGCTTTCCGCCTCCTGAGTCACACCCGAAGCATCTGAAGTGCCATCAGAAAATGTCAAGAGTGTCCTGAGAGCATCACGTCAACTATGTCCTGAGCCCTCACACGACACCCCTCCGCTCCAGGGACTTTTCAGGGACTTTCAGCGCTGCCTGAGGGACTTCCGAGGGACTTTTCGCCGCCTAACGCGGCAAGGCACCGAAAGATCAGAAAGGGCCTCCGACGCAGGCCAGAGGCCATTTCCAAGGCAAAGCCGCAGGTGGCGGCAGACGAGTCGGGCTGTACGCCGGGTTCTGTTCGGCAAGCGACACAGGACGTCAGGGCGAAGTCATGCACCATGGATACACAGGTTTGAAGAAGGCTCTGACTCCCGAGCGAACGCCCTACCCGGTTTCACCCGTCACTGACGCTCACGGCAGTTCGCCTACGGCAGACGACCATGACTTGAGACCCGCGCGAACACCATGCCAACGTACGAGTGCTGGCAAAACCGCAGCTCAACGAGGGGGGATCCAGCGCCATGGACTACCAAGCCTGAAATCAACAGTCGCACCTCAGCACCCCTGATGCAGCCAAAATGCGCGCTATCACAATTTCCCGGTTTCACCAATGCCAGACCTCTCCGGATCGTGAGTGCATCAACTTTCTCACCCTGGAGACCGGACATGCACGACCAGATCGCATCCACGCATGAAGCCGCGTTCTTGAACCTGAACAAGGCGGCAGAATACCTTGGCATTTCACCGAACACCCTGTATGTCTGGCGTCACCGGCGGCAGGGTCCGCCGAGCTTCCGTATGGGCCACCGCGTCATGTACAGGATCTCGGCGCTGAATGAGTGGGTCATAGCGCAGGAGCAGGCGGATTCACGTTCCAACGCTGCTCTCAATCCTCTCACCCAGAAGCCGATGAAGCGCGCCGTACGCACCCCTTGAAGGCTGTCCACGAGCCCGAAGGCAGTGCGTCGATCTTTCGAAGTCCCGGCACCCAATTTCCCACCATGCCGTACGACCATACCCAACTGAGTTCATAGGAGAACGTTCCCTTGGCGGGGTACATAGAAGACCGCTGGCTCAAGAAGAAGCCCAACAAGGACACCGGAAAGCGGGAGCGAACTGCCCTGTGGGGCCAGGGCAAGCGCTATCGAGTGAAGGGCATCCTGGGCGTCCGGGACCGCTCGTTCGACACGAGCGAAGACGCGAAGCAGTGGCTCGCCAAGGCGCAGACCGACACCACGCGTGGCGAATTCGTCGACCCCCGCGACGGGGCGATCCCCCTCGCCCAGTACATCGAGAAGCACTGGTGGCCCAGCCGATCGGACGAACCGTCGACCGCCGCCCCCATGCGCAGCAAGATCTGGAACCACATCATCCCGTTCCTGGGTACAACCGCGCTCCGGGACATCGACGCTGCTGTGCTGCGCCTCTGGAAGACCCAACTGCTGACACGGGTCGAGGCGTCCACGGCCCAGGTGATCTGGATCCACCTTTCCACGATCCTCGAAGCCGCCGTCGACGACGGCCGCCTGGTCAAGAACCCCTGCAAGACCCGCCGGACTGTCAAGGCGCCCAAGCCCGCGAAGAGGAAGGCCAAGGCATGGGCCAGGCCGACCGTGGAGGCCGTCCGGGCGTGCCTCCAGGATCGATACCGTATCGCGGTGGACCTCGGTGTCGGCCTCGGTCTGCGCCAAGGCGAGGCGTTCGGCCTCGGCGAGGAGGATTTGGACTTCGATGCCGGCGTCGTACACGTTCGCCGACAGCTGCGGTGGGACTCCAAGGGACGGCCGTACTTCTGCCTGCCCAAGGGCGGCAAAACGCGAGACGTTCCCCTCTCCCCCAACCTCGCCAAGCGTGTCCGGGACCACCTGCGCCGCTTTCCTTCGGTCGCCTGCACGCTCCCGTGGCGCAACCCTGAACCGCCGACGACCGAGTTGGAAGCGCGACAGCGCAAACCAGTCAGCGTCCGTCTGGTCCTGATCACCTCGCAGGGCAATCGCATCAACTACTCGATGTGGAACAGGCTGAGCTGGCGGCCCGCACTCGCAACGGCCGGCGTCCTGAAGAAGGTCGGCGAGAAAGTCAGGACCTACGGAGACCGCAGCCGTCGGTACCCCATCTACGAACTCTCCAGGGAGGACATGTTCCACGTCCTCCGGCACACATACGCGAGTACACAGCTTGAGGCCGGCGAGTCGGTCGTGAGCGTGTCGCAGTGGCTCGGGCATGCTTCGCCGCAGACCACACTGACGCACTACGCTCACTTCATGCCCGGGGCGGGCAAGCGGGGCCTCGCCGCCATGGACGAGTGGTTCGTTCAAGATCCACAATCGAATGTCCCTGAGAAGTCCCTGGGCACTCCGCAGGCCCACAACAGGCCATGAAGCCCCAGGTGAGAGCGGTAGTCGCGCATACTGACAACGTGTACGCCGAGTACAAGGAGCCCCTGTACGCCGCTCCCCCGCTGCTCCAGCGCATGGTCGAGGCGGGCCGGCTGGGCCGGAAGACCGGTTCGGGCTTCTACACCTACGGCTGAGCACACCCGGCTGACTACGCTGAGCACACCCGGCTGACTACAGGGAGCG
Organism: Streptomyces sp. NPDC048417; assembly: GCF_040651615.1. Lineage (NCBI taxonomy): Bacteria > Bacillati > Actinomycetota > Actinomycetes > Kitasatosporales > Streptomycetaceae > Streptomyces > Streptomyces sp. NPDC048417. Next base: position 56,937 of record NZ_JBEZKI010000024.1, on the reverse strand, counting down.
ATGCTCCACGGGCCCGGCACCGGCATCGGTGCCGGGCCCGCGTGTTTCACACACCGTGTGCGCCCCGGGCTCGCATATGCCCTTCGCACACTCTCCCCACGCGCTCACCAGGCGAGTTCACTCTTCATGCGCATGCAAAGGGATGCGGAACGACATCTTCGACTACGCAAAGGAGTGGACTCGTGGCCACCGAACCAGAGCATCCCGTGGTCCAAGGAGAACTCGCAGAGTTACGTCGCCGCCTCGATGTGGCCTACGCCCGGGTCGAGGGCGGGCTGAACCTGCTCAGTCACCGCACCAAGGAGACGGCCAAGGAACTGGACGACCTGAACACCCGCCTCGCCCTGCTGGAGAACGCCCGCTGGCCCCTGCCCTCGATCGCCGCGCTCACCGCACTGGGCGCCCTCGTCGTCACCGTCTGGCAGGCACTGGCCCACTAGTCGTCAGTGAGGCGCATGTGATGCAGCAGGAGTAACGCGGCCGCCATGTTGGCGGCCGGGACCTCCCCGCGGGCGATCATGTCCGGGACGAGCTTGAGGGAGACCCACTCCCGGCGGTCCGACTCGAAGTCGTCCACGGGGTGTCCGACGTACTCGCCCTCGTCGGACCAGTAGATGTGGTGCCGGGCGTCGGTGAGGCCGTTGGACGGCTCCACGGTCATGAGGTGGTGCAGGGTTCCCGGCCGCCAGCCGGTCTCCTCCTCCAGTTCCCTGGCGGCCGCGACGGCGATGTCCTCCCCGTCCTCGACCACCCCGGCCGGGAGTTCCCACCCCCAGCTGTCGGTGATGAAACGGTGGCGCCACAGGAGAAGGACCTCACCCGCCTCGTTGACCACCGTCGCCACGGCCACGGGCCGCAGCCGTATCAGGAAGTGGTCGAGATGCCGACCGTCCGGCAGCTCGACATCTGCGAGATTGACGCTGAACCAGCGGTTTTCATACACAGTTTGTTCGTTCAGTTTCGTCCACTGCACGGTTCTGCCACCTTCCGCCGAGTAAGTGGCAATATCGCAGCAGGGACTCCTCAGGCCTACAGTGCGCCTCGCTCGACGGGGGTGCGGTCTACAGCGGTACGCGCAGTGCGCTGTCGATGAGCTCGGCGGCCTCGGCGGTTCCGGCCGAACCGCTGCGCACCAGGTGCTCGCGCACCGCGCGGAGTCTGTCGCGCAGTCGCTGGGACTCCATTCCGCGGGCCTGTTCGGCCATCTGCACGGCCGTGGCCACCGCGTTGTCCGCGTTTCCCTGACGCAGTTCGATGGTGCTCAGCATGGCCAGCCGGTGCACCCGGCCCCGGTCGTGGGCGGGGTTGTCGACGGCGGCCGCGGCATGCTCCCGGGCGGCGGCGAGTTCGCCCAGGCTGAGCAGTGCCTCGGCCACCTGCACATTGACCAGGCCGGGTTGGACATAGCCGGTCTCGTCGGGTTCGTAGCCCCGCCGGATGCGTTCGGCGGCCGCCTCCGCCCGCCGGATGCAGGACAGCGCGCTCGTGCCGTCGCCGAGGTGGGCGTACGCCTTGGACTGCATCGCGTAGAGGTCGGAGGCGAGCGCGGGGGTGATGTGCTTGCCGGCGGCACGCAGCGCGGCCTCCGCGAACGCGACGGCCTGCCGGAACTCCCGCATGAACAGGGCCTGGTTGACAAGGAGCGCGATGACGTACGCGCCGAGTCCCCGGTCACCGCTCGCCTTCGCCAGGCGCAGCGCCTGGTGGAAGTAACGCTGTGCGAGGCCGTGGGCGTCGGAGTCGTAGGCGCAGATCCCCACGATGGCGACCAACCCGCCAGTCGCCCGGTGCAGTTGACGCCCCGTGGCGTCCGTGTAGCTGCCCCGCAGCAGCGGAGCCGCCTCGGCGTTGAGGAAGCCGACGACCCGGGTGCGGGTCGCCATCCCGCCGGCCTTGCGGTACATCTGCTCGTAGTGGGCGCGGGCGGCCCGCAGCATCTCCAGGTCGGCCGGGGTGACCCGGTGCCGGCCGCCGCGCGAGACGTCCACGTCCTCAGGGGGGTTCTCCCACTCCCACACGGGCATCACGGCGGGTGTGCCGGTGACGGCGGGGGCGCCGAGTATGTGCGGGCGCTGCTGCTCGTCGGAACGCCACAGAGCGGTGGCCCGTTCGACGAACCCGGAGAGCGAGGTGGTGTGCGGGACACTGGGCCCGCCGGGCACACCGAGGCCGATGTCGTCGAGGGTGACCGTGCGGTGCAGCCGGGCGGCGAGTACTTCGCAGATCAGGTCGGGCACCTGGCCGCGCGGCCGCTGGCCCTTCAACCAGCGGGCCACGGCGGTGTGTTCGTAGCGGAGCGAGAGTCCACGGGCGCGGCCCGCCTGGTTGACGTGGGCGGCGAGACCCGCGTGCGAGATCCCCGCCTCGTCCAGGATCGCGTCGAGCAGAGAGTTGGGCTGCATGGATGCCCCCCGAGTGGCCTGGTGCCGTCAGCGTAGTGCGTGGGTGTTCACACGGGGTGTGAACGGAGTGCGCGAATCCGCAGCGTACGCGCGGTGTCGCGGAGCGTGTCGGGCCGGTTGACTGAACTGCCTCGCAAGAGGCCGGCCGGGCCGCCGGCTCCCCCCTCGTACAGTGCGGTGGCCTGGCCGTCGGCTTGGCTCTCGGCTTGGCCGACGGCTTGGCCAACGGCTAGAGAAGGGGCCGCTGAAGGTGGTTCGTCGGCTGCGGGTCGTATGCGGCTGGTCGCGCGGTACCCCGCGCCCCCGACGTGAGTCTGTGCTGGCGCTCGTTGCGCAGGACCAGGAGTGCGATGTCGTCGGTGGGGCGGCCGCTCGTGTGGTGGAGGAGGGCGGTGAAGACCGTCCTCAGGATGCTCTGGGGGGAGACCGGGCGATCCCGTACCGCTTCCGCCAGGGCCTGCGGCAGGGAGAAGAAGTGGCCCCTGGCATCTCTCGCGTCCTCCGCGCCGTCCGTGAACAGGACCAGGGAATCGTCGGGGCGCAGCTGACCGCAGTGGGTGGCGGCGAGGTCCGACGGGAGCGGGAAGGGGCCGAGAGGCGGCAGCGGATCGGCCCGTGACAGGGAGTCCACGCGCGCCCCGTGCACCACATACGGCCATGGATGGCCGCAGTTGAGGGCATGTACTTCGCCGTCGCCGGTGATCTCCAAGAGGAGTACGGTGACGAACTCCTCGGCGACCGGATTGTTCGGGTCCAGGCCGCCGGCGGGGTGTTCCGCCCTGGCTCGTTCTCGTAGGTGTCTGGCCAGGGCGCGGTCCAGCCGGCCGAGGACACGGCCCAGTTCGGGCTCGTCGTGGGCGGCCTCGCGGAAACTGCCGAGGACGGCGGCGACGGTGCCGATGGCGGCCAGTCCGTGGCCGCGTACGTCGCCCATCACGACCCGTACGCCGTGCTCGGTGGCGACGGCCTCGTAGAGGTCGCCTCCGATGGTGGCGCCCCGGTCGGCGGAGAGTTGGGCGGCGGCGACGTTCAGCCCGGCGAGACGGGGCGGCAGTGGCCGCAGCAGCACGCTCTGCGCGGCGCCGGCGACCTTGCGGGCCTGCCGTAGCTCCCGGAGCAGGGCCCGCCGGACATGGAGTATCAGCCCGGTGCCGACCGCGAAGAACACGGCACTGGTGACGATGCGCGCGCCGAGCCCGTTCTGCTCGGCCAGCGGGCATCCGAATTTGTACGAGACCGCGACGGCCCCCCACACCGTGGGCAACCCCAGGGTGAGCGCACAGCGCGAGCGCCGAGAGCTGGTCCGGGGCCGCCTTCTGTGGGGAACCCCAGCCTTGATGCGGATCATGCCGATGGCCCCCAAGTAGGCCCTGACAGAACAGACGGACCGACCCCGAAAGGCCGGTCCGATTCTGTCGACGGCATGCCCCGAAAGGGCCATGTCCGGGATGGATCTCACCCAAATGAGTGACCATCAACAGGACACCCGCATTTATGCAGGTGGCAGCACATGTTTCACGCCGCGAAGGGCAGCGCCCCGTCAGGGGCGCGGGGAACTGCGCGATCAGCCACGACGAAGGCGCAGCCGACCGACAACAGTCCCCCTACGGCGACTAGCCTCGCAGCACCGCTCCCGTACGCTCCCCCGCGAGGGCGACAGCCGCATCCCGAGCAGCCGACGCCTCGTCCACGGTCAGCGTCCGGTCACCGGCCCGGAACCGCAACGCATACGCCAGGGACTTCTTCCCCTCGCCAAGCTGCGCAGCATTCTCGTACACGTCGAACAGCCGGATGCCTTCGAGCAGTTCACCGGCGCCGTCGCGCAGCGCGGCCTCGACCTCGGCGGCCGGTACCGGCATGTCCACCACGAGGGCGACATCCTGCGTGGCCACCGGGAACGTCGAGATGCTCGGCGCCTGCGGCGTACCGTCGCCGGCCCGCTCCAGCGCGTCCAGGTTCAGCTCCATCGCGGAGGTACGCGCGGGCAGCCCCAGCGCCTTGAGGACACGCGGGTGCAGCTCACCGGCGTGGCCCACGACCCGCTCGATGCCGTCGGCGAGGACCACCAGCTCGGCGCACCGGCCGGGGTGCCACGGCCCGTACTGGCCGGACCGCACGATCAGCTCGGCGCCGGCCTCACGGGCGACCGCGCGCCCCGCCTCGACGGCGTCGGCCCAGTCGGCCGGACGGCCCTTGCCCCACCAGCCGGCCTGCTCGCGGGCGCCCGCGAGGACGACGGCGACATGGCGCGGCTGCTCGGGCAGCACGGCGTTCAGCGCGGCGAGTTCCGCGTCGGTCGGACGGCGGTCGACCGGCAGATGACCGGCGACGCCCTGCTCCTCGCGCGGGAGGAAGACCAGGCCGGTCTCGAAGAGCGCCAGGTCGTGCGCGCCCCGCCCGTCATTGCGCCGCAGCGCACCGAGCAGACCCGGCAGCAGCGAGGTGCGCAGCGCGGGCTCCTCGTCGTTGAGCGGGTTCGTCAGCCTGACGACACGGCGGGCCGGGTCGTCGGCGGCCAGACCGAGCTGGTCGAAGACCTGCTCGCCGACGAACGGGTAGTTCGGCGCCTCGACATAGCCGGCCCCGGCCAGCGCGCGGCCCACCCGGCGGTGCAGCCGCTGCCGGTGGGTCAGGCCCCGGCCGGACGGCGGCTTGGGCAGCGTGGAGGGCAGGTTCTCGTAACCCTCCAGACGGATGACCTCTTCGGCCAGGTCGTTCTGTTCGAGCAGGTCGGGCCGCCAGGACGGCACGGTGACGAGCAGTTCGTCCTGCCCGCCCGTCGCCCGACCACCACCACCCAACGACGCGTTCCACGCGGCAGGATTTCCATAGACGTCGCAGCCGACCTCCTGGAGGCGGCGGACGACGGTCTCCCGGCCGTACTCGACACCCGCGACCTTGTCGGGGTGGTTCGCCGCGATCGTGATGGTGTGCGGCGCGGACGGCGCGATGGCCTCGGTGACGCCGGCCTCGGCGGTGCCGCCGGCGAGCAGCACCAGCAGGTCGACCGTGCGCTGCGCGGCGGCGGCCGCGGCCTGCGGGTCGACCCCGCGCTCGAAGCGGCGGGAGGCCTCGGAGGACAGCTTGTGCCGGCGGGCCGTGCGGGCGATCGCGACGGCGTCGAAGTGGGCCGCCTCGATCACCACGTCGGTCGTGGCGTTGTCCACGTCCTCGTGGTCGGCGATCTCGGTGTTGGCACCGCCCATGACGCCCGCGAGGCCGATCGGGCCGCGGTCGTCGGTGATCACCAGGTCCTCGGCGTGCAGCTTCCGCTCGACGCCGTCGAGGGTGACGATCTTCTCGCCCTCGGCCGCGCGGCGGACCCCGATGGTGCCCTGGACCAGGTTGCGGTCGTAGGCGTGCAGCGGCTGGCCGAGCTCCATCATCACGTAGTTGGTGACGTCGACGGCGAGCGAGATCGGGCGCATGCCGACCTTCTGGAGCCGGCGCTGGAGCCAGATCGGCGAGCGGGCCTCGGGGCTCAGCCCGGTGACGGTGCGCGCGGTGAAGCGGTCGCAGCCGAGCGGGTCGGAGACCTGGACCGGGTAGCCGAAGGCGTTCGGGCCCGGCACGTCGAGCAGCGCCGGGTCGCGCAGCGGCAGGCCGTAGGCGATGGCGGTCTCGCGGGCCACGCCGCGGATGGACAGGCAGTCGCCGCGGTTGGCGGTGACCGCGATGTCCAGGACCTCGTCGACCAGCTCGAGGAGCTCGATGGCGTCCTTGCCGACCTCGGTCTCCGGCGGCAGCACGATGATGCCGTGAGTGCCGTCGGAGCCCATGCCCAGCTCGTCGCTGGAGCAGATCATGCCGTGGGAGGTCTTGCCGTACGTCGTGCGGGCGGCGATCGCGAAGTCGCCGGGAAGCACGGCCCCCGGCAGGACGACGACGACCTTGTCGCCGACGGCGAAGTTGCGGGCGCCGCAGACGATCTCCTGCGGCTCACCGGTGCCGTTGGCGGTGCCGACGTCGACGGTGCAGAAGCGGATCGGCTTCTTGAAGCCCTCCAGCTCCTCGATGGTGAGCACCCGGCCGACGACCAGCGGGCCCTTGAGGCCGTCGCCGAGCTGCTCGACGGTCTCCACCTCCAGACCGGCCGAAATCAGCTTGGCCTGCACATCGCGGCCGGTCTCGGTGGCCGGCAGGTCGACGTACTCCCGCAGCCAGGAAAGCGGGACCCGCATCAGATCTCCATCCCGAACGGCCGGGTGAACCGGACGTCACCCTCGACCATGTCTCGCATGTCCTCGACGTTGTGGCGGAACATCAGCATCCGCTCGATGCCGAACCCGAAGGCGAAGCCGCTGTACTTCTCCGGGTCCACGCCGCAGGCGGTGAGCACCCGCGGGTTGACCATGCCGCAGCCGCCCAGCTCGATCCAGCCCTCGGAGGAGCAGGTACGGCAGGGCCGGTCGGGGTTGCCGACGGACTCGCCCTTGCAGACGTAGCACAGCATGTCCATCTCGGCGCTGGGCTCGGTGAAGGGGAAGAAGTTCGGCCGCAGCCGGGTCTTCATCCCCTCGCCGAACAGCGACTGGACCATGTGGTCCAGAGTGCCCTTGAGGTCGGACATGGTCAGGCCCTCGTCGACGGCGAGCAGCTCGACCTGGTGGAAGACCGGGGTGTGGGTGGCGTCCAGCTCGTCGGTGCGGTAGACGCGGCCGGGGCAGATCACGTAGACCGGCAGCTCACGGTCGAGCAGGGAACGGATCTGGACCGGGGAGGTGTGGGTGCGCAGCACCACACCGGACTCGGTGCCGCCGTCCGGGCCTTGCACGAAGAAGGTGTCCGCCTCGCCGCGGGCCGGGTGGTCCGGACCGATGTTGAGGGCGTCGAAGTTGAACCACTCGGCCTCGACCTGCGGGCCCTCGGCGACCTCGTAGCCCATGGCCACGAAGATGTCCTCGATGCGGTCGGACAGGGTGGTCAGCGGGTGGCGGGCGCCGGCCGGGACGCGGTCGTAGGGCAGCGTGACGTCCACCGCCTCCTCGACCAGCACCCGGGCGTCACGCTCGGCCTCCAGTTCCTCCTGGCGGCCGGCGAGGGCCTTGTTCACGGCGCCGCGGGCCTGGCCGACCAGCTTTCCTGCGGCGGCCTTGGCGTGCGGGGGCAGGGCGCCGATCTCGCGGTTGGCGAGCGCCAGCGGGGAGGTGCCCCCGGTGTGGGCGACCTTGGCCTCCTGGAGCGCGTCGAGGGAGTCCGCGGCGGCGAAGGCGGCGAGCGCCTCGTCCCGCATGCGCTCGATCTCTTCCGGTTTCAACGCCTCGACCTCGACAGGGTCGTACGACTTATTGGGTGCCGACATCTCTTCCCGTGCTTCCGATTGGCTGGCGGTGGTCCCCGAGACCGTTGGTCGGCCGTGTGAAGGACACAAAGGTGCCAAAGGCCGAGTCTAACGGGGTGGAGGAATGCGAAGCGCCCGCGGGCGGCTCAGGCGGTCTCCGTGATCACGGACGGTCTGTGACCTCAGGCGAGATACGCCGGTGCGCTCACGGGCAACGTAAATCGGAACTCGGCGCCGCCGCTCGCGGCGCGTCCGACGGTGATGGTGCCGCCGTGGGCCTCGACGATGCCCTTGACGATGTACAGCCCGAGGCCTGTGCCACCGCGTTTGCTGCCCCGCCAGAAGCGGGTGAAGACGCGGTTCATGGACTCCTCCGGGATGCCTGGCCCCTCGTCGCTCACCGTGACCGAGGTGGCCGTGTTGTCGAGGTCCTCCCCTTCGCGGGGGGACGCCGAGGGCGTGACGTCAATGGTGACGGTTCCCTCGCCGTGCCGCACCGCATTTTCGATGAGGTTGCTGAGGACCTGGTCGACCTTGTCGGGATCGGCCCACAGGGCGGGCAGCGGCTGCTCGATGCGGAGCAGGAAGCGGTCGGCGGGCTGCCCGGCGGCGACGTACGCCTGGATGTGCCGTCCGACGGCCGCGCCTATGTCGACGGGCTGCCGGCGCAGTTCAAGGCGTCCGCTGTCGATCCTGGAGATGTCCAGCAGCTCGGCGATGAGCCGGGTGACCCGGTCGGCGTCCGCGTCGACCGTCTCCAGCATCAGCCGCTTCTGGTCGTCGGTGAACCGTTCCCATTTGGCGAGCAGGGTGGCGGTGAACCCCTTCACCGAGGTCAGCGGGGAGCGCAGCTCGTGGGCGACGGTGGCGATCAGCTCGGCGTGACTGCGTTCGGTACGGCGGCGGGCCTCGGTGTCCCGCAGCGACACGACGACCCGGCGGACGGGCCCGGTGGGCTCGGCCCGCACATAGGTGGCGGACACCAGGACCTCCCGGCCGCCGGGCAGCAGGAGGTTCCGCTCCGGCTGGCCGACCCGGATGGCGAGGCCGCCGTAGGGATCGGTGAGCTGCCACCAGCGCCTGCCCTCCAGGTCCTCTAACGGCAGGGCCTTCTCCAGCCGCTGTCCGAGGGCGTCCGCGGGGGCGGTGGCGGTGATCCGGGCGGCGGCGGCGTTGAAGCAGACGACGATGCCGCGCTCGTCGGCGACCACCAGGCCGTCGGGCAGGTCGTCGGGGTCGATGCCGAGCCCGGTGAGGTCGCCGTGCCGGGGTGCGGGTACGCGTCCGGTACCGCGGCCGCCCGGCGGCGCGTTGCTGGTGCCGACACTCATCCCCGTACTCCACCTCTCAGACGGCGCAGCAGGCCCCCGAGCTGGTCACCCTACTAGCTCTCGGTGACGGAACGGCACCCTCCGGAGGCACGCTGTGCACGGGCCGTTGCGTAGAGACATACGGCGGCGGCGGTGGCGAGGTTCAGGCTTTCGGCTTTCCCGTGGATCGGAACGCGCACGACGGCGTCCGCCAGCGCGCGGGTCTCCTCCGGGAGCCCCCAGGCCTCGTTGCCGAACACCCAGGCGGTGGGTCCGCCCATGGTGCCCTTGTCGAGCTCGTCGTCGAGGTCGTCGGTCCCGGCGCCGTCGGCTGCGAGGATCCGCACGCCCACACCCTTCAGCCCGGCGACGGCCTGCTCCACGGGTACGCCGACGGCGACGGGCAGATGGAAGTGCGACCCGACGGAGGCGCGCACGGCCTTGGGGTTGTACAGGTCGACGGAGGCATCGGTCAGTACGACGGCCTCGGCACCGGCGGCGTCGGCACACCGCAGCACCGTCCCGGCGTTGCCGGGGTCGCGGACGTTGGCGAGGACGGCGACGAGCTTGGGGCGGGCGGCGAGGATGTCCTCGAACGGGGTGTCCAGGAACCGGCAGACACCGACCAGCCCCTGCGGGGTGACGGTGGTGGAGATGTCGGCGATGACCTCTTCGGAGGCGAGGTGGGTCCGGGCGCCGACGTCACGGGCCGCCCCGACGATGTCGGCGTACCGCTCCGCGGCCTCGACGGTCGCGAACAGCTCGACGAGCGTCGCCGTCCCGCCGACCCGGTGCCCGGCCGCCTCCCGAACAGCCTGCGGCCCCTCGGCGAGAAACAGCCGGTCCTTCCCCCGGAAATTCCGCTTGCCGAGCCGCCGAGCAGCGGCGACACGCGCGGAACGCGAAGAGATCAGCTCAGGGCTGGGCATGTATCGGTCACTTTCAAAGAAATGCGGCGGAAAGCGCCCCGTAAGGGGCGCGGGGCTGTATTGATGTGCGGCTCCGCCGCGTGGGCGCGACCAGCCCCCACCGGCCCGCAGCCGAACGAAGAACGCGCGACGGCGACAAAGGACCCGCAAGCCATTCAGCCTGCGGGTCCTCAAGTCACGTCGGCCAAGGCCAGCGTCAGCGTCACGCGGCCTTCGGCGCGTTGACGTCCGCCGGCAGCGCCTTCTGCGCGACCTCGACGAGCGCGGCGAACGCGCCGGCGTCGTTGACCGCCAGCTCGGCCAGGATCTTGCGGTCGACCTCGACGTTCGCGGCCTTCAGACCCTGGATGAAGCGGTTGTAGGTGATGCCGTTGGCGCGGGCAGCGGCGTTGATGCGCTGGATCCACAGCTGACGGAAGTCGCCCTTGCGCTTCTTGCGGTCGTTGTAGTTGTAGACCAGCGAGTGGGTGACCTGCTCCTTGGCCTTGCGGTACAGGCGCGAACGCTGACCGCGGTAGCCGGAGGCCGCCTCGAGGATCGCCCGGCGCTTCTTGTGGGCGTTGACTGCCCGCTTGACGCGTGCCACTTGTTAACTCCTTGTAGCGGGGCCGCGGTTGGACTCACGCGGCCCGGAAACGACTGGGTCCCGGATCTGACTTCAGGGCGCCGACCGGCGCCCGCGTGTCACTTGCCGAGAAGCTTCTTGATCTTCGCGGTGTCGCCGGGGGCCATCTCGGCGTTGCCGGTGAGGCGGCGGGTCACGCGGGACGACTTGTGCTCGAGCAGGTGGCGCTTGCCGGCGCGCTCACGCAGGACCTTGCCGGAGCCGGTCACCTTGAAGCGCTTGCTGGCACCGCTGTGCGTCTTGTTCTTCGGCATAGCGCCGTTATCTCCTCGTCGATGGCGCTCCGGTGCCCGGTCGCGAAACCGGGCACAGTGGAACGTCGCTCTTGTATCGGTTACATCCTGAGGCTTTCGCCCCTGGGTGCTGACCTGGGGCGGTTGCCCCGGGATCACGCCTCTGCAGGCTCCTCGGCGGGCGCCTCGGCCTCGACCTCGGCGTCGGCGTCCAGCTCGGCAGCGTTCTGCGACTTGCCGGGGTTGGCCTTCGCTTCGGCCTTGCGGGCTTCCTGCGCCTGTCGGGCCTCGGCCATCGCCTCGGTCTTCTTCTTGTGCGGACCGAGAACCATGATCATGTTTCGGCCGTCCTGCTTCGGGTTCGACTCCACGAAACCGAGGTCCTGGACGTCCTCCGCGAGACGCTGCAGCAGTCGGTAGCCCAGCTCGGGCCGGGACTGCTCGCGACCACGGAACATGATCGTGATCTTGACCTTGTCGCCCTGCTTGAGGAACCGTACGACGTGACCCTTCTTGGTGTCATAGTCGTGCGGGTCGATCTTCGGCCGGAGCTTCATTTCCTTGATGACCGTGTGCGCCTGGTTCTTGCGCGCCTCACGGGCCTTCATGGCCGACTCGTACTTGAACTTGCCGTAGTCCATGAGCTTGCAGACCGGCGGGCGTGCGCTCGCCGCCACCTCGACCAGGTCGAGGTCGTACTCCTGCGCAAGCTCCAGTGCCTTGGCCAGGGGGACGATGCCCACCTGCTCGCCACTGGGACCGACAAGTCGCACCTCGGGAACGCGAATCCGGTCGTTGATGCGGGGCTCGGTGCTGATGGATCCTCCTCGGTAGCACCACGCGACGGTCTGGCGGACAGCCGCGTAACGTCTCTTCTCGTGAGACCTAACCGCACCGAAGCACAAAAAATGCCCCGGACGATCACAGGCAGGGCTCCTCGAACTACCGGAGCACCGCCGCGGGGATCGCGGGGCGCACTATCGGACGGAACGCCGTCGCCGTAACGGCGAAGCGACCGTCTGACCGGTGACCCGCCGCCCAGCAGGGCGGTCAGGTGGGAGTTCGAAGCCTCCACTTGTGGGCCGGGTCGGTGAGCCGTGAGGCATACCTGTTCGGCCGGTCGTCACACAAGGTTAGCAGCAAAGCAGAGAGAGGACCAATTGGGGCGTCCTGGGGTCAGGTCGGAGCCCCGCGCCCGCTGCGCCTATCGTGTGCGTCATGAGTGAAACGCCCCTTCCTGGCACCGGTGACGCCGGCCGGCCCGACTTCGACGAGATGACCCGCGACATCGCCGAGGTCCCCGCGGTCGAGGTGATCGTGACGGTCGCCGTCAACCTGATGAGCGCCGCCGCCGTGAAGCTCGGTCTGGCCCCACAAGAAGGGGAGGGCGACAAGTACAAGGACCTGGACGAGGCCCGCAAGCTGGTCACCGCCCTCGCCGGGCTGCTCGACGCGTCCGCGACCGAGATCAGCTCCTTTCACGCGGCCCCGCTGCGGGACGGCCTGAAGTCGCTCCAGCTGGCCTTCCGCGAGGCCTCCACCGTCCCCGACGAACCGGGCCAGGGCCCCGGCGAGAAGTACACCGGCCCGGTCTACGGCTAGCCGTCAGTTCCGCACGTACAAGGGCTCGCCCGGCGGCACGGCCCCGGCCGGCAGCAGCGCCAGGTCGAGGCCGCGTACCAGGCGGGCCCGCAGTGTCTCGTCGGCGGCGAGCCGCCCGGCGACGGCCTGGGCGGTCTCGGCGGGCGGTGCGGCCGGGTCGAGGACCAGCGCGAGGGTGCCGTCGGCCTGGCCCGGCCCGAGGTGGGCACGGCGTACGGCGGGCTCGGCGGCCACCACCGTACGGACGGCCTCGATCACGGCCGGGTCGGCGAGCGGGTCGACCGTCGTCCGCCCCTCCGCGAGCGCGAGCAGCGCCGGTCCGGTCAGTTCGAACGGCACCGGCCCCGCCAGGTCCAGCACCACCGTGTCCGCCTTCTCGTGCACGGCGGCCTGGAGCGCCTGGTGCAGGGGTACGGCGACGGGCCGCGCCGCCGGGTCCCAGCGGGCCAGCGACTCGGTGGAGGTGAAGGCGGGCAGGGCGGTGCGGTGACCGGCCTTCAGGGTGGGCACGGCCATGTCGCTGGTCTTCTCGCGGCGCAGTCCGTTCCCGTCCTCCTCCACCTCGCCGAGGACGGCCACCACCGGGACGAGCAGCCGGGCACCCTTCAGTGCCGCCAGGACGGGCCCCACCGCCGTGCGGTCCTCGGCCCAGGCGGCCAGCGCGGCGGCCAGCCGGGGGTCGGCGGAGCCGTCGTCGGCGGAGTAGCCGGAGTCGGGAATGTTCTTGTTCACCACGGTCCCCGACCCTATCGGGGGGATGCTGCTGCGGTTGTGCGACCCCTGAAACCGGATCGACACGGTTTTCACGGGATTCTCAGATATCCCTGACCTACTTCTAACGTCCAGCAAACGGATCGCACAGTCCCCGCCCCGAGCATCGCGGGCATGGAGTCCCCCAGAGCCACCCCAGGATCCCGGCGGGCCCGGCGCCGTGCCCGGCCCCGGCGCCGGGCTCTTCTCTACATCTCCCTCGCCACGGTCGCCGTCCTCGGCGTCACCGCGGCGGGGACCGTGTATGTCAAGGCGCATGCCCGCGACGGCGGCACCGTATCCTCGGCTGCGTCGCCGACGCCCTCTGCCCCTTCCTCTTCCTCTTCTTCCTCTTCACCGGCCTCGGCGAGCGGGGAGGCATCGGTGGAACCCGTGACGGAGCCGGCCGTGGACCGGGACGCGCTGCTGAGCACGGCGATGGAGACGGTGACCGTGCCGTCCGGGGCGAAGGTGTCGGCGGCCGTCCTCGATCCGGACTCCGGCGACAGCGCGGCCTACGGCGAGGCCGCGTTCGACACCGCGAGCATCGTCAAGGTCGACATCCTGGCGACGCTGCTGCTCCAGGCGCAGGACGCGGGGCGGCATCTGACGGCGACGGAGAAGGCGTACGCCACGAAGATGATCGAGAACAGCGACAACACGTCCGCGTCGGAGCTGTGGGACATCATCGGCAAGGCGGCGGGCCTGGACGCGGCGAACAAGCGCTTCGGGCTGACGGACACCGAAGGCGGCGAAGGGGCGCTGTGGGGGCTGACCCAGACCACGGCAGCGGATCAACTCACCCTGCTCCAGCAGGTGTTCGGGGACGATTCGAAACTGAGCGAGGCCTCGCGGTCGTATCTGCAGGGCCTGATGAAGACGGTCGAGTCCGACCAGCGGTGGGGGGTTTCGGCCGCCGCGGACGGTTCGGAGTTCGCGCTGAAGAACGGGTGGCTGGCGCGGAGTTCGACCGGGCTGTGGGATGTCAACAGCATCGGGCGGGTGACGGTGGGCGGGACCGACTATCTGGTCGCGGTGCTGTCCAAGGGGACGGTGAGCCAGGCGAAGGGGATTGCGCTGGTGGAGGCGGCGGCGAAGGCGGCGGTGGGGTCCTTCGCAGAAGGTGATTCGTCTGCGTCTGCTTTGGCTTCGCAGTAGGGGGAGGGTGCAACGGTTCGCGGGCGGGTGCGGGACCGGTGGGGGCTGGTCGCGCAGTTCCCCGCGCCCCTAAAGGGCGCTTGTCCTGGGGGCGTTTCAAATCGTCCGGCGGCGGTTACGCCACAGCACTCCCGCCGCCACCAGGAGCACACCGCCCGCGCCGCCCGCCAGAGGGGCCGCCCAGTCCGTCGCGCTCGTTGTCTCCTTCTCCGTGTCCGGGCCCGGGCCGAAGTACTTCTTGCCGTACGACGCCGACGTGAGGCTCTGTGTCCTCAGCCTGGCCGCGTCCTTGATCGCCGCCGCCGGGTCGATCATGCCGAAGCCCCGTGAGTCGTCCCGGCCGCCGGACGGGGCGTCGCGGGCCGTGTCCTCCAGGAGCTTCTTGATCTGGGCCGGGGTGAGGCCGGGATGGGCGGCCTTGAGCAGGGCGACGGCGCCCGACACGAAGGCGGAGGCGGCGCTGGTGCCCCACCCCTCGTAGTACTTGTGGTCCGGGTCGGCGATGACGATGTCGACGCCTGGTGCGCTGACCGTCGCGTACCAGCGGCGGGTGGAGAAGGCGGCGCGGGTGCCGAACTTGTCCACCGCGGTGGCGGCGATGACACCCGGGTAGGCGGCCGGGTAGGAGATGTGGTCACCCTTGTCGCCGCCGTTGCCGGCCGAGGCGACGACCACGACGTCCTTCTTCAGGGCGTACTGGATGGCCTCGTCCTCGCTGGGCTCGGGGTGCGCGGAGTCGGAGTCGTCGCCGAGGGAGAGGTTGATGACGTCGGCGCCGTGGTCGGCGGCCCAGCGGATGCCCTCGGCGAGGGCGTTGCCCCGGGTGGAGCGGGCCTTGCCGCGGGCGCTGTCGCCGTCTTCGAGGATGACCCGGACCGGCAGGATCTTGGCTTCCGGGGCGACGCCCATCACGCCGTCGTCGTTGCCGGTCCCGTGGCCGTGACCGGCGATGATGCCGGCCATGGCGGTGCCGTGCCGGGCCCAGGTGCGCTCGCCGGGCTTGGCGCCGAAGCCGATCATGTCCTTGGCGGTGAGGACGTTGCCGACCAGGTCGGGGTGGTCGGCCTCGACACCGGTGTCCAGGACGGCGACGGTGACGCCCTTGCCCTTGGTGGTCCCCCAGGCCTCGTCGAGGTGCAGGGCGGACAGGCCCCACTGCTGGGCGCGGATGCCGTCGGCGTAGGCGGTCGTGGACGGCAGGAGGGCGAGCGAGCCGGCGAGCAGCAGGCTCACCGCGGCCCCGGTTGCGCGGCGCTTCATGAGGGCTTCTCCGTTGCCGGGCCTGTGGTGTTCTGCCGCAGTCGCCGCTCGATGCGGTCAGCCAGGCCCTGGGCCTCGTTGCCGAGGCCGGCCTGGGCCGCGGCCGTGGTGGCGCCGGACGCCTCCGCGTCGGCGGCGGACTGCGGGGTGTCGACGCTGCGGCCGTCGGCCCAGCCGGAGACGGCGTAGGCGACGACCGGGGCGTCGGTGAGCACGGAGATCGTCCAGGAGGCGCGCTGGTGCCGGCCGAACCGCTCGGCGGCGGTGCCCTTGGCGGCGTACGGGAGGGGCATCAGGTCGGTACGGCGGTCCAGGTGCTCGTCCTCGAACCGCTTGGCGAGGGCGGTCATCCCGGCCGGGTCGGCCTTGGTGAACAGCAGCCCCACGGTGGTCACATAGCTCTGGGTGGCGTCGGTGTAGGTGGCCCGGATCAGGCGCTGGCAGCCGACGGGGCCGAGCGCCTTGCGCAGCAGCGGATCGAAGGCGTCGGCACAGCCGGTGGCGGGGGCGACGGCGATCCGTGTCCAGGTGCGGTCGGCTCCGCCGGGGCCGGCGCCGGTGCCCAGCACGGTGGGCGGGAAGAGTTCGTCGACGGGCACGTTGTGCCACAGGCCGGCGGCCGCGCTGAAGCTGCTCGCCGCCGCCACGTCACCGTCGTCGTCGATGATCCAGCTTCCGGTCACCGCACCGCCGATGAGGCCCAGGCCGAGCACCATGCAGGCGGCGGCAGCGGCGGTTCGGGGCGCCACCCGACTGACCAACGACCGCCCCCAGCCCCGCTCGTCGTACCCCTCGGGCTCGCCGAACGTGACAACGGGCCGGTTGCCGCCGGGAGTTCCCGCGGCGGCGGCCCAGGACATCGCGGGATCCGGCAACGGGCCGGGGTCGTGCGGCGAGGAGGCGCTGTCACGGGACGGCGGGGCGACGCCGGGGTCCGGGGGTGCCGTGGGCCGGGGCGGGGGCGGCGGGGTGGTCGGCTTGGGGGGCTTCGCCGGGCGGGGCGGCGGAGTCGTCTTCGGAGGCGTCGCGGGGCGCGGCGGGGCCGTCGGCACCGGGAACGTCCGCATGTGCGGGCTCCAGGCGCTCCCCGACTCCGGCGTACCGAAGGAGGCCGGGAAGTCACTGCGCGGCCGCTCGGGCCGCTTGGCCCCGGGCATGTCGGAGGAACCTCGGGCCGTCTCGCCGGCGGACGCCGGTCCGGCGGCACCGCGCCGCCCGTCCGACGACGTCTCCGGTTCCTCCGCGGCACGGACGGGACGAAGCGAGGCGGTCGACTCCGAAGCGGACTCCGGACGCCGGGCCGACAGCCCGGGCCCGTACGGCGGCCGGGACTGCGTACCGCGACCGCCCTCCCTTCCGGGAGACGCCGGCCGTTCGTTTCGGCGATCCTCTTCGGGCGTCGCCGGCGATTCGGTCCGGCGGACCACCGGGTCCAAAAACGCGGGCGGCGCACTCCGACCGCTCTCCCACCCGGAGGCCCCGGACGGTGCGACACCGCCGCTCTCCCGCCCCGGGGACACGAACGATTCGGTCCGGCGGTCCTCACGACCGGCCGACCCGGGCGTCCCGGACCGGCCGCCCTGCCACCCGGAAGCCGCGGGCGGTGTGCTGCCGCCACCCTCCCGGCCGGGGGACGCGAACCGGCCGCTCTGCCGCCCGGAAGCCACGGACGGTGTGCTGCCGCCACCCTCCCGGCTGGAGGACCCGGAGGACCCGGAGGACCCGGAGGACCCGGAGGACGCGGGCGGCGCGGACCGGCCGGTTTGTCCGGCGGAGGTGGCAGGCGGTGTGGTGCGGTCGGTTTCCCGGGCGGAGGCGGTGGGTGGGGTGTCCGGGAAGCGGGCCGAGGCAGGGGGTGGGGGCGCGGTGGGCGGGCTCTGCGGGGGACGGAGGTCGGGATAGCGGGGGCGTGTGATGCGTTCGGCGGACGCCGGGCGGGCGCCCGGCCTGTCCCCCGCACCCTGCTCGCCCTGCGCCACCGCACCGCCCCGACTCGTCCGGTCCTCACGACTCTGCTGCACGCCGGGCCGTCCCGGCAGCTGGTCCTGCCCGGTGGTGTCGGCCCTACCAGTGGATACGTCGGACCCGTGCGACCAGTTCACCCGGTTCGGCCGGTCGAAGAACCCCGGGCCGCCGGTCCGACCGGTCGCGTCGGCCGCAGCCGCATCCGGATCCTCACCGTGGCCGGCCGCCCCGTCGGCGGCCTGCGCGGGATCGGGCGAAGGGCGTCGCGGGATCGGGGCGTGCCGCGCTTCCGTGCTCATACGCCCCCGTTTCCTCCTGCCCGGGCCAACTCCGCGTACGGGCCGGCGTGCTCCTCGGCGCGACAGACGTCCGCCCCCGGGCACGCATACCCGCACCCGCGGATCCGCATCCCGGCGCGGGTCAGGCGGCCGGGGTCGTTCCGCCGTACGTGCGCGTCACTCTACGGGTTGTCCGAGGGCGAACGGGAACCAGTCCACGACCCCGGGGCATCTGCCCGTATCGTCCCCCTACCCTGCGGTAATCCTGTCTGGCAGGCTTCGTTCATGACTGCGCGCGCCGCCGACCGGGCCCGTTACGACCGGGCCACCGCCCATCTGGACGCCCCTCTCGCGATCGTCGATCTGGAGGCCTTCGACGCCAACGCGGACGATCTCGTGCGCCGGGCCGGCGGCAAGCCGGTACGGGTCGCGAGCAAGTCCGTACGCTGCCGGCACCTGCTGGAACGGGTCCTCGCGAAGGACGGTTTCGCCGGGATCATGTCCTTCACGCTCGCGGAGTCGCTGTGGCTCGCGCGCTCGGGGTTCGAGGACATCCTGCTCGCCTATCCGTCCGCGGACCGGGCCCGGTTCGCCGAGCTGGCCGCCGACCCCAAGCTGGCCGCCGCCGTGACGGTGATGATCGACGACCCGGCGCACCTCGACCTGATCGACGCGGCCCGCGCCGGCGGGAACGAAGTGGTGCGGGTCTGCCTGGAGTTGGACACCTCGCTGAAGCTGCTCGGCGGCCGGGTGCGGGTCGGGGCCCGGCGTTCGCCGCTGTACTCCCCCGCCCAGCTCGCCGACCTGGCGCGGACCGTGGCCCGGCGGCCGGGCTTCGAGCTGGTCGGGATCATGGCGTACGAGGGGCACATCGCCGGGGTCGGGGACCGTGTCGCCGGCCGGCCGCTGCGCTCCCGCGCGGTCCGGCTGATGCAGGCCACCGCCCGCCGTGAGCTGGCCGAGCGGCGCGCCGCGGTGGTGCGGGCGGTCCGGGCGGTGGTGCCGGACCTGGAGTTCGTCAACGGCGGCGGCACGGGAAGTGTGCAGACCACGGCGGCGGAGGACGCGGTCACCGAGATAGCGGCCGGGTCGGGCCTGTACGTGCCCCGGCTCTTCGACAACTACACGTCGTTCACCGGCCGGCCGGCCGCCCTGTTCGCCATG
Organism: Streptomyces sp. NPDC048417; assembly: GCF_040651615.1. Lineage (NCBI taxonomy): Bacteria > Bacillati > Actinomycetota > Actinomycetes > Kitasatosporales > Streptomycetaceae > Streptomyces > Streptomyces sp. NPDC048417. The sequence continues at coordinate 37,980 of NZ_JBEZKI010000024.1, read as the reverse complement.
CCGGTGGTCCGGCGGCCCGGTGTCGGGGTCGTCACCGTCCTCGGCGGCGGCTACCCGGCCTCGGGCGCCGCGGGCCCCGACCGGCTGCCGGTGCCGTACCTGCCGCAGGGGCTGTCGTACGACCCGCAGGAGGGCCCCGGCGAGGTGCAGACCCCGCTGCTCGGCTCGGCGGCGGACGACCTGCTGATCGGCGACAAGGTGTGGTTCCGGCACGCCAAGGCGGGCGAGCTGTGCGAGCGGTTCGCCGAGCTGCATCTGGTCGAGGGCGACCGGGTGACGGCGACCGTGCCGACGTACCGCGGGGAAGGTCACACCTTCCTCTAACCCTCCGGTTTCCGGTCCACCGGGCGGATGCCGCCGGCGATCGATTCCATGTCGGACAGCGGCGGTCCGTCCGGGCCGGCGTCGAAGACGAACCGGACGACGACCGGGGCCGGGACGCCGGTGTGGGAGGGGAAGGCGAGGGACTGGACGTAGCCGCCGGGTCCCTCGGCTGTCCGCACCCGCCAGCGCACCAGGTATCCGTCGCCGCCGGCGACCGCGACCCGCCCGGCCTTGACGACCTGGTGGGACCGGATGCCGCCGAAGGGCCGGCGGCCGCCGGGATCGTGGCCGTAGGCCGCCTCGGCCGCGTCCGGTACGTCCCGTTCGGCGACGGTGCGCGCGGAGGTGCCGTCGGCGCTGCCCGCCGTACGGCTGAGGACCTCGCCGTGCCGGCACCGGCCGGTGTCGGCCGGGCAGGCGTAGGTGCCGTCGGTGGTCATCACGACGTCGTCCTGGGCGAGGTACGAGGGGCTGGTCCAGCCGGTCGGGACCGGCAGGGTGATGCCGTTGAGCTGGTCGACCACGAGGGACGGCGGCGGTGGGCCGGTGGGGGCGGTGTTGATCGTGGTGTCCGTGCCGGCGCGCAGCCCGTCGGTGCGCAGCACGGTCGCGCCGCCGGCGATCGCCGTCGCCAGCACGGCCCCGGCGGATATCAGCGCGACCGCCTTGGCGCGTCCGGACGCCCCGGCCGCCGGCGGGGTCGGCGGCGCGGGGAGACCGGACGGGGTGCGCCGGTGCGCGGTCCAGGTCCTGCCGTCCCACCAGCGCTCCAGGTGCGGAGCCAGTGGGTCGCAGTACCAGCCGGGCGGCGTCATGCTCACTCCCGCACTGTAGGACGGGAGTTGGGGCGGCTCCTACAGGGGTGTGACGTACGCCCCGGAGATCCCGCCGTCCACCAGGAAGTCGCTGGCGTTGACGAACGAGGAGTCGTCGCTGGCCAGGAAGGCGACGGCGGCGGCGATCTCCTCGGCCTCGGCGAACCGGCCCAGCGGGATGTGGACGAGGCGGCGGGCGGCCCGCTCGGGGTCCTTGGCGAACAGTTCCTGGAGGAGGGGGGTGTTGACCGGTCCCGGGCAGAGCGCGTTGACGCGGATGCCCTCGCGGGCGAACTGGACGCCCAGTTCGCGGGACATGGCCAGAACTCCGCCCTTGGACGCGGTGTACGAGATCTGTGAGGTCGCCGCGCCCATCCGGGCCACGAAGGAAGCGGTGTTGATGATGGAGCCCTTGCCCTGGCGCCGCATGTAGGGGATGGCGGCCTTGCAGCACAGGTAGACGGAGGTGAGGTTGACCTCCTGGACGCGCTTCCAGGCCTCCAGGCCGGTCTCCAGGATGGAGTCGTCGTCGGGCGGCGAGATGCCGGCGTTGTTGAAGGCGATGTCGACGCTGCCGTAGGTGTCGTAGGCCGTCTGGAAGAGGGCCTCGACCTGTTCGGCGTCGGTGACGTCCACCTTCACGAAGAGCCCGCCGACCTCCTCGGCGGCGGCCTTGCCGCGGGTGTCGTCGACATCGCCGCAGACGACGTGCGCGCCCTCGGAGGCGAGCCGCCGTGCGGTGGCGAGGCCGATGCCGCTGCCGGCTCCGGTGATGACGGCGGTGCGGCCGACGAGTCGGCGGCAGACGATGTCAGGGGTCTCAGCGGTCACTGTGCGGGGCCCTCCGTGCTGATGAAGACGTTCTTGGTCTCGGTGAAGGCGGTGAGCGCGTCCGGGCCGAGTTCGCGGCCGATCCCCGACTGCTTGTAGCCGCCGAAGGGGGTCCAGTAGCGGACGCTGGAGTGGGAGTTGACGGACAGGTTGCCGGCCTTGACGGCCTGGGAGACGCGCAGGGCGCGGCCGACGTCACGGGTCCACAGGGAGCCGGAGAGGCCGTAGTCGCTGTCGTTGGCGATGCGGACCGCGTCGGCCTCGTCGTCGAAGGGGATAACGGCGGCGACGGGTCCGAAGACTTCCTCCACGGCCACGCGCGCGTGCGGGTCGACGCCGGTCAGGACGGTCGGCGGGAACCAGAAGCCGGGGCCCTCGGGTGCCTTGCCCCGGATGCCGGGCGCGTCGGGGTCGACGTACGAACGGACGCGTTCCAGCTGGGACCTGGAGATCAGCGGGCCCATGTCGGTCTTCTCGTCGGCCGGGTCGCCGACGGTGACGGACTCGATCGCGGGGGCGAGGAGTTCCAGGAAGCGGTCGTGGACGGACCGTTGGACGAGGATGCGGGTGCGGGCGCAGCAGTCCTGGCCGGAGTTGTCCAGGAAGGACATGGGGGCGGCGGCCGCGGCGGCCTCGATGTCGGCGTCGGCGAAGACGATGTTGGGGCTCTTGCCGCCGAGTTCGAGGGTCACGCGCTTCACCTGGTCCGCGCAGAGCGCCATGATGCGCTTGCCGACGCGGGTGGAGCCGGTGAACACGATCTTGGCGACGCCGGGGTGGCGGACCAGGGCCTCGCCCGCGATGTCGCCGCGGCCGGGCAGCACCTGGAAGAGGTGCTCGGGGAGGCCCGCCGCCAGGGCTAGTTCGGCGAGGCGGAGGGCGGTGAGGGGGGTGGTCTCGGCGGGTTTCAGGATCACCGCGTTGCCGGCCGCGAGGGCGGGGGCGGTCCCCCAGGCCGCGATCGGCATGGGGAAGTTCCAGGGGGCGATCACGCCGACGACCCCGAGGGGTTCCAGGAGGGTGATGTCGAGGCCGCCGGGTACCGGGATCTGGCGCCCGGTCAGCCGCTCCACGCCGCCGGCCGCGTAGTCGAGCAGGTCGCGGACGTTGCCCGCCTCCCAGCGGGCGTTGCCGATGGTGTGCCCGGCTTCCCGGACCTCCAGCTGTGCGAGCTCCTCGCGGTGTTCGTCGACGACGACGGCGAACCGGCGCAGCAGCCGGGCCCGGTCGCCGGGCGCGAGCGCGGCCCACCGCCGCTGGGCCCCGGCGGCCCGTCGTACGGCGGTGTCGATGTCCTCCTCAACAGCCCCCGAGACGGTCACGATCACCTCCTCCGTGGCCGGGTTGAGGACGTCGAGTTCGTACTGTTGCGACAAGTGGTGCCTCACATGCGTTCGAAGGAGCGGCGCAGCTCCCAGTCGGTCACCGCGGCGTCGAAGGCGGCCAGCTCGACGCGGGCCATGTTGCGGTAGTGCGCGACGACCTCGTCGCCGAAGGCGGCCCTGGCGATGGGGCTGTTCTCCCACAGCTCGGCGGCCTCCCGGAGGGTGGTCGGGACGTGCGCGAAGTCGGCGGTGTAGGCGTTGCCGGGGCAGGGCTCGGGGAGTTCGAGTTTCTGCTCGACGCCGTACAGCCCGGCCGCGACCAGGCCGGCGACGGCGAGGTGCGGGTTGACGTCGCCGCCGGGCAGCCGGTTCTCGAAGCGCAGGGAGCGGCCGTGGCCGACGACTCTCAGCGCGCAGGTGCGGTTGTCGTGGCCCCAGGCGACCGCGGTCGGGGCGAAGGAGCCCGGCTGGAACCGCTTGTAGCTGTTGATGTTGGGCGCGTACAGGAGCGAGAAGTCACGCAGGGCGGCGAGCTGTCCGGCGAGGAAGTGCCGCATGACCTCGGACATGCCGTCCTCGGCGGCGAAGACGCCTGCGCCGTCCGGGTCCGTCAACGACAGGTGGATGTGGCAGGAGTTGCCCTCGCGTTCGTTGTACTTGGCCATGAAGGTGAGGGAGACGCCCTCCTGGGCGGCGATCTCCTTCGCGCCGGTCTTGTAGACGGCGTGCTGGTCGCAGGTGACCAGGGCCTCGTCGTAGCGGAACGCGATCTCGTGCTGGCCCGGGTTGCACTCGCCCTTGGCGGACTCGACGGTGAGGCCGGCGGCGGCCATCTCGTTGCGGATGCGGCGCAGCAGCGGCTCGATCCGGCCGGTCCCGAGCACCGAGTAGTCGATGTTGTACTGGTTGGCCGGGGTCAGCCCGCGGTAGTTGGCGTCCCAGGCGGCCTCGTACGTGTCCTTGAACACGATGAACTCCAGCTCCGTACCGACCTGTGCGGTGTAGCCGAGTTCGGCGAGGCGCTCCAGCTGGCGGCGGAGGATCTGCCGGGGCGCGGCGACGACCGGGGAGCCGTCGTTCCAGGCGAGGTCGGCGATGAGCATGGCGGTGCCCGCGTTCCAGGGCACCCGGCGGAGGGTGGCGAGGTCGGGGTGCATGGCGAAGTCGCCGTAGCCGCGGTCCCAGGAGGACATGGCGTAGCCCTCGACCGTGTTCATCTCGGTGTCGACGGCGAGCAGGTAGTTGCAGCCCTCGGTGCCGTGGCGCAGGACCTCGTCGAGGAAGAAGCGGGCGGCGAACCGCTTTCCCTGCAGCCGCCCTTGCATGTCGGGGAAGGCCAGGACGACAGTGTCGATCTCACCGCTCGCGACGAGGGTGTGCAGTTCCTCGACGCTGAGCGGGGGTGTGCGGTCTGCCACGGGAGGACTCCTTGGGCTTCATCGCGCTGCTGCGGCCGGGCCGGGAGTTCTAAGGTATTGGCGAGAACCATTGCTTGGGAAGGGGGTACGGCCATATGTCGCTGGATGCGGACGGCGCCCTCGACGACCCGTTGACGCCGGTACTGCGACCGGTACGGGCGGGCAACGGCTTCGAGGAGGCGCTGGAGCAGATCCTCCAGGTCGTCCGGCTGGGCCTGGTTCCGGGCGGCGAGCGGCTGCCCGCCGAGCGGGAGCTGGCGGAGCGGCTGGGGATCAGCCGGGTGACGCTGCGCGAGGTGCTGAAGGTGCTCCAGGACCAGGGTCTGGTGGAGTCCCGGCGCGGTCGGTACGGCGGCACGTTCGTGCTGCCGCGCGCCGACGCGGGCGGCGAGGACGAGCTGCGGCGCCGGATCGCCGAGGTCGACATCGAGGACGTGCTGCGCTTCCGCGAGGTCCTCGAGGTGGGCGCGGCCGGACTGTGCGCGGCGCACGGGCTGTCGGGCGACCAGGCGGACCGTCTCCGCGACGCCCTGGCCCGCACCCACGAGGCACCGCTCGCGGACTACCGCCGCCTGGACACCCTGCTCCACCTCACGATCGCCGAACTGTGCGGCTCGCCGTCCCTGACCGCCCAGTACGCGGCGGTCCGGGCGACCGTCAACGACCTGCTCGACTGCATCCCGCTCCTGGTCCGCAACCTGGAGCACTCGCAGCGCCAGCACATCGCCCTGGTGGAGGCGGTCCTGGACGGGGACGCGGACGGCGCCCGCGAGATGATGCGGGAGCACTGCGCGGGGACGGCCGCTCTGCTCCGGGGCTTTCTGGCGTAACGGCCCCTCGCCGTGCCATAAAGGTGTGGACGCACACCTTTGAGGGAGGGTCCATGGCCGGACGGCCGCTGATCGGCGTGAGCACATACCTGGAGGCCGGGGCGCGCTGGGGCGTCTGGGAGCTGGAGGCGGCCCTGCTGCCGGCCGGCTACCCACGTCTGGTCCAGCGGGCGGGCGGCCTGGCCGCGCTGCTGCCGCCGGACGACCCGGAGCACGCGGCGGCGACGGTGGCCCGCCTGGACGGTCTGGTGATCGCGGGCGGCCCGGACGTGGAGCCGGTCCGCTACGGCGCCGAACCCGACCCCCGCACCGGCCGCCCCGCGCGCGCCCGGGACACCTGGGAGCTGGCCCTGATCGACGCGGCGCTGACGGCGGGCACACCGCTGCTCGGGATCTGCCGGGGCATGCAGCTCCTGAACGTCGCCCTCGGCGGCACCCTCGTCCAGCACATAGACGGGCACGCGGAGGTGCCGGGAGTCTTCGGCCACCACGCGGTGAAGCCGGTTCCCGGAACGCGGTACGCCGACACCGTCCCGGAGGAGAGCGCCGTCCCCACCTTCCACCACCAGGCGGTGGACCGCCTGGGCACCGGCCTGCTGGCCTCGGCCCACGCCGCCGACGGGACGGTCGAGGCGATCGAACTCCCCGCCGGCCACGGCTGGGTCCTCGGAGTGCAGTGGCACCCCGAGATGGGCGAGGACCTGCGGGTGATGCGGGCACTGATCACAGCCGCGACCTGAGCCAGGCCAGGGCCGCGTCGCCCTGCGCGCGCTGGAACGGGCGCAGGGTGGGCAGGCCGGGCGGCGCGGGCCGCACCGAGTGCTCCAGGAAGTAGCCGGTCAGCGCGGCGAGTGCGGCCGTGACGGCAGCCGGCTCGGCGTCCCGGCCGAGCGGATGCGCGGTGAACACGTCCTCCGGGTCCGGGCCGCCCTGCGCCCGTACGCACGGCAGCATCACCAGGAGGTCGAACCAGGGGGCGGCCCGCACCGCGTGCGGCCAGTCGACGAAGACGACTGAGCCGTCGGCCGTCAGCAGCATGTTGTCGGCGCGCAGGTCGGCGTGGGCGAGCGTGTCGCCGGCGACGGAATCCCGCCAGGGCGCGGCGAGGGCGGCCAGCTCGGCGAGATGGGAGACGGTCCACGTGCCGAGGCGGTCGGCGACGCCGTCGGGTGCCTCGGTCAGGGCGCGCCAGCCGTCGAAGGTGTCTCCGAGGTGCTCGGCGGCGGGCGGGGCGGCGACAGGGGAAGGGGTGAGGGTGCTGCCGAGGGCGGCGACGGCGTCGAGGACGCGACGCAGTTCGTCCGGACGCCAGGGGATGCGGGGCTGGCGGCCGTCGATCTCCTCGAAGACCAGGGCCACCCAGGTGCCGTCGTCGTAGCTGCCGAGGAGGCGGGGCGCGGGAACGGAGACGGGGAGGGCGGCGGCGTTGCGGGCCTCCGCACGGTGGAGGGCGGGGCTGTGGGGGTTGGAGTCGGAGCTGACCGCCTTGACGAAGGCGGTGCGGTGGGCGGCGGTGCGGATCCGGGCGGCGACGCCCGGGGAGAAGCCGCCGGGTTGGGTGGCGGCGTGGGTGACCGGAGCGCCGCCGAGCAGGTCGGCGACGGCGGCACGGACGGGGGCGGGGAGGGCTTCCCAGGGAGTACGGGTGCCTTCGGCGGGTGGGGCGGGGGTGGGCATGGGGTGATGGTGGAGGTCGCGGGCCGACCGCCGCGAAGGGTTTTTCGCCCCGCCGCCGCTACCCGTCCCGTCCTCCAGGGGGCTCGCCCCGCCGGCCCCAGCCCCCCCGCCCCCGCGTCGGCCTGGACGGCATCGTCCTCGAGGGCCGGACGGGGTGTGTTTTCCGACCGCTCCCCGTCAAGTGACCGAGCCGGATGGGCGAAGGTCCCTCACCCCCGGGTCAGGGAAAGCAGCTCGCGGGCCGGGCCGGTCGGGCGGTGGCCCGTCGGCCAGACCGCTCGCAGGTCGCGCCGTAGCGCGATGCCCTCCACCGGGATGCTCACCAGGCGCCGCATCGCCAGTTCCTCGCCCACCGCCAGTTCGCTCAGGACCGCCGGGCCCGCGCCGCCGACCGCCGACGCCTTCACCGCCGTCGTCGACGACAGCTCGATCAGCGGGCGGGCCAGACCGCCCAGCGCCGCGTCGAGGACCTGGCGGGTGCCGGAGCCGCGTTCGCGGAGGATCAGGGGGGTCGCCGCCAGCTCCTCGGCCGCCAGCGGGCGCCGGCGGCGGGCCCACGGATGCGCGGGGGCCGTCACCACGATCAGGCGGTCGTGGGCTATCACCGTCGAGTCCAGGCCCTGCGGAACCGTCAGCCCCTCCACGAAGCCCAGGTCCGCCTCGTCCGCGAGCAGCCGTTCGGCCACCGCCGCCGAGTTGCCGGCCAGCAGGGACACCGCCGTGTCGGGGCGCTGCGCGCGCAGCGCGAGCAGCCAGCCGGGAAGGAGGTACTCGGCGATGGTCATGCTGGCCGCGACCCGCAGCCGCGAGTCCCGTCGGTCCCGCAGCGCCTGCGCCCCCGCGTCGAAGGCCTCGGCCGCCTCCACCACCCGCCGCGCCCAGTCGGTCACCAGCGCCCCCGCGTCGGTGAGCCGTGAGCCGCGGGGTGAGCGGTCGACGAGGGCCACCCCCAGCTGCCGTTCCATCGAGCGGATCCGGCTGCTGGCCGCCGGCTGGGTGATGCCGACCTCCCGGGCCGCCGCCCCGAGACTGCCCAGCCGCGCCACCGCCAGGAGCAGCTCCAGCGCACCGAGGTCCGGCACGCGGTGCGCCAGCGTGCCGCCTGCCGCCCGATCCCCCGTCTCGCCCGTCGTGCTCATAAGACCAGCTTATGCCCCCATAGACACGGACTCCCTGGTCGCGCCCCCGCATCAGCGGGACGGTTGGTTCATGGTCACCTCAGTCCGGCATCTCGGCCCCAACTGGTACGCAGCCGTCATGGGCACCGCGGCCCTCGCCCTCGGCGGCGCCGCGCTCGGTGTCGACGGCCTGCACGAGCTGTTCGTCGGCGTCTGGGCGCTGTCCCTGCTGCAACTCGTGGTCCTGCTGGCCGCCCGGGCCCTGCACTGGACCCACCACCCCGACCAGGCCCGCGCCCACCTCCGCGACCCCGCCGTGGCCCCCTTCTACGGCTGCCTCTCCATGGCCCTGCTCGCGGTCGGCGGCGGCGCCCTCGCCCTCGGGCAGGACTGGATCGGCGAGCCCGCGGCCGTGGCCCTCGACGCCGTGCTGTTCGTCGCCGGTACGGCCGTGGGGCTCGCGGCCGCCGTCACCGTGCCGTACCTGCTGGCCGTACGGCATCGGGTCGAGCCCGCTCAGGCCACCCCGGTGTGGCTGCTGCCGCTGGTCGCGCCCATGGTGTCGGCCGCGCTCGGGCCGCGGCTGGTCCCGCACCTGCCGCCCGGGCAGCCGCGCGAGACCCTGCTCTACGGCTGCTTCGCGCTCTTCGGGCTGAGCCTGCTGGCCACGCTGCTGATGCTGACGCTCGTCTTCGCCCGGCTGGTCACCGGCGGTCCGCTGCCCCTTGCGCTCACCCCCACGATCTTCCTGGTGCTGGGCCCGCTCGGACAGTCCACCACCGCGGTGGGTGCCTTCGCGGACCTCGCCCCCGGGGTCGTACCGGCCCCGTACGCCGCCGGTTTCGGCCTCCTCGCCGTGCTGTACGGCGTTCCGGTCATGGGGTTCGCGCTGCTGTGGCTGGCGCTGGCGGTCGCCCATGTGGTGCGGGCGCGGCGGCACGGTATGCGGTTCGCCATGACGTGGTGGGCCTTCACCTTCCCGGTGGGGACCTGTGTCACGGGCGCCGCCGCGCTGGGCCGGCACACCGGGCTCGCGGTGTGCGACTGGCTGGCGGTGGGGCTGTACGTCCTGCTCGTCGCCGGCTGGCTCGCGGCCGCCGCCGGCACCGTACGCGGACTGCTCAGCGGAGAGCTGCTCGCAGGGCCCCGGCCAGCAGCCGTGGCGCCTCGGCCAGTGACGGGCCGTACCACGTCAGGTGCCGTCCGCTGACCAGGGCGCACGGCAGGCCGGGGAAGGCCTCCGGGCCGTCGTCGGCGGTGAAGCGGTAGGGCTCGTCCGGGAGGACGACCAGGTCGGGCCGTGCGTCGTTCAGTTCCTCGAGCGGGACGCGGGGGTACCGCTCGGGGTCGGCGGCGTACGGATTCCCGACCCCGAGCCGCTTGAGGACATCCCCGGCGAAGGTGTCCCTGCCGAGGACCATCCACGGCCGTCGCCAGATCGGGACGACCGCGGTGGTACGAGGCTCGGGCACCGGCGTCGACCAGGCCTCCTCGGCCTCGTCCAGCCAGCGCGGCCGGCTGGACGCGCCGCACGCGGTCAGCACCCGGGCCAGCTCCCGGAAGGCCTGCGGTACCTCCCGTACCTCCGTGACCAGCACCTCCACACCGGCCGTCCGCAGGGCGTCGAGGTCGGGAGCGCGGTTCTCCTCCTCGTTGGCGATCACCAGGTCGGGGGTGAGGGCGAGGATCCGGTCCAGCTCGGGGTTCTTGGTACCGCCGACACGGGTGACGTCGAGGTCGGCCGGATGCGTGCACCAGTCGGTGGCACCGACAAGGACTTCGGGAAGCGTTTCGGCGACCGCCTCGGTGAGCGAGGGCACCAGGGAGACCACCCGCATCAACGGGGGCGGTCCTGGACCGCCTCGATGTGTTCGGCCACCGCCACCACGATCACCCGGGTGTCCGGGACCGTCGCCCTCCAGCGGTGCCGCACTCCACCGGTGAGGTAGAGGGTGTCGCCGCGGCCGAGCCGGTAGGCGCGGCCTTCTGCCTCGATCTCCACAGCGCCGTCGGCGACGTACATCAACTCGTCGTTGCGGTGCTGGAATTCGCGGCCGGCGTCGTGGTCGCCGGTGAACTCCGAGGCGTGCAGTTGATGGTGGCCGCGCACCAGGGAGCGCACCTTGCGCGCGAAGTCCGGCTCGGTGGCGTCGGCGCGTACGACGTCCACGCTGCACGCCGGGTCGGCGGCGGCGAGGAGTTCGACGGCCGTGGTGCGCAGGGCGTCGGCGAGCTTCTCCAGGGAGGTGCGGCTGGGCCGGGCCCTGTCGTTCTCGATCTGGCTCAGGAAGGGCACGGACAGGCCACTGCGCTCGGCCACGACGGCGAGGGTGAGCTCCAGCGCGCGGCGGCGCCGCCGGACTGCCGCGCCCACCCGCACGGGCTGCTGGTCTTTGTGGTCGCCCATCGCTCCGGCTCCCTCCTTCGCTCGTCGTTCACTCTTCCGGGTGCCCCGCTTCGGCCGGACCCCTCTGTTGGGTTCTCTGCACCCTACGCATGTTCGGCAAACCGTTTCAGGCGGGCGTCACATCCCCGTCACGTCGGGTGAGCGCGACCCTCACAGTTCACGCCAGTAGACGAGCTCGCCGGACTCGCCGGGCGCGGACTCCTCCTTCGGGATGAAGACGCTGACCAGGAGGGCCGGACGGCCGTCGGGGTCGGTGAGCAGCGTGGCCGACGGATTGGCGAAGGCGCCGCTGCCGCCGGGGGTGCGCAGGCCGAGCCGGTCGGCCCGGCCGGAGGCGGGATCGTAGACGTACGCCGACCAGCTGCCGAAGTCGTCGCGCAGGCGCTGGCCCTCGATCAGGACCAAGGGCTGCCCCAACAGTTCAATGCGTGAGCGGTCTCCGATGTTCCCGGCGGTGCCCCAGGCCAGGACGGCCTGGTCGAGGCGCCGATCCGGACGGGTCCGCCAGACGGTGAAGTCCCGCAGGGTGGCCCGGAGTTGACGGTCAGTGGCACAGCCGGCGCGGTAGTGGCCGGTCAGCTCCACGGTGTCGCCGTGGACCGCGGTGATGTCCGGGGTGCCCTCGGCGCAGCGGGACAGGGTACGCGGCGCGTCGAACGCGCGGTCGGCCGTTCCCGCCAGCAGCGCGGTGAGGCTTGGGTAGTGCCGTAGCGCTATGTGGTTGGCCGGATCCTTCTCGTAGGCGACGACCCATCCGCCGGTGCCGTCGGTGTGCAGGGAGGGCTGGCTGGTGCCCGGGCCGAAGTCGTGGCGGCGGGTCCAGGTGCGCAGGTCGGCGGAGGTGGCGACGGCCGTGTGGAAGCGGCCGTCGGAAAGGGTGGTGTGGTAGACCGCGAGGTAGCCGCCGCCGTACGCCCCGGGTATCGGGGTGATCTCGGCGGTGTCCATGGTCCGGCCGGTGTCGTCCCGGGCGTCGAAGAGCGCGCCGTCCGCCCGTGTCACGTCCCCGGCGAGCGCCTCGAACCGGGCGGTGGCGACCGACGCCGGGTCGGGACTCGCCTCGGAGAACTGCGGCACGGTCACCGCGGCCGTCAGCAACAGCAGGAGAGGCAGAAGCCTGCGGATCACGGGCTGCTCACAGGAACGGGCGGGACCGGGGCGTCAGAGAGTACGGGTCCCGGCCCCGCCCGAAGCGGGTGGGAAGAGGTGGGCTTCGCCACACGGACGGTGCGGCTTGGAGCGGGCCCCCTCCCCCTCGCTCACTTCCGGATCGGCGCCCACTTGTCGACGAGTCCCGGGTTGCGCTTCAGCCAGGCCCGCACCGCGTCCTGCTCCTTGCCCTGACCGGCCTTCTGGATCCCGGCCTCCAGGCCGGTGAGCTGTTGCTCCGTCATCGAGAAGTCCTTGAGCCACTTGCCGACCTCGGGGTTGTCCCCGGCGAAGCCCTTGCGGGACAGGGTGTGCACGCCGTCGCCGGAACCCCAGGCGCCCTGGGGGTCCTTCAGCTTCTTGAGGTGGTAGTCGCTGTAGGCCCAGTGCGGGGACCACAGGGTGACCAGGATGGGCTCCTGCTTGGCGTAGGCCCGCTTGAGCTCGGCGAGCATGGCGGGCGTGGAGCCGTCGACGACCTGGTAGCTCCCGTCGAGGCCATATGCCTTGAGGACCTTGGACTTGAGCAGGCCCATCATGCCGGCGCTGGGCTCGATGCCGACGATCTTCCCGCCGAACTCCGAGGCGTGGTTCTTCAGGTCCGCGAGGGAGTTCACGTCCTTCACGTACGACGGGACGGTCAGCTCCAGGGAGGTGGGGCCGTACCACTTGCCGAGGTCGTCGAGCTGCTTGCCGTACTTCTTCCAGTACTCGGCGTGCGTGGTGGGCAGCCAGGAGTCGGTCTCGAAGTCCAGCTGGCCGGTGGCGAGGCCGGTGTAGAGGGGGCCGGCCGCGTACTGGCTGGTGGTGACCTTGTATCCGCGTTCCTCCAGGAGTTCCTTCCACAGGAAGGTGGAGGCGATGCCCTCGTCCCAGGGGATGTAGCCGATCTTGATCTCCTTGCCCTGGCCGATGTTCGTGGCGGAGGCCGGGGTGCTGTCGGACGAGGAGCCGAAGATGCCCAGACCGCTCGCGACCAGGGCGAGGACGACCACACCGACCACGGCGACGGCCGGGCGGGGGCGGTAGGTCCAGGGAGTGGGGCGGACCTTGGCGGCGGCGCGGCGGCCCAGCGGGGACAGCTGGGTGCCGAGCGCGCTGGTCATGCGGTCGAGGTAGATGGCGAGGACGACGATGCCGACGCCCGCCTCGAAGCCGAAGCCGATGTCGAGCTGGCCGATGGCCTCGTTGACGGCGCCGCCGAGGCCGCCGGTGCCGACCATGCCGGCGATGACGACCATCGACAGGCCCAGCATGATCACCTGGTTGACGCCGGCCATGATGGTCGGCAGCGCGAGCGGCAGCTGGACGCGCAGCAGGGTGTCACGGGGTGTGGTGCCGAACGCCTCGGCGGCCTCGACCAGTTCGGCGTCCACCTGGCGGATGCCCAGCTCGGTCATGCGGACGCCGGGGGCGAGCGCGAAGATCAGGGTGGCGATCACGCCGGCGGCGGTGCCCAGGCCGAAGAAGAGGATGGCCGGGATGAGCAGGACCATCGACGGCATGGTCTGCAGCAGGTCCAGAACCGGTCGTACGGTCGCGCTGACCGCCCTGGAGCGGGCCGCCCAGATGCCCAGCGGCACCGAGATGACCAGCGCGATCACCGTGGCGACCAGGACCAGCGCCAGGGTGGACATCGCGCGGTCCCACAGGTCGAGGGAGTCCACGAGCGCGAAGCCGGCGAAGGCCAGGACGCCCGCGGTCAGTCCGCGCAGCCACCAGGCCAGGACCGCGAAGATGCCTGCCAGCAGCAGGGGCGCGGGGGCGGTGAGGACGCCGTCGATGCCGTCGTACATGCCCTCGACGACCGCGCGGATCGCGTCGAAGAGCCAGGACATGTGCGCGACCAGCCAGTTCACACCGGAGTCGACCCAGTCGCCGAGATGCAGCCTAGGCACGGGCGGTCACCTTCTCTCCGCCGTCGCAGACGACAGGTTCGCCCGTGTCCTCCGCGAGGAATCCGACCAGACGCGCTCGCGGTACGACGCCCACGACAGCGTTGTCCCGGTCCAGGACGGCGACCGGGTGGGCCAACCGGGCGCTGAGCGCGCACAGTTCGGTGAACGGGGTGTCCGGGGTCGCGGTGGCGCAGCCGCAGTCCGCCTCGTCGCCGGCCACGTCGGTGTCCATGACGGCGGCGGCGGTCAGCACCCGGGAGCGGTCGACGTCCTGGGTGAAGGAGGCGACGTAGTCGTCGGCGGGGCGCAGCAGGATGTCCTCGGCGGTACCGGTCTGGACGATGCGTCCGTCGCGCATCACGGCGATGCGGTCGCCCAGGCGCATGGCCTCGTTGAGGTCGTGGGTGATGAAGACGATCGTCTTCTTCAGCGTTTTCTGCAGTTCCAGCAGCTGGTCCTGCATGTCGCGGCGGATCAGCGGGTCCAGGGCGCTGAACGACTCGTCCATGAGGAGCAGATCGGCGTCGGTGGCCAGGGCGCGGGCGAGGCCGACGCGCTGCTGCATACCGCCGGACAGTTCGTCAGGCCAGGAGTCCTCCCAGCCGGCCAGTCCGCACAGGGCGAGCGCCTCGTCGGCGCGCCGAGCGCGCTCGGCGCGGGGCACGCCCTGCACGGCCAGGCCGTAGGCCGCGTTGTCGCGGACGCTGCGGTGCGGGAAGAGCGCGAAGTGCTGGAAGACCATGCTGATCTTCTTCGAGCGCAGCTCGCGCAGTTCGCGGTCGGTGAGCGCGGTGAGGTCCTGGCCGTCGAAGCGGACCTGTCCCGCGGTCGGTTCCAGCAGGCCGTTGAGCATGCGCAGCAGGGTGGACTTGCCGGAGCCGGACAGGCCCATCACGACGAATATCTCGCCGGGGTCGACCCGGAAGGAGGCGTCGATCACGGCGGCGGTGGTGCCGTCGGCCCGCAGCTCCTCCCGGTCGGCTCCGTGACGGAGCCGCTCCACGGCGGTGTCGGTTCGTCTGCCGAAGACTTTGTACAGGTGCTCGGTCTCTAGCCTGGGTGACACGCGAACCTCTCTCGGGGGCGCCAAGCCTTGGAAACACAGGCCCCGGCACCTCGGGGTCATGGGACAGAAGCCGCGCCTGCCCTGGTCCACGCAGGTCAAACGCACAAGTGGGCCAGGTCACGAGGTCTCCACAAGCCGCACTCCGGCACCGGCCCCGTGACCGTCCGTGCCGTACGCCCGCGGAGCGCCCCGTCGCTGTCGGTGCCGTACGGCATGATGCGAGGCGTGACCGCACGACTGATGCTTCTCGACACCGCCTCGCTGTACTTCCGCGCCTACTTCGGCGTCCCGGACTCCGTGAGGGCGCCGGACGGCACGCCGGTGAACGCCGTGCGCGGGCTGCTGGACTTCATCGACCGGCTGGTCAAGGACCACCGTCCGGACCGGCTGGTGGCCTGTATGGACGCCGACTGGCGGCCGCAGTGGCGCGTCGACCTCATCCCCTCCTACAAGGCCCACCGGGTCGCCGAGGAGCGCGCGACGGGACCGGACGAGGAGGAGGTGCCGGACACCCTCTCCCCGCAGGTGCCGGTCATCGAGGAGGTGCTGGACGCGCTCGGCATCGCCCGGGTCGGCGTCGCGGGCTACGAGGCGGACGACGTGATCGGCACGTTCACCGCACGCGCCGACGGCCCGGTCGACATCGTCACCGGCGACCGTGACCTCTACCAGCTGGTGGACGACGGGCGCGGGGTGCGGGTGCTCTATCCGCTCAAGGGCGTCGGCACGCTGCAGATGACGGACGAGGCGTGGCTGCGCGAGAAGTACGGGGTGGACGGAAGCGGGTACGCGGATCTGGCGCTGCTGCGCGGCGACCCGAGCGACGGCCTGCCGGGGGTGCCGGGCATCGGCGAGAAGACGGCCGCCAAGCTGCTCGCCGAGTTCGGCGACCTCGCCGGGATCATGGCCGCCGTCGACGATCCGAAGGCCAGGCTCACACCGTCGCAGCGCAAACGGCTGGACGAGGCCCGGCCCTATGTGGCCGTGGCGCCGACGGTGGTCCGGGTCGCCGGGGACGTCCCGCTGCCGGACGTCGACACCACCCTGCCGAAGGCCCCGCGCGACCCGGCTCAGTTGGACACCCTGGCCGGCCGCTGGGGTCTGGGTGGCTCACTGAACCGCCTGCTGGTGACACTGGAAGCCTGACCCGGAAGGAATTCTTCCAGCAAAACTCGCTCATCAAGTGTTCATGGAAGAGGTGTTAACTACGAAGGAGATGCTAACTTAGGTAAACCTAAGCGATGGAGTACGGAGGTCGGTCATGGCAGAGCGCTCGGGACGTAAGCCGCGCAAGCCCCATTCCGCCCAGGTGGTGCGCACCGAGCGGTTGACCCCGCACATGCAGCGCGTCGTTCTCGGCGGTGACGGACTGGTCGGCTTCGCCGCGGACACCTGCACCGATCATTACGTGAAACTCCTCTTCGGGCCAGCAGGCGTCACCTATCCGGAGCCCTTCGACATGGAGCGGATCCGCGCCGAGTTCCCCCGCGAGCACTGGCCGGTGACCCGGACCTACACGGTGCGTTCCTGGGACGCCGAACACCGTGAGCTGAGCCTGGACTTCGTGGTGCACGGTGACGAGGGCCTGGCCGGCCCCTGGGCATGTCGCGTCCAGCCCGGCGAGACCGTGCGTTTCATGGGCCCCGGTGGCGCCTACGCCCCGGCCGTGGACGCCGACTGGCATCTCCTCGCCGGCGACGAGAGCGCGCTGCCCGCGATCGCCCGCTCCCTGGAGTCCCTGCCCGCCGGGGCGAAGACCTTCGCCTTCATCGAGGTCTCCGGCCCCGAGGAGGAGCAGAAGATCGACTCCGATGTGGAGGTGGTCTGGCTGCACCGGGGCGCGCGGCCCGTCGGCGAGGCCCTGGTCACGGCCGTACGGGGGATGGAGTTCCCGGAGGGCCGGGTGCACGCCTTCGTCCACGGCGAGGCGAGCTTCGTGAAGGAGCTGCGGGCCCTGCTGCGCGTCGAGCGCCAGATCCCGCGCGAGGACCTGTCGATCTCCGGCTACTGGCGCCTCGGCCACAACGAGGACGGCTGGCAGGCCTCCAAGCGCGACTGGAACGCCCGTATCGAGGCGGAGCAGGAGAGCGGCGGCGCGGCCGCCGCCTGAGACCGCGAGGCCTGGAGAGCGCACGGCCGGTCGAGCCGTGCGCCGTTGAGACCGGCGGCACCCACAGGTGCCGCCGTTCCCGTGTCGGTCACACCGACCGCTGGTAGGACCGGAACGTCCTGATCGACAGCCACACGGCCGCGACCGCCAGTGCCAGCAGTGCGCCGCCGCGGCCCAGCACCGCACCCCAGTCGGGATCCGCCGACATCGCCGAACGCCCGGCCACCATCGCCCAGTCGAGCGGATTGAAGTCGGCTATGTGCCGCATCCAGCCGGGCATCTGGGACGGCGCCATGAAGGCGCTGGACAGGAAGGTCAGCGGCAGCAGCAGGAAGGTGTTGATCCCGATGATCGACTCCCGCTCCCGCACCAGCATGCCGAGCGCGTTGGACAGCGCCCCGAAGACGGTGCCGAGCAGTACGGCGGCGACCACCAGGATGGCGATGCCCCCGATCCCGCCCGGGTAGTCGGCGCCGCCCAGCAGGCCGAGCAGCACGATGATCAGCGACTGGCCGGCGGTGACCAGGCCGTTGTTCACCACGTTGCCGTTCATCAGCGCGGCCCGGCTGACCGGTGTGGTCAGGAAGCGGTTCAGGGTGCCGCGCTGGATCTCCTCCAGGGTGCCCATGCCCGCCCACATGTTGGAGCTGAGGGCGCTCATCACGACCACACCCGGCACCAGGTAGTCGAGGTAGCTGGTGGTGCCGAAGCCGCCCAGCTCGACGACCTTCTTGAAGAGGTTGCCGAACAGGAACAGCCAGATCACCGGCTGGATCAGGGTGATGACGGCGTACGCGGGCTGGCGGGCGAAGACCAGCAGCTGGCGCTGGGTCATGTACCAGGTCTGGGACAGGGCGTTGCTCATCGGGCACCTCCGGCCAGTGCGAGCGCGTCGGTGGTGTCGGCCTCCGCGTAACGGCGGCCCGCGTAGCGCAGGTAGACGTCGTCGAGGGAGGGGCGGGCGACGGTCGCGGCCAGCACGGTCACCCCGGCCCGCTCCAGTGCGGCGAGCAGTGCGGGCATGGCGGCGGCCCCGTCGTCGGCGCGGGCGCTGATCCGGCGGCCGTCGAACAGCGCCTCGTGCACGCCCGGCAGCCCGGCCAGGGCGCCCGTGAGGAGGGTGCGGCCGGCCTCACCGGGTGCCTCGCGCAGCTCCACATGGACGGCGTCGCCGCGCAGTTCACCCTTGAGCGAGTCGGGGGTGCCCTCGACCACGACCCGGCCGCGGTCGACGATCGCGATCCGCTCGGCGAGCCGGTCGGCCTCTTCCAGGTAGTGGGTGGTCAACAGGATGGTCAGGCCCTCCTGGCCGGCCAGCCGGCCGATCTCGTCCCACATCGCGGTGCGGGCCTCGGGGTCGAGGCCGGTGGTGGGCTCGTCGAGGAAGAGCACCTCGGGGCGGTGGACCAGGCCGAGGGCCACGTCGAGGCGGCGCCGCATTCCGCCGGAGTAGCCCTTGACCGGGCGGGCGGCGGCGTCGCCGAGGGTGAAGCGGGCCAGCAGCTCGTCGACCCGGCGGTTCAGGGCCGCTCCGCGCAGGCCGTAGAGCCTGCCCTGGAGCTGGAGGTTCTCGCGGCCGGTGGCGACCGGGTCGGCGCCGGAGTTCTGGGCGACCACGCCGATCGCCCGGCGTACCCGGTCCGGATGGCGCAGCACGTCGTGGCCGGCCACGGTGGCGGTGCCCGAGTCCGGGCGGGCCAAAGTGGTGAGGATCTTGACGGTGGTGGACTTGCCGGCGCCGTTGGGTCCGAGGAGCCCGAAGACGGTGCCGGGTTCGACGATGACGTCCATGCCGTTCAGCGCGGTGACGTCACCGGGGTAGGTCTTGGTCAGCTGGCGCGCCTGCACTGCGGGCGCACGGGTGCTCATGTCGGCTGCTCTCCTGAGGAAATCGCGAATGATCGCGGGTGATCGCGAATGATCCGCGCGATGAGCGCCGGGCTATCCTGGGTGTGCCGCACCTCGATGGCCCGGAGCCGCCGCACGGCGGGTTCGGTTCGGGGTTCGAGACCCCGGCCGGGCTGCTGCAACAGCCCTGCCGGGGTCTGTTCGTCACTGCTTCTGCTCGAACTCGGCCTCCAGCTTCAGGTACTCCTCGGGGATCTCCCCCGTCTCATGGAAGTGCCGCCAGTCCACGACGCCCGGGAAGTCGCCCTCCGTCAGCTCCGCCAGGAACCCGCGCACCCACTCGGCCTGCGCCTCGACCATGTGCAACTGGTACTCGGCCTCGATCACGAAGAGCCGGGGCAGCGTCTCGCGCAGCTTGTCCAGGCCTCCGCGCAGGCTCGCGGCCCGCACGTCGAGGACATTGAGTCGCTCTTCCAGCAGCCGGGCGACCTCGTCGGGGTGGAGTGCCCCCATCAGCGACAGCGCCGCCTCGAAGATGGGGTACTCCTTCGCGGGCACGGCGATCAGGTCCGAGAGCCACTCGGCCGCCTCCTCGCGCCCGGCGTCGGTGATGCCGTACAGCGTGCGCTCGGGGCGGTTGCCCTGCCGTTCCACGTCGGTGACCTCGACGAAGCCGTGCTTCTCCAGGTTCTGCACGACGGTGTAGAGCGAGCCGTAGTTGATCTTCAGACTGGTGTCCTTGCCGCGTCTGCGCAGGGTCTGGGCGATCTCGTACGGGTGCATCGGCCGCTCGACGAGCAGCACCATCACGGCGAGCGCCAAGGGGTTGCCCAACTTGCGGCGCCTGGTCGCCATCGACACCCACCTCACCCTCTCCGCCAGTCTCCTCGTCACCGAATATCCGTGACAGAACATATCGCGAGTCGAGCGCGAGAGTCAATGGACACGATGTATCGCGTTTGGCGTGGCGCCGCAAGAGCGTGAGGACTTGGGCCCGCCCCGGACATGCCGGTGTGACGCCGTCGAAACAGCGCGTCCCTAATTTCTGTCGCCCGACAGGAAATCCGCCTGACAGGCAGGTATCGCCGTGACGACCACCGACGACCGCTCCCTGAAGGAGTCCGACGACCACTCCCTGGAGGAGTTCGGCTACCGCCAGGAGCTGCACCGCAGCCTCGGCCGGTACGCCTCGTTCGCCGCCGGGTTCTCCTTCATCTCCGTACTGACGACCGTCTTCCAGTTCTTCGCCTTCGGGTACGCGTTCGGCGGCCCGGTCTTCTTCTGGGCCTGGCCGGCCGTGCTGATCGGCCAGTTGCTGGTGGCCGCCTGCTTCGCCGAACTCGCCGGGCGCTACCCGATCTCGGGCGCGATCTACCAGTGGTCCTCACGGCTGTCGAACCCGTCCTTCGGCTGGTTCGCCGGCTGGATCATGGTGATCGGGCAGATCGTGGTGGTCGCGGCGGCGGCGCTGGCCCTGCAGATGGTGCTGCCCGCGCTCTGGTCCGGCTTCCAGCTCATCGGCACGGACGCGGCGCCGACCTCGGCCGACGGAGCCGCCAACGCGGCCGTCCTGGGTGTCGTCCTGCTGGTCCTGACCACCCTCGTGAACATCATGGACAACCGCGTGCTGTCCGTCATCAACCGGGTCGGTGTGACCGCCGAGATCATCGGCGCGGTCCTGATCATCGTGCTGCTGCTCACCCACTCCAAGCGCTCCCCCGGCATCACGTTCCACACCGGGACGGCCGCCGAGGGGGGCCTGCTGGGCGCCCTGCTGGTCGGTTCGTTCACGGCCGCGTACGTGATGATCGGCTTCGACAGCGCGGGCGAGATGAGCGAGGAGACGCACCAGCCGCGGCGGACGGCACCGCGCACGATCCTCACGGCGTTGGGGGCGGCGGGGCTGCTGGGCGGGCTGGTCGTCCTCGGCGGCCTGCTGGCCGCGCCGAGCCTGACCGACGGACGGCTGGGAGTGGACGGGCTGAGTTACGTCCTGACCAGCAGTCTCGGCGACGGGGTGGGCCGGGTGCTGCTCGCCGACGTGGTGGTGGCCATCGCGGTGGCGACACTGGCGATCCAGACCGCGGCCTCGCGCATGCTGTTCTCCATGGCACGGGACGGGCAACTGCCCTTCGCCGGCCGGCTGGCGCGGGTGAACCCCCGTACGGGCATGCCGGGGGCGCCGGCCGTGGTGGTGGGCGTGCTGGCCGGTGCGTTGCTGCTGCTCAACTTCGCGTCGCCGGACGCGTTCCTGGCGATCGGGACGACGTGCATCGTGATGCTGTATCTCGCCTACGCGATGGTCACCGGGCCGCTGCTGGTACGGCGACTGCGGGGGGAGTTCGGCGTCGAGGGGACGGACGAGACCGGGGCGCCGTTGTTCTCGCTGGGACGGTGGGGGGTGCCGGTCAACGCGGTCGCGCTGCTGTACGGGCTGGTGATGAGCGTGAATCTGGCATGGCCTCGGGGGGCGGTGTACGACCCCAGTGGGGGTCACTGGTACTTCCGGTGGTTCACCGTGTTGTTCCTGACGGTGACGGTGACGGTGGGTGCCGTCTGGCGGCTCACCGGGGCGGAGTCCCGAAGCCCGGTGGCCGTGCCGGAGGCTGTGGCGTAGCTGATCGGGTGCGGGGCGCGGGGTCTGGTCCCGGGGGCTGGTCCCGGGGCCGGTACCGGGGGCTGGTACCGGGGCTGGTGCCGGGGGCCGGTCCCGGGGCTGGCGCCGGGGGCTGGTCGCGCCCACGCGGCGGAGCCGCATATCGATACAGCCCCGCGCCCCTGAAGGGGCGCCCCCGTACCCTTGGCTGCAAATGAGACGTAAGACCGCGGCCCCGCCTTCCCCACTCCCCCAGCGCCGAGGGGTGGACCCCGTTCGGGTGCGGCTGCCCTTCGCCGACACCTGGGCCACCGTCGGTGATTACCTGGTGGCCCGGCTCTCCGGAGCCGCGCCCGGCGTCGTCGCGGAGATGCTGGACGCGGGGCTCGTCGTGGGCGTCGACGGACACCCGGTCGCCGCCCACACGCCCTATACCCCCGGCCGTTACCTCTGGTTCCACCGCGACCTGCCCCCCGAGGTTCCCGTCCCCTTCGCCCTCGAAGTGGTCCACCGCGACGCCCACCTCGTCGTCGCCGACAAACCGCACTTCCTCGCCACCACCCCACGCGGCAGTCACGTCACCGAGACCGCGCTCGCGCGGCTGCGGCGGGAGCTGGGAATCCCCGCGCTGGGGGCCGCACACCGGCTGGACCGGCTCACCGCCGGGCTCGTGCTGTTCACGGTACGGCCCGAGGAGCGGGGTGCCTACCAGACGCTGTTCAGCGCGCGGCGGGTGCGCAAGGAGTACGAGGCGATCGCGCCGTACGACCCCTCGCTCGCCGTCCCCCGGACCGTGCGCAGCCGGATCCTCAAGGAGCGCGGGGTGCCGGCGGCGCGGGAGGTCGAGGGGGCACCCAACGCGGAGACGCTCGTCGAACTCGTCGAGCGCAAAGGGGCGTTGGGGCGGTACCGGCTCACCCCGCACACCGGGCAGACCCATCAGCTGCGCGTCCACATGAGCGCGCTGGGCGTGCCGATTCTCGGCGATCCGCTGTATCCCGAGGTGACCGGCCCCGTGCCGGACGGTGACTTCCGGCGTCCGCTGCAACTGCTGGCGCGGAGGCTGGAGTTCACCGATCCGGTCACGGGGGTGGAGCACCGGCTGTGCAGCGTGCGGACGCTGCGGGCCTGGGAGTCGTACGAGGACTGGGCCGGTCGGCGGGACCGCTAGCGGCCGAGCCACCAGCGGCGCAGCCTCGGCCAGATGCCCTGGGGCCTGGCGGGTTCCGGCGGCACGGCCGCGGCCGGCGGGGGTGCCACGGGCAGGGGCTGGGGCTCGGGGGCCGGTGCCGGTGCCGGTGCCGGTGCTGCCGGCCGGGTGGTGCCGACCTGCCAGTCGGTGCGCTGCGGCGGGACCAGCGCGGGGCTCGGCATGAGGGTCACGTCCTGCTTGGGCTTCGGGTCGAAGCGCACCGGCAGTTCCACCAGGTGCCGGGACGCGATCGACGCCCGCCAGCGCAGGTCCTCCTCCTCGCAGTCGAGCTGGATGTCGGAAAGCCGGGTCAGCAGCTGGTCGACCCCGACGTCCGCGATGGCACGGCCGATGTCCTGGCCGGGGCACTCGTGCGGGCCGCCGCCGAAGGCGAGGTGGGAGCGGTTGCCCTGCATGTTGGCGTTCAGGTCGGGGCGGACCCGTGGGTCGACGTTGCCCGGCGCGGGCGCGTACAGCAGTCCGTCGCCCTTGCGGATGCGCTGGCCGCCGAGCTCGGTGTCCTGCTTGGCGAAGTAGGCGAAGACCGTGCTGAACGGCGGCTCGTCCCACAGGGACTGCTCGATCGCCTCGGGCACGGTCATCTGGCCGCCGTTGAGCTGGGCGCGGAAGCCCGGCTCGGTGAGGACCATGCGCAGCGCGTTGGCGAGGAGGTTGGCGGTGGTCTCGTAGGCGGCGTAGAGGACGACCCGCAGGTGCTGGGCGACCTCGTCGTCGTTGAGTCCGGCCGGGTGGTTGACGAGGTGGCTGGTGAAGTCGTCCTCGGGGCGGCCCCGGCGGCGGGCGGTGAGCCGGGTCAGGCAGCCCATGACGTACTCGTTGCTGGCGATCGCGGTCTCGGTGCCCTTGAGCGCGTCCCGGGTGGCCTCCACGATCCGGTCGTTGTACTCCTCGGGCATGCCGAGCAGTTCGCACATGACCGCCATCGGCAGGTGCTCGGAGTACTGGGAGACCAGTTCGGCGCGGCCTCTCTCACAGAACTCGTTGACCAGCAGCTGGGTGTAGCGGCCGATCAGGCGGCGGATGCTGCGGTGGTCGATGGTGGTCATGGCGCCCTGAACGGCCGCGCGCAGCCGCATGTGCTCGTCGCCCTCGGCGTGCGAGCAGATGGGCTGCCAGGCGATGTGCGGCATGAGCGGGTGGTCGGGCTTGACCATGCCCTCCCGCAGCGGGGTCCAGATGCGGCTGTCGCGGGTGTAGACGGCGGGGGTGCGGACCATCTGGAGGTTCTCGGTGAGTCCGAGGACCGCCCAGATCGGTACGTCGTCGTGGAGCAGGACGGGCGCCACGGCGCCGTGTTCCTCACGCAGTTTCTCGTACAGCTCGCCCAGGTGGTCGGCTTCGGCGCCGTAGAGCCGTTGCAGTCCGCCGGGTCCACGGTCGTGTGCGGGGCAGCCGGGCGGCGGGGCCGGGTCCGTGCTGGCGCCGGCCGGGGAGGGGGATTCAGGCGTCACAGTGATCGCTCCGGTGGGGGTGTCAGGTGAGCGCGCCGGACATGGCGAGCGAGTGCAGGAAGCGCATCAGGGTCATCAGGACGTCACGGCTGGAGGCCCGGCGGCGGGCGTCGCACTCCACGATGGGGACATCGGGGGGCAGGTCCAGCGCGGTCCGCAGTTCCTCGATGGGGTAACGGGGGCCGTCCGGGAAGGAGTTGACGGCGACGACGAACGGCACCCCGCGTTCCTCCAGGCGCCCCATCACGTCGAAGCTGACTTCCAGGCGCCGGGTGTCGATGAGCACGACCGCACCGAGCGCGCCTTCGAACAGGCCGTTCCACAGGAACCAGAACCGCTCCTGGCCAGGGGTGCCGAAGAGGTAGAGGACCAGCTGGTCGGTGATGCTGATGCGGCCGAAGTCCATGGCCACGGTGGTGGCGGTCTTGGAGTCGGAGCCGTAGTTGTCGTCGACCCCGATGCCGGCCTGGGTCATGGTCTCCTCGGTGGTCAGCGGTCTGATCTCGCTGACGGAACCGACCATGGTGGTCTTGCCGACTCCGAAGCCGCCCACGATCACGATCTTCACCGCCGCCTGGGCGGTGTGCGGCAGATGGTCCTCGGAGCGGGGGCCGGGGATCGTGTCAGAGCTTTTGAAGTCCATGCATCACCGCTTCGAGAAGTGAACGGTCGGGGAGCGCCTGGCGGACGATCGGGGCTCGCGCCTGCACCAGTTCGGCCGTGATCAGCTCGGTGATCAGTGCCGTCATCGCGCTGAACGGCAGATTGAGGTAGGCCGAGAGCTCGGCCACGGACAGGGGGGCGAGACAGAGCCGGAGCAACGCCGCCTGCTCCGGCGTGACCGAGGGCGGTGGGTCGGCGCGCGCCACGATTAAGGTGACCAGGTCGAGTTCGGCCCGTGCGCCGTCGGCTCCGCTGATGACGTAGAGCCGCTCGGGGTTCTTGTTGTCACCGTCCTCGCCGCCGCTCTCGGGGGTCGTCGGCGTGGGCGGGAGCGATGGCGGCTGGTGTTCCGGCCTGGGCTGACGCCGCTTGCGTTGCGGAGGAGTCATACGGTCTGCCCGTTCCGCCGGGGCGGACTGGTGAGATGGGCGCCGATGCGGACGACGAGGTCGCGCATCATCTCGCTCATCCGGCCGGGTTCGCAGGTCACGTCGGCGAGCACCGCGAGGTAGGCGTTGGCGCCGGCGGACATCAGGTAGAAGTAGCCCCGGTCGATCTCGATGAGGACGAGGTTCATGTCGCCGTTGCTGATCGGGAGTTCCTGGGCGACGGCGGTGGCCAGGCTCTGCACTCCGGCGCAGGCGGCGGCGAGCCGGTCGGCGGCGTCGGGGTCGCCGCCGTGCCGGGCGATGCGCAGTCCGTCGGCGGAGAGCACGACGATCATCTCGACGCCCGGTACCCCGTCGGCGAGTTGCTTGAGCATCCAGTCGAAGTTGCCTCGCTGCTGGATCACTTGAGGTCCCCCTCGTCGTCGGCTTCGGGGCCGGCCTGGTCGTTGATCAGGTGCAGGTAGTTGGTCGGGTTCCGGGTGAAGTCGGTGGGGTGGACACCCGGGTTGTTCTTCTTCAGCCCCTCCCAGAAGGCCTCGACCCAGAGGCCGGGTTCGCGGCGCTCCGGCTCCGGCTTCTCGGGCTCGGCTTCCTTGTGCTGCGACCAGATGGTCGGGGTGCCCTCGCGCTCGGCGCGCTCGATGGCGGCCTGTTCGGCGAGCCGCTGGCTGAGCGGGGTCTTCATCCGGCTGCGCCGCTGCGGCAGTCCGCCCGCGGTCCACTCGGTGACCTCGGGGACGTCGTCCTCCATGGAGATCCCGGCGGGGATGCGGGGGCTGGTGGGCCGGCGCTTCTTGGGGGGCCGCTTGGGGCCTTCGAGGGCGCCGAGTTCGGGCTTCGGGATGCCGGTGGCGCCGATGCCGTGGGCGATACCGGGGGCCGGGTCGGTGGTCATCATGTCGCTGGGCACGATGAGGACGGCCCGGACACCGCCGTACGCCGAGGCGCGCAGCGAGACGTCCATGTCGTACGTGGTGCACAGGCGGCCCACGACGGAGAGGCCCAGGCGCGGGTTCTCGCCGAGGACCTGGATGTCCTTGCCCTGCTTGGCCTTCTCCAGCATGCCCTCGATCCGGCCGCGGGCCTCCTCGTTGAGGGTGACGCCGGCGTCCTCGATCTCGATGCACACGCCGGACTGCACCTCGACGGCGGTGACGTGCACCTTGGTGGAGGGCGGCGAGTAGCGGGTGGCGTTGTCGAGGAGTTCGGCGGCCGCGTGGATGAGCGGTTCGACCGAGGTGCCCTTGATGTTGACCTGGCAGATGGAGTGCAGCTCGATGCGCCGGTACTCCAGGATCCGGGACATGGCGCCGCGCAGCACGCTGTAGAGGGCGACGGGGTTGGGCCACTGACGGCCGGGGCGGCCACCACCGAGGACGGAGACCGAGTCGGCGAGGCGTCCGATCAGCGCGGTGCCGTGGTCGATGCGCAGCAGGTCGTCGAAGACCTCGGGGTTGCGGCCGTGGTCCTCCTCCATCTCCCGCAGTTCGTGTGCCTGCTGGTGGACGATGGCCTGGACGCGCCGGGCGACACTGACGAACGAGCGCTCCAGGGAGTCGCGCTGGAGGTCTTCCTCGTCGACGATGTCGAGCATGGTGCGGATCAGCCGGCGCTGCGACTCGGGGGCGTGGCGCAGCCCGGGGTCGAGATCGAAGACCTGGCGAATCACCTCTTTGGGGGACTCGCCGGCCTTCAGCCGGTAGAGCGCGGTCGGGAACACCTCTTTGCCGAGGCGGTCGATCTCCTGGTCGGTCGTGGTCAGGCGCTGTTCCAGATACGCGCTGTGACGGGCGTGCTCGGCCTTGGCGACCTGGAGCCCACGGCCGCGGCGTACCGCTTCCGCCGCCGTCGCGAGCACCAGCAGCATGCCGACGGCCCCGCACACGCCGACGGCGGTCCGGGCGGGCTCCGTCACCAGGAGGACGGCTGCGGCGGTCGCCGCGGCCATCAGTATGGCGGGCAGCACCAGCACCCGCACCAGGGAAAGTTCACGGCCATTGGGAGGCGATTGCACACTCACCATGTATGCCTTCTGAGACGAATCGGCTGGGTGTCGGGGGAGTCCGTGGGGGGAAGGTTCATGGAGCAGTCAGGATCTTCCGTATGATTGGGAACAGACGCACGAATTCATCTCAACTCGGTGCGCCGCGGGCGAGCTTAGTCCGACCGGATCAACGCCGTGTCATATTCGGCAAGCACCTGAGAACGCCCAAACGACTGGAGTACCCTCGGTCATTTTGTACGCAGGGCATGTAT
Source organism: Streptomyces sp. NPDC048417 (assembly GCF_040651615.1). Lineage (NCBI taxonomy): Bacteria > Bacillati > Actinomycetota > Actinomycetes > Kitasatosporales > Streptomycetaceae > Streptomyces > Streptomyces sp. NPDC048417. The sequence goes on along the minus strand of NZ_JBEZKI010000024.1, from coordinate 10,596 downwards.
TCGCACACATGGCGTAACGCCGTACGGGTGTACGAGGGTGACTCACCGTGACGGGTGAAACGGCCCTCCGAGCCGAAACCTCCGCCCGGTTCAGACCCCCGCGATCCGCAGTGCGGCGTCGGCCGTGGCGCGGGCGAACTCGTCGACGGGACGCTCCGGTTCGGAGCGGTGGATCAGGATGACGCCCTCGATCAGTCCGAAGACGAGGTCGGTCCGCAGCTCCAGCTCCCCCTTGGCGAGCCCCCCGCCGGCGACCGTCGCGGCGATCAACTGCCGGTAGGCGTCCTTGAGTTCGGCCCGTACGGCATGGAACCCGGCGAACCGCTCGGTGTGCACCTCGGGCAGCAGGTAGAGCGCGCCGAGGTTGTGCGGCCCGGTGCACAGCAGCTCCACGTCGGCCCGGCACAGCGCCCGCAGCCGCTCCTCGGCCGGGGCCGCGTCGTCGGCGAGCAGCTCACGCGCACAGTCCAGCGACGGCGTGACGGTGGACTCCAGCAGCTCGGCGAGGAGTTCCTCCTTGCCGGAGACGTAGTGGTACATCGACGCCTGCCGCATCCCCGCCCGCTCGGCGACGGCCCGGGTGGTGGTGGCCGCGTAGCCGCGGGTGGTGAACAACTCGGCCGCGGCCACGAGCAGTTCGGCCCGCGGGTCCAGGCCACTGTCCGGCCGCTGCGCCGCCCGCGGCCGGCCGACCCGGCGGCCACTGCTCGTCCCCATGCGTTCGATCCTCGCACACGGCACCGCACGACGATCACCACGAGGCCCGGCCGCCGGGCCGAGCGCCCCCGGTGAGCCCTCGGTAACCGGGCCGGAACGCCACGGCAACGCCTCCGACCCGGCCCGCACCTAATTTCTGTCGGGCGACAGAAACAACGCCGAGCCCACGAAGCCGGAGGTCAGCGATGGCGACAGCGACCACGTACGGAGCCCGGGCACATGCCCGCGCCCAGGAGGGCGCCCGCGCCGAGGCCATGCCCGTCGTACCGGCCGCCGACTGGCGGGACCCGCCCTGCGAGGCGGGCCACCTGGTGTGGGCCGAGACGGTGGCGGGCGGCAACTACACGCACCGCGTCCTGGCCCGCGGCACCGAACTGCGCCTGACCGACCCGCACGGCGACGCCTGCGCGCACCTCCTGCTGTATGTCGCCGACCGCCCCTGGGAGCGGCTGAACGTCGCCGACACGGTCAAGGTCCAGTGGAACGCCTACCTCGGCGAGGGGGTGCTGCTCCTCTCCGACCAGGGCCGGGTCCTCGCCTCCGTCGTCGCCGACACCTCCGGCCGCCACGACGCGCTGTGCGGCACCTCCACCCTGGTCCGCAACTCCACCCGCTACGGCGACGGCACCCCGCAGTCGCCCTCCCCCGCCGGCCGTGAGCTGTTCAAGCTGGCGGCGGCGAAGAACGGCCTCGAACCGCGCGACCTGCCGCCGTCCCTGTCGTTCTTCCAGGGCGTGGAGGTGCGCGACGACGGCACGCTGGACTTCACCGGCTCGGCCGGTCCCGGCGGCAGCGTCACGCTCCGCGCCGAGCAGGACCTGACCGTACTGATCGCCAACGTCCCGCACCCGGCCGACCCGCGCCCCGACTACGTCAGCACCGCGCTGGAGGTCCTGGCCTGGCGCGCCGCCCCGACCCCGCCCGGCGACCCGCTCTGGGACGCCACCCCCGAGGGGCGCCGGGCCTTCCTGAACACCGCCGATTTCCTCGCCGCGAGGGGGCTCGCATGACCACGAGGACCGTCGTCCCGGCCCGCGCCGCCTGGTCCGCCGTCATCCGCGACGGCGAGACCCTGACCATCACCGACCTGCACGGCAACCAGGCCGTCGACTTCCTCGTCTACGACGCCCACGACACGGCGGTCCGCTACAGCGCCCCCGACACCGTCCACGCCCAGGGCTCCCTCTTCCTCACCACCGGCAGCGTGCTGCTCTCCAACGAGCACACCCCGCTGATGACCGTGGTCGCCGACGAGGTCGGCCGGCACGACACGGTCGGCGGCGCCTGCTCCAAGGAGTCCAACACCCTGCGCTACGGCCACCACACCTGGTCGCAGCACGCCTGCGTGGACAACTTCCTGGCGGAGGGCGCGAAGCACGGCCTCGGCAAGCGCGACCTGGTCTCCAACATCAACTGGTACATGAACGTGCCGGTCGAGCAGGACGGCACCCTCGGCATCGTCGACGGCCTCTCGGCCCCGGGCCTGAAGCTGACGCTGCGGGCCGAACGGGACGTCCTGGTCCTGGTCTCCAACTGCCCGCAGATCAACAACCCGTGCAACGGCTTCGAACCGACAGCGGTGGAGATGACGATCGGAGCCGCCGGATGAGCTTCGACACGCTGCTGATCGCCAACCGGGGCGAGATAGCCGTCCGCATCATCCGCACCGCCCGCGAACTGGGCCTGCGCACGGTCGCCGTCTACTCCGACCCCGACCGCTCGGCACCCCATGTCCGCCTCGCCGACGAGGCGGTACGGCTCGGCCCGGCCCCGGCGAAGGAGTCGTACCTCGACGCCGACCTGGTCCTGAAGGCCGCCAAGGACACCGGAGCCGGCGCGATCCACCCCGGGTACGGCTTCCTGTCCGAGGACGCCGATTTCGCCCGGCGCTGCGAGGCGGCCGGGATCGTGTTCGTCGGCCCGACCCCGGAGCAGTTGAAGCTGTTCGGCGCCAAGCACACGGCACGGGCTGCGGCCGAGGCGGCCGGAGTTCCCCTCGCACCGGGGACCGGGCTCCTCTCCGACCTGGCCGAGGCCCTGCGCGAGGCGTCCGCCATCGGCTATCCCGTGATGCTCAAGGCCACCGGCGGCGGTGGCGGCATCGGTATGTCGGCATGTCGATCGGCCGCCGAACTGACCGACGCCTGGGACCGCGTCCAGCGCGTGGCCGCCGCCTCCTTCTCCTCCGCCGGGGTCTTCCTGGAACGCCTGGTCGAGCACGCCCGCCATGTCGAGGTGCAGGTCTTCGGCGACGGCACGGGCCGGGTCGTCACCTTCGGCGACCGGGACTGCTCCCTCCAGCGCCGCAACCAGAAGGTGGTCGAGGAGGCCCCGGCCCCCGGCCTGCCGCCGCACGTGCGCGCACAACTCGCCTCCTCCGCACGCGACCTGTGCGCGGCCGTGGGCTACCGCTCCGCGGGCACGGTCGAGTTCGTGTACGACGCGGCCCGCGAGGAGGCCTACTTCCTGGAGGTCAACACCCGGCTCCAGGTGGAGCATCCGGTCACCGAGGAGATCTACGGCGTCGACCTGGTCGCCTGGATGCTGCGCCTGGCGAGGGGCGAGTCCGACGTCGTCCGGGATCCGGGCGAACCGCGCGGCCACGCCGTCGAGGCCCGCGTCTACGCCGAGGACCCCTCCCGCGACCACCGGCCCAGCGCCGGCCTGCTGACCCGGGTGGAGTTCCCGGAGGGGGTACGCGTCGACGGCTGGGTGGAGACCGGCACCGAGGTCACGACGTCGTACGACCCGATGCTCGCGAAGGTGATCGCCCACGGCCCCGACCGCGACCGGGCGCTGCGCGCTCTCGACGAGGCGCTGGCCCGCACCCGTGTCGACGGCATCGAGACCAACCTGGGTCTGGTGCGCTCCGCGCTCACGGAACCGGACTTCCGGGCCGCCCTCCACTCGACGGCGACCCTCGCCACGGTCACCGACCCGACCCCCCGGATCGAGGTCGTCGCCGCCGGCACGCTCACCACGGTCCAGGACTGGCCGGGCCGCACCGGCTACTGGCAGGTCGGGGTGCCTCCGTGCGGCCCGATGGACGACCGCTCCTTCCGGCTCGGCAACCGGGCGCTGGGCAACCCGGAGGGCGCCCCCGGCCTCGAATGCACCCTCCAGGGCCCCTCCCTGCGCTTCACCCACCCCACGACCGTCTGCGTGACCGGCGCACCGGCCCCGGTGACGCTGGACGGCGCCCCGGTCGCGCAGTGGGAGCCGGTGACGGTACCGGCGGGCGGACTGCTGGAGATCGGCGCCCCTGCCGCACACGGCCTGCGCAGCTACGTTCTCTTCGCGGGCGGCGGCCTGGACGTGCCCGCCTTCCTCGGCAGCGCGAGCACCTTCACGCTGGGCCGGTTCGGCGGCCACGGCGGCCGGGCGCTGCGCACGGGTGACGTCCTGCACGGCGGCGCCGTGACGGACGGCGTTCCCGTCGCCGAGCGCCCGCACTTCACCGCCGTCTGGCACCTCGCGGCCGTCGAAGGCCCTCATGCCGCCCCGGAGTTCTTCACCGAGGACGACATCCGGGACTTCTACGCGGCCGAGTGGAAGGTGCACTTCAACTCGGCGCGCACCGGGGTCCGGCTGGTCGGCCCCAAGCCGCGCTGGGCACGCGCCGACGGCGGCGAGGCAGGCCTGCACCCGTCCAACATCCACGACACCCCGTACTCGGTCGGCGCCGTCGACTACACCGGCGACATGCCGGTCCTGCTCGGCCCCGACGGCCCCTCCCTCGGCGGGTTCGTGTGCCCGGCGACCGTCCTGAGCGGCGAACGCTGGAAGCTGGGCCAGCTCCGGCCCGGCGACACGGTCCGCTTCGCCCCGGTCGACGTGACGGGCGCGCCCCGCCCGGAGATCCTCGACGGCGGTGTCCTGGCCCGCGACGGGGACGTGACCTACCGGCGCAGCGGCGACGACAACCTGCTGGTCGAGTTCGGCCCGATGCAGCTGGACCTGGCCCTGCGGATGCGCGTCCACGCGCTGATGGAGGCGGTGACGGCGGCGGACCTGCACGGGGTCAGGGACCTCACGCCGGGGATCCGCTCGCTCCAGATCCAGACCGACCCGGGCCTGCTCACCCAGGCCGAACTCCTTTCCGCGGTACGGGAGATCGTCCTGGATCTGCCGCCCACCGACGAACTGGTGGTGCCGTCCCGCACGGTCCACCTCCCCCTCTCCTGGGACGACCCTGCGACCCGCGAGGCGATCGCCCGCTACATGGCGGGCGTCCGCGACGACGCTCCCTGGTGCCCGTGGAACATCGAGTTCATCCGCCGGATCAACGGCCTGGACTCGGTCGAGGACGTCTATCGCACGGTCTTCGACGCCGAGTACCTGGTCCTGGGCCTGGGCGACGTGTACCTGGGCGCCCCTGTCGCCACCCCGCTGGACCCGCGCCACCGCCTGGTCACCACGAAGTACAACCCGGCCCGCACCTGGACCGCCGAGAACTCCGTCGGCATCGGCGGCGCCTACCTGTGCGTCTACGGAATGGAGGGCCCGGGCGGCTACCAGTTCGTGGGCCGTACGACCCAGGTGTGGTCGGGCTGGCAGCAGCGCGGGGCGTTCCAGCCGGGCTCGCCGTGGCTGCTGCGGTTCTTCGACCGGATCAGGTGGTATCCGGTGTCCGCCGACGAACTCCTCGACCTGCGGGCCGACATCACCTCCGGCAGGTTCGTGCCGCGCATCGAGGAGGGGACGTTCTCCCTCGCGTCCTACCAGGAGTTCCTCTCCGAACACGCGGATGCCATCGGGGACTTCAGGGCGCGCCAGCAACACGCCTTCGCCGCTGAGCGCGACGCCTGGGAGGCGGCCGGCGAGTTCGCGAGGGCTCAGGCGGCGACTGCGCCCGCGTCCACCGCACCGGCCGAGGTGTCCGTCCCGCCGGGCGGCCGCCTGATAGAGGCCGAATTCGCCGCCTCCGTATGGCAGCTGAACGTGGCGCCCGGCGACGAGGTGACCAGCGGCCAAGCCCTCCTCGCCCTGGAGGCGATGAAGATGGAGTCCAGGGTGCACGCACCCATGGCCGGCGTGGTGACGGAGATCCTGGCAAGGCCGGGCGACCAGGTGGAGGCGGGGACGGCACTGCTGGTCCTGGCGCCTACCGCGAACTGACCGACAGGAGCAAGAGAGCATGTCCAGCACCGTCTCCCGGGTCCGTGCCGCCTACGCGCGCATCGAAGCGGTCGACCGTCCCGAGATCTGGATCGACCTGCGCCCGCGGGAGGAGGCCGAGGCGGAGGCCCGAGCCGTCGACGCGCGGGTCGCGGCGGGCGAGCGCCTCCCCCTCGCCGGGCGCCTGTTCGCCGCCAAGGGCAACATCGACGTACAGGGACTGCCCACGACGGCGGGCTGCCCGGCGTACGCCTACGAGCCGGAGTCCGACGCCCCGGTGGTGGCCCGCCTGCGCGCGGCGGGCGCGCTGGTCCTCGGCACGACCAATCTGGACCAGTTCGCGACGGGCCTGGTCGGCACCCGCTCTCCGTACGGCGCGGTCCGCAACGCGATCGACCCGGCCCGGATCAGCGGCGGCTCCAGTTCGGGTTCGGCGGTGGCGGTGGCCCTCGGGATCGTCGACTTCGCTCTCGGCACGGACACGGCGGGCTCGGGCCGGATCCCGGCGGCCTTCAACGGCATCGTCGGCCTGAAGCCCACCCGGGGCCTGGTACCCACCACCGGGGTGGTCCCGGCCTGCGCTTCGATCGACTGCGTGACGGTGTTCGCCCGCACGCTCCCGGAGGCCGAGCAGGCGCTGTCGTACCTGGCGACCCCGCCGGACCGCACGCTCCCGCCGCTCCCCCAGCGGGCCCCGGGCCCCTGGCGGATCGCGATCCCGCCGCTCTCCCAGCTCGGCGAACTGGACGAGGGCTGGGCGGAGGCGTACGAGGAGGCGGTCGCGCGTCTCGCCGCTTCGGGCGCCTCGATCCGCCCGCTCGACCTGACCCCCTTCACCGAGGCGGCGGCGATGCTCTACGAGGGCGCGTTCGTGGCGGAGCGCTACACGGCGGTGGGCCCCTTCATCGACAAGCTGCTCGCTTCCGGCGGCGCGGGCCTCGACCCCACCGTGAGCGGCATCGTCACCGGGGCCCGCGACATCCCGGCGCACCGGCTCTTCACCGACCAGGACCGCCTGTCCGCCCTGCGTGCCCGTGCCCTGGCCGAGCTGTCCGACGCGGACGCCCTGCTGCTCCCCACCGCCCCGGGCCACCCCACCCTCGCCGAGGTGGCGGCCGACCCGCTGGGCGCCAACGCCCGCCTGGGCCGCTTCACCAACTCCACGAACCTCTTCGACCTGGCGGCGGTGGCGGTACCGGCGGGAGAGGTGAACGGCCTGCCGTTCGGCGTGATGCTGATCGGCCCCGCCTTCACGGACGACCGCCTGGCCACCATCGCCCGCGCCCTGGAGCCGAGGGCAAGCCTGGCGGTCGTGGGCGCACACCTGACAGGGCAGCCCCTGAATGCGCAGCTCCTGGCGCTGGGAGCGGTCCTGGACCGTACGACGACAACAGCACCGACGTACCGCCTGTACGCCCTCCGGACGACCCCACCGAAGCCGGGCCTGGTCCGTGTGGACCAGGGCGGCGCGGCGATCGAGACGGAGGTGTGGAGCCTTCCGGCCGAAGGCCTGGGCCGCCTGTTGTCGGCGCTCCCCCGCCCGATGGCCCTGGGCAAGGTGGAGTTGGCAGACGGCAGTCAGATCCCCGGCTTCCTCTGCGAACCGAGCGCACTGGCGAACGCGGAGGACATCACACGCCACAAAGGTTGGCGGAACTATCTGAGCCAGGGGTGAGGCACCCGACCCAGGGGCGCGGGACCGTATCAATCTGCGGCTACCGCCGCGTGGGCGCGACCAGCCACACTCCACCCGCACCCGCCGATGAACCCGTCAGCCCACCGACGAGTAGGCCACAACCCCCCGCAGCACCAGATCAACCGCCTTGCGCGCATTCTTCCCCACGGTCGACCCCTCCACCGGAGAAGCCGCGGAAATCTGCCCGAGTACGTCGATGACCTGCTTGCACCACCGCACGAAGTCCCCGGCCGGCATCTCCGCCTCCCGCAGCACCTCGTCCAGCCCCGTCCCCGACGCCCACATGTACGCGGCCCAGGCGAAGCCGAGGTCCGGTTCCCGCTGCCCGACGCCCTCGGTCTGGGTGATCCGGAACTCCTCCTCCAGCGCGTCCAGCCGCCCCCAGATCCGCACCATCTCACCGAGCGCGGCCTTGGCCTTCCCGGAGGGCAGCTTCGGGGCCATCGCGTCGTCCCCGACCCGTGCCTCGTACACCAGCGCCGAGACGCACGCGGCCAGTTCGGCGGGGGCGAGCCCCTCCCAGACCCCGGCCCGCAGGCATTCGCTGGCGAGCAGGTCGAGTTCGCCGTACAGCCGGGCCAGCCGCTTGCCGTGTTCGGTGACCTCGTCGCCGCGCAGGTAGTCCAGCTCGGTGAGCAGTGCCACGATCCGGTCGAAGGTGCGGGCGATGGTGTTGGTCCGGCCCTCGATCCGCCGCTCCAGCTGCGAGGTGTCCCGCATCAGCCGGTGGTACCGCTCGGCCCAACGGGCGTGGTCCTCCCGGTCGTTGCAGCCATGGCAGGGGTGCGCCCGGATCGCGGTCCGCAGCCGTGCGATCTCGCGGTCGTCGGCGGCCTGCGAGCGCTTCTTGCGGGCCCGCTCCGGCGGAATGTGCCCGGCCTTGGTGCGCAGCGCGGACGCGAGGTCGCGACGGGACTGCGGGGAGCGGGGGTTGAAGGACCTGGGGATCCGCATCCGCTCCAGCGCCTCGACCGGCACCGGGAAGTCCATCGACGCCAGCCGTTTGACCTGCCGTTCGGCGGTCAGCACCAGCGGCCGCGGCCCGTCGTGCTGCTCGAAGCCACGATGGCCGTTGGACCGCCCGGCGGGCAGCCCGGGGTCAAGGACCAGCGCGAGCCCGGCGTACTTGCCGGTCGGCACGTGGATGACATCGCCCGGCTTGAGTTTCTCCAGCGCCACCGCCGCCTCGGCGCGCCGCTCGGCGGCGCCCTGCCGGACGAGTTCGGTCTCCCGGTCCTTCAGCTCGCGCCGCAGTCGCGCGTACTCCTCGAAGTCGCCGAGGTGGCAGGTCATGGACTCCTTGTAGCCTTCGAGTCCTTCCTCGTTGCGCTGCACCTGACGGGAGATCCCGACGACCGACTTGTCGGCCTGGAACTGCGCGAACGAGGTCTCGAGAAGTTCCCGCGACCGGTGCCGGCCGAACTGCTCGACCAGGTTGACCGCCATGTTGTACGACGGCTTGAAGCTGGAGCGCAGCGGATAGGTGCGGGTGCCGGCGAGTCCCGCGAGGTGCTCGGGGCTGAACCCCCGCTGCCACAGCACCACGGCATGACCCTCGATGTCGATGCCGCGCCGGCCCGCCCGGCCGGTCAGCTGGGTGTACTCGCCGGGGGTGATGTCGGCGTGCTGCTCGCCGTTCCACTTGACGAGCTTCTCCAACACCACCGAGCGGGCGGGCATGTTGATGCCGAGCGCCAGGGTCTCGGTGGCGAACACGGCCTTGACCAGGCCGCGTACGAAGAGTTCCTCGACGACTTCCTTGAAGGTCGGGAGCATGCCGGCGTGGTGGGCGGCGATGCCGCGCTCCAGGCCCTCCAGCCATTCGTAGTAGCCGAGGACGTGCAGGTCCTCGCGCGGGATCGACGAGGTGCGCTCCTCGACGAGGGCGCGCACCTGTTCACGTGCTTCCTCGTCGTTGAGCCGGAGGCCGGCGTGCAGGCACTGCTGGACGGCGGCTTCGCAGGCGGCGCGGCTGAAGATGAAGGTGATGGCGGGCAGCAGGCCCTCGGAGTCGAGGCGTTCGATGACCTCGGGGCGTCCCGGTGTCCACACCCTGGACCGCTGCCGGCGCTCCCGCTCCCGGTCGGCCTCGCGCATGGCCCGCCCGCGCCTGCGGTCCTGGTAGGACGGTCGGCTCGCCTCCATCCGGGCCAGCCGGGTGAGGTCGGGGTTGACGGCCTTCTTCTGGCCCTCGCCCTCCTCGAACAGGTCGTACATCCGGCGCCCGGCGAGCACGTGCTGGAACAGCGGGACGGGACGGTGTTCGGAGACGATGACCTCGGTGTCGCCGCGCACGGTGTCGAGCCAGTCGCCGAACTCCTCGGCGTTGGACACGGTGGCCGACAGGGACACCAGGGTCACGGACTCCGGCAGGTGGATGATCACCTCTTCCCAGACGGCGCCGCGGAAGCGGTCGGAGAGGTAGTGCACCTCGTCCATGACCACGTAGCCGAGGCCGAGCAGGGTCTGGGAGCCCGCGTACAGCATGTTGCGCAGCACCTCGGTGGTCATCACGACCACGGGGGCGTCGGAGTTGACGCTGTTGTCGCCGGTGAGCAGACCGACCTTGTCCGCGCCGTAGCGGCGGCACAGGTCGGCGTACTTCTGGTTCGACAGTGCCTTGATGGGTGTCGTGTAGAAGCACTTCTTGCCCTGCTCCAGGGCGAGGTGGACGGCGAACTCGCCGACGATCGTCTTGCCCGAGCCGGTGGGGGCGGCCACCAGTACGCCCTTCCCGGCTTCGAGCGCCTGGCAGGCCTCGATCTGGAAGGGGTCGAGGCCGAATTCGTACATCTCGCGGAAAGACGCGAGCGCGGTGGCCTGCTCGGCGGCCCGCCTGCGGGCCGCCGCATACCGCTCGGCCGGTGAGAGGTCCTCTGTCATCGTGCTTTCGAGCGTACCGGTCCCCACTGACAACAGGACGATCATTATCCGGAACATGGGACGACGGACGACAAGGAGGTGCCCGCGCCGTGCGGCGCGGGGCCCCCACGAGGGGCGGGGCCGGCCCCCGCCGGGGCCCACGGCGTCACCCCTGTGCCCCGCCCGCGGGGCGGGCCGAGAGC
>NZ_JBEZKI010000023.1:0-197294 GCF_040651615.1 Streptomyces sp. NPDC048417 | reverse complement strand
CCGGTGGGGGTTGCTCGCGCAGTTCCTCCCCCAGCCTTCGGCCGGGGGTACCCCCAGCGGGCCCCACCGGGGGGGGGCCCCCCGGGGGGCGGCGGTCGGGGGGGGGCCCCGGCCCCCCCCCCCGCCGGCGCCCCGGGACCAGGCCGGACGCCTCGCGGGCGTCCGGCCTGTGGTGTGCCGCCGAGCGGCACGGGCCGGTCAGCGTCCGTCCGTGAAGGTCTCCCCCTGCTCCGCCTTCGCCACCAGCAGTGCGGGCGGGGTGAACCGCTCGCCGTAGGTGTCCGCCAGCTCACGCGCGCGTGCCACGAAGCCCGGCAGACCGCCGTCGTAGCCGTTGATGTACTGGAGGACGCCGCCCGTCCAGCCGGGGAAGCCGATACCGAAGAGCGATCCGACGTTGGCGTCGGCGACCGAGGTCAGGACGCCCTCCTCCAGGAGGCGGACGGTGTCCAGCGCCTCGGCGAAGAGCATCCGCTCCTGCATGTCCCGGAACGGGATCTCGTGGCCCGGCCGCGTGAAGTGCTCGCGCAGGCCCGGCCAGAGCGCGGCGCGCTTGCCGTCCTCGCCGTACTCGTAGAAGCCGGCGCCGCCGCTGCGGCCGGGGCGGCCGAACTCGTCGACCATGCGGTCGATGACCGCCTCGGCCGGGTGCGCGGTCCAGGTGCCGCCGGCCTCCTCGACGGCCAGCTTCGACTCGCGGCGGATCTTCTGGGGCAGGGTGAGGGTCAGTTCGTCCATCAGGGAGAGCACCTTGGCCGGGTAGCCGGCCTGGGCCGCCGCCTGCTCGACGGAGGCGGGCTCGATGCCCTCGCCGACCATGGCGACGCCCTCGTTGATGAAGTGGCCGATCACCCGGGAGGTGAAGAAGCCGCGCGAGTCGTTGACGACGATCGGCGTCTTGTTGATCTGCCGGACCAGGTCGAAGGCGCGGGCCAGGGCCTCGTCGCCGGTGCGCTCGCCCTTGATGATCTCGACGAGCGGCATCTTGTCGACGGGCGAGAAGAAGTGCAGGCCGATGAAGTCCTCCTGACGCTCCACTCCCTCGGCGAGGGCGGTGATGGGGAGCGTGGAGGTGTTGGAGCAGAGCAGGGCGTCGGGCGCGACGACCGCCTCGATCTCCTGGAACACCTTGTGCTTGAGCGAGGTGTCCTCGAAGACGGCCTCGATGACCGCGTCACACCCGGCGAGGTCCTGCGGGTCCGCGGTGGGCGTGATCCGGGCGAGCAGCGCGTCCGCCTTCTCCTGGCTGGTACGGCCCTTGGCGACGGCCTTGGCGCACAGCTTCTCGGAGTAGCCCTTGCCCTTCTGGGCGGCCTCGGCGGAGACGTCCTTGAGGACGACGTCGATGCCCGCGCGAGCGCAGGAGTAGGCGATGCCGGCGCCCATCATGCCCGCGCCGAGGACGGCGACCTTGGTGACCTTGCGGGGCTCGACGCCCTTCGGCCGGTTGGCGCCGGAGTTGACGGCCTGGAGGTCGAAGAAGAACGCCTGGATCATGTTCTTCGAGATCTGCCCGGCGGCCAGCTCCGCGAAGTAGCGGGCCTCGATGACCTGGGCGTTGTCGAAGTCGACCTGGCTGCCCTCGACGGCGGCGGCGAGGATGCGGCGCGGCGCCGGGTAGGGGGCGTTGCTGGTCTGCTTGCGCAGGGTCGCCGGGAAGGCGGGCAGGTTGGCCGCGAACTTCGGGTTGGCGGGCGTGCCGCCGGGGATCCGGTAGCCCGGCTTGTCCCAGGGCTGGCGGGACTCGGGGTTGGCGTCGATGAAGGCGCGGGCCTTGGCCAGCAACTCCTCCGGCGTCTTCGCCACCTCGTGGATCAGGCCGTTCTCCTGGGCCCGGCGGGCGTTGTACTGGGTGCCCTGGAGGAGGACCTTCAGCAGCGCGTCGGCGATGCCGAGCAGGCGCACGGTACGGACGACTCCGCCGCCTCCCGGGAGCAGGCCGAGGGTGACCTCGGGGCAGCCGATCTTGGTGCCGGGGGTGTCGAGGGCGACCCGGTGGTGGCAGGCCAGGGCGAGTTCGAAACCGCCGCCGAGGGCCGCGCCGTTGATGGCGGCGACGACGGGCTTGCCGAGGGTCTCGATACGGCGCAGGTTGCGCTTGATGGCGAGGCCGCCGTCGAAGAGGTCCTGGGCGGTCTCGGGGGTGACCCGGATGAGGTCGCGCAGGTCGCCGCCGGCGAAGAAGGTCTTCTTGGCGGAGGTGAAGACGATGCCCCGGACCGAGTCCTGCTCGGCCTCCAGACGGTCGGCGACCGCGGCGAGGGACTCGACGAAGGCCGCGTTCATGGTGTTCGCGGACTGGTTGGGGTCGTCCAGGACGAGGGTGACGACGCCGGTGTCGTCCTGTTCCCAGCGGATGGTGGTGCTCTCGGTCATGTGAGGGTCTCCGTGAGGTCTCTTGGTTCCGCCGGGGTTTTCAGACGCGCTCGACGATCGTGGCGATGCCCATGCCGCCGCCCACGCACAGGGTGGCGAGGCCGTAGCGCTTGTCCTGGCGCTCCAGTTCGTCGACGAGGGAGCCGAGGATCATCGCGCCGGTGGCGCCGAGCGGGTGACCGAGCGCGATGGCGCCGCCGTTGACGTTGACCTTGTCCAGGGACAGGCCCATGTCCTTGACGAAGCGCAGCACGACCGCCGCGAACGCCTCGTTGATCTCGACCAGGTCGATGTCGTCGATGGTGAGGCCGGCCTTGGCGAGGGCCTTGCGGGTGGCGGGGGCGGGGCCGGTGAGCATGATGGTCGGCTCGGAGCCGGAGACGGCGGCCGCGATGATCCGGGCGCGCGGGGTGAGGCCGTAGCGCTCGCCGATCTCCTTCGAGCCGATGGCGACCAGGGAGGCGCCGTCGACGATGCCGGAGGAGTTGCCCGCGTGGTGGACGTGGTCGATCTGCTCGACCCAGTGGTACTTCTGCAGGGCGACCGCGTCGAAGCCGCCGAGCTCGCCGATGTCGGCGAAGGAGGGCTTGAGCTTGGCGAGGGAGTCGGCGGTGGTGCCGGGGCGCAGGTGCTCGTCGTGGTCGAGGACGACCAGTCCCGCGCGGTCCTTCACGGGGACCACGGAACGCTCGAAACGGCCCTCCTTCACGGCCGTCGCCGCCCGCTCCTGGGAGAGCGCCGCGTACTCGTCGACGTCCCGCCGGGAGAAGCCCTCGATGGTGGCGATCAGGTCGGCGCCGATGCCCTGCGGCACGAAGTTGGTGGCCAGGTTGGTCATCGGGTCGTTGAACCAGGCGCCGCCGTCGGAGGCCATCGGCACCCGGGACATGGACTCGACGCCGCCCGCGAGGACGAGGTCCTCGAAGCCCGAACGGACCTTGGCGGCGGCCATGTTCACGGCTTCCAGGCCCGACGCACAGAAGCGGTTCTCCTGCACGCCGGCCACCGTGTCGGGCAGTCCGGCGGCGATCGCGGCGATCCGCGCGATGTCGGAGCCCTGGTCGCCGACCGGGCCGACGACACCGAGCACGATGTCGTCGATCGCGGCCGGGTCAAGGCCCGGGAACCGGCCCTGGATCTCGTGGATGAGACCGACGACCAGGTCGATGGGCTTCGTGCCGTGCAGGGCGCCGTTCGCCTTGCCGCGGCCGCGGGGGGTGCGGATCGCGTCGTACACGTACGCTTCGGTGCTCACTGACAAGCCTTTCAACGAGGGTTTGGGGGCGGTGGGGGGTCAGAGCCAGTTCTTGACGGTCTCGACCAGGCGGGCCGGGTCCGGGCCGACGGGGGTGATGTCGAGGGTGGTCACGCCCGCCTCGCGGAAGGCGGCGACGCGCTCGCGGACGTACCCCTCGGGGCCGCACAGGGACACCAGCTCGCAGAACTCGTCCGGTACGGCGGCCGCCGCGTCCCGGTGGCGGCCGGCGAGGTACAGCTCCTGGATGAGCCGGGCCTCCTTCTCGTAGCCGTAGGCGACGGCGAGGTCGTTGTAGAAGTTCTTGCCCGGTGCGCCCATGCCGCCGACGTACAGGGCGATCCTGGGGCGGGCCAGGTCGCGGGCGGCGGCCGCGTCCTCGCCGATGGCGAGCAGGCCGCCGGCGGCGATCTGGAGCGGTCCGAGGGCCGGGTCGCGGCGGGCGGCGCCCTCCGCCAGCGGGGTCCCCCAGACGTCCTGCGCCTTCTCGGGGATGAACAGCGTGGGCAGCCAGCCGTCGGCGATCTCGGCGGTCATCCGGACGTTGGCGGGGCCGAGGGAGGCCACGTACAGCGGGACCTCGGCGCGGACCGGCCTGGTGAGGATCTTCAGTGGCTTACCGAAGCCGCCGGGGCGGGGCATGTCGGTGATTCCGTGGTGGTCGATGGTCTCGCGACGCAGGATCCGCCGGGTCAGCTCGATGGTCTCGCGGGTACGGCCGAGGGGCTTGTCGTACGCCTTTCCGTGCCAGCCCTCGACCACCTGCGGGCCGGAGGCGCCGAGCCCGATGATCGCCCGGCCGCCGGAGATCGCGTCGAGGCCTGCGGCCGTCTGGGCGATGAGGGCGGGGGTGCGGGAGTAGACGTTGAGGATCGCGGAGCCGATCTTCATCCGCTCGGTACGGGCGGCCAGGTAACCCATGATGGTGGGCGAATCGAAGCCGTAGGCCTCCGCGACCCAGACCGTGTCGAGGCCCGCCGACTCCAGCGCGGCCGCCTGGTCCGCCGCGGTGCGCGGGTCGCCCGCGTAGTCGAGGAAGGTCGAGAGCTCCATCAGGCGGTGTCCTTGTCGTCGAGCAGGGCGGGTACGGCCCAGTCGCGGGCCACCTCCGTGGTGTCCGCGCCGGGCTGGGCGGGGGCGGTGCGCACGGTCGTCGGGGTCGCGGAGAAGCGGGGGGCGGGGGCCGGCTGGGTGATGCCCCCGTGGTCGGTGAAGGTGCCGCGGGCCGCCAGATGGGGGTGGTGCGGGGCCTCGCCCAGGGAGAGCACGGGGGCCACACAGGCATCGGAGCCCTCGAAGACGGCCGTCCACTCCTTGCGGGTACGGGCCTTGAACCGGGCGGCGACCCGCTCGCGGAGCTCGCCCCAGCGGGTCCAGTCCTTGCGGGCGTCGGCCAGGTCGTCGAGACCGCCCAGCAGGCGGAGGAACTCGGCGTAGAACTGCGGCTCCAGGGCGCCGACCGCCATGTGTCCGCCGTCGGCGGTCTCGTAGGTGCCGTAGTACGGGCAGCCGCCGTCCAGCAGGTTGGCGGCGCGCCGGTCCTGCCAGCCGCCGGCGGCCACCATGCCGTGGATCATGGCGGCGAGGTGTGTGGTGCCGTCCACGATGGCGGCGTCCACGACCTGGCCGGTGCCGGTGGCGCGCGCGTGGTGCAGCGCGGCCAGGACGCCGACGACGAGGTAGAGGGAGCCGCCCGCGTAGTCGCCGAGCAGGTTGGCGGGGACGGCCGGGGGTTCGTCGGGGCGGCCGATCATGCCGAGGGTTCCGGTGACGGCGATGTAGGCGATGTCGTGGCCCGCGCGGTGGGCCAGCGGCCCCTCCTGGCCCCAGCCGGTCATCCGGCCGTAGACCAGGCGGGGGTTGCGGGCGTGGCAGTCCTCGGGGCCGACGCCGAGGCGCTCGGCGACTCCGGGTCGGTAGCCCTCGAGAAGGATGTCGGCACGCTCGGCCAGGTCGAGGACGCGCGCCGGTCCGTCCGGGGCCTTCAGGTCGACGAGCACCGAGCGCTTGTTGCGGTTGGTGACGTCGTAGGCCGGGTCGATCGCGAGACCCGGGCCGCCGGGCCGGTCGACGCGGACCACGTCGGCGCCCAGGTCGGCCAGGAGCATGGCGGCGAACGGGCCCGGTCCGATGCCGGCCAGCTCGACCACGCGCACGCCGGAGAGCGGGCCGTGTCCTGGCGTCCCTGCCGTGGTCATGCCGCCCCCAGTCATTGACACAACTGATGTAACACCGCTGATGCTAGGAACACGTTCCACCGGGCACAAGAGTGGACGAGCAAGCGCTTAGTCAAGATACCCGGTGGGGGTGCGTCCGCACTCCTCACGCTAGCCTCAGCCACCGACAACGGCGCGGGTTGCACGACCGAGAGGTGTCATGAGCAGGCTGAAGATGACGGACCGTCCCTACGACATCGTGCTCTTCGGGGCCACCGGCTTCGTCGGCGAGCTCACCGCCGACTACCTCGCCACCCACGCGTCCCAGGGCCTGCGCTGGGCGGTCGCGGCCCGGGACGAGCGGAAGCTGGAGGCGCTGCGCGAGCGGCTGCCGGCCGGCACGGAGGTCGGGCTGCTGCGCGCCGACGTCGCCGAGCCCGCCACGATCCGCGCTCTCGCCGAGCACGCGCGGGTGGTGGCCACGACGGTCGGTCCGTACGGCCGTTACGGCGAGGACCTGGTCGCGGCCTGCGCGGACACCGGGGCGGACTACCTGGACCTGTGCGGGGAGCCCGAGTTCGTGGACCTGACGTACGTACGACACGACGCACGCGCGCGGGAGACCGGGGCCCGTCTGGTGCACGCCTGCGGCTTCGACTCGGTCCCGCACGACCTGGGCGCGTACTTCACGGTCCGGCAGCTGCCCGAGGGTGTGCCGCTGACCGTGGACGGCTTCGTGACCGCCGACGCGACCTTCTCCGGCGGCACCTTCGCCTCCGTCCTCGACCAGTTCGCGCGCCCCCGCCAGATGATCGCCGCCGCCCGGGACCGTGCCCGGCACGAGCCCCGGCTGATGAGCCGCCGGGCGACCGCACCCGCCGGGCCGCCGCGCTTCGCCAAGGAGATCGGTGCCTGGGCGCTGCCGCTGCCCACCATCGACGCCCAGATCGTGCGCCGTTCGGCGAAGGCCCTGGACCGTTACGGCCCGGACTTCCGCTA
Organism: Streptomyces sp. NPDC048417; assembly: GCF_040651615.1. Lineage (NCBI taxonomy): Bacteria > Bacillati > Actinomycetota > Actinomycetes > Kitasatosporales > Streptomycetaceae > Streptomyces > Streptomyces sp. NPDC048417. Next base: position 190,508 of record NZ_JBEZKI010000023.1, on the reverse strand, counting down.
CCGGCACTACGCGGCCGTACGGCAGCTGCCGGTGGCGCTCGGCGGGGTCGCGGCCGTCGGCGCGGTCGCCGCGGCCGCCCAGCTGCCGCCCGCCCGGCGCTGGCTGTCGGACCGGCTCAGGCCCGGGGAGGGGCCGAGCGCGGAGAAGCGGGCCCGCAGCTGGTTCAGGGTCCGGTTCGTCGGCGAGGGCGGCGGGCGGCGGGTCTTCACGGAGGTCTCGGGCGGCGATCCCGGCTACGGCGAGACGGCGAAGATGTTCGCCGAGGCCGCGCTCTCCCTCGCCTTCGACGACCTGCCGGCGACGGCCGGCCAGGTCACCACCGCGCAGGCGATGGGCGACGCCCTGACAGAACGGCTGCGCACGGCCGGGATCGGCTTCCGGGTGGCCGCGACCCGCTAGGGCCTGTCTGACAATTCCCGTCGTCGCCCGGAGGGCGGCCTCGCGGCGTCAGGTGCGTGCTCTCGCCGTGCCGGGCGTAGGCCCTCGTACTGGACGTACTCGGGTCTGCGCCCGGTGCGGCGAGTGGGGGCACCTCCCACGCCCTCAGGGCAGTGGGGGAGCGTGCATGGCGTCGTGAGGCGGACGGGAATTGTCATGACAGGCCCTGGGTCACGACTGCCAGGCCACCACGGTGCAGAGCATCCCGACGATCCAGGCGAACCCCGCCACCACGGCGAGGACGAGTGCCGCGTTGACGGCGCGCTCGACGGGCTGGGCGGGGTCTGCGACGGGCTTGGGGGTGCGGTGTGTCGTCATGCGGGCCAGCCTGCCGCCCGGGCCGGGGCGGCCACATCCGTACTCGTACTCAGTACGGGTACTCAGGCCTGGGCCTCCCGCAGTGCCCTGCGGCACAGCGCGTCGGCGCGGCGGGTGGTCTCCGGCAGGCGGTACTCGGGGGTGAGCGCCAGCGTGTGGGCGCAGGCGTTGTCCAGGCTCACCCGGTGGCCGACGGAGACGAACACCGGCTTGACGCCGTCCCGGGTGCGCAGCGCGCGGCCGACCTCCTCGGTGCCGGCGAGGAGCGGTGCCTGGCTGCCGCGCGGGGCGTGCGGGTCGTCGTACGCGAAGGCGAAGGGGTTCTTGGCGACGCCGATGGTGGGCAGGCCGGTGAGGACGCCGAGGTGGCTGGCGAGGCCGAAGCGGCGCGGGTGGGCGAGGCCGTAGCCGTCGCAGACGACCAGGCCCGGCGGACAGGGCAGGGCGTCCAGGGCGGCCCGTACGGTGGGGATCTCACGGAAGGCGAGCAGGCCGGGGACGTACGGGAAGGAGACCCGGCCGACGGCGGTGGCCTCGGCCACGGGCTCCAGGGTCGCCGCGTCCAGCACGACGGCCGCCGCAGCGACCAGGTCCCGCTCGTCGTCGTAGGCCACGTCGACCCCGGTGACATGGCCCGCGCCGGCCGCCGGTCCCGGCTCGTCGAGCACCACCCGCCCCCGCAGCTCGTCCTGCACGGCCAGGGCCGCTTCCTCGGTGGCGGGCCAGCCCGCGGGTACGCGTACGGTCGTCATGGTGCCCACGAGCGTACGGCGCGCCACGCGCGCGTGCGGTGACGGCTCGGAACAGAACCCGGCGTACGGCCCGCCTCACGCGCATGTCGCGGCGGGCGCCGACACAACCCCGGGCGCACCGGCCCGACCCGTCGGCGTACGCCGACGGTTCGGAACAGAACCCCGCCTGCGGCCCGCCTCACGCGCATGTCGCGGCGGGGGCCAACACAACCCCGGGCGCACGGCCCCGACCCGCCGACGTATGCCGACGGTTCGGAACAGGATCTGGCGTGCGGGCCGTCACGCGCGCGTGCGGGGGCCGGGCGAGGCAGGACCCGGCGTAGGGCGTTGCTCACGCGCGGGCGCCGGGCCGGGCGAAGCGGAATCCCGCCTCACCCGGCCCGGCTCGCTCGTGCGGGGTGGGTCAGCTCTTCTTGGCGTTCAGGGCACGTTGCAGTTGTGCCTTGTTCATGTCCGAGCGGCCCTCGATGCCGCGCTGCTTGGCCTCTTCGTAGAGCTGGTCGTAGGTCGGGCCCGCGGCGCCGCTGTGCGAGCGCTTGCCGCCGCGCCTGCCGGAGGACATGTCCTGGACGGACGTACGGCTGGCGGTTTTGGACTCGCCGGAGCGGGCGCGTTCCTTGTTGACGGTCCGCGCGGCGATCTCCTCGGCGCGCGGTTCGCTCTCGCCCCGGTCGAGCGCGCTCTCCTTGATGTGCTCGTACTGGCGTTCCCGCTTGGGGCTGGATCCACGTGGCATGGCCACCGCTCCCTTCCTGGGTGTGCTCGCCACCGGGTACCCACGGGTCAGTGCTCCAGACGTGCCACCCGCCCCTGCTCACCGGCCGCCCAGCAGCTGAGGTCGGTGGTGCAGTCGACGGTGTCGTAGGAGCCGGTGTCGACGGTCCGCCAGGTGCGGCCGCCGTCGCTGGTCAGGTCGGTGCCGGTGGGGCCGACGGCGAGGGCGGCGGTGCGGCTGTGCGGGAGCCAGGCCGCGCCGGAGCGGTAGGCGGGCGGCGGTGTCGTCGCGGGCTGCCAGGTGCGGCCACCGTCGCGGGTGACCGCGGCCGCCTGCGGGGAGGGCTGGTCGGGGCGGTAGTCGCCGCCGACCGCCAGGCCGTGGGTGCGGTCGCGGAAGGCGAGGGCGAAGACGCCCTTGGCCGGATCGCCGGCCGGTACGGGCGTGTCGGTGGCGGTCCAGGTCAGTCCGCGGTCGGTGGAGTGCAGCACGCGCGCGTGCGCGCCGCCTCCGGTGGCCAGCCAGGCGTCCTTCGGCCCGGAAGTGACCAGGCACTGGCCACTGGCAGCGAAGCCGGCCTCGCCGTCCAGGGCGGCCGGCATCCCGGTGCTGGGCAGCACTCGCCAGGAGCGGCCGCCGTCGCCGGTGGCCAGGATGCGGAACTTCCCGTCCACCGGGTCGCTCATGGCGAGGCCGTGGCGGTGGTCGAAGAAGGTCATGCAGTCGTAGAAGGCGGCGGGGTCGGTGTTGCGGAACGATTCGGTCCAGGTCGCCCCGCCGTCCTCGGTGCGGTAGACGCGGGACGCCTCGCCCTCGCCGATGGCCAGCACCACCGCGCGGCGCGCGTCGAACGCCTCGACGTCTCGGAACTGGAGGTCGCCCGCGCCCGGCGGAGAGACGTTCCGCCAGGTCGTCCCGCCGTCGGTGGTGCGCAGCACGGTGCCGGCCGTTCCGGCCAGCCAGGCGGTATGGCGGTCGACGGCGGCCAGGCCGCGGAACCGCACGTCCGGTGTGCCGGTGTTCTTGAGCACCCAGTGCGGTGCCGGTGTCGCCGCGTGCGCGGAACCCGCGGTCAGCGCGGCCAGCGCCGCCGCGCACGCCACCCCCACCGTCACCGCCCGGCTCGTACGTCCCGTCCGTCCTGCCCGTCCTGCCCGCCGCGTGCTCCCCAAGCGCCTCATGGCGCGGGAAGTTAGCCCACTGTCCCGGCGCCGTCCAGAGGGCCCCGCCGTCGCAGGGTCCAGGTAAGCCCCGGGTGTGAATGAGCCCGGTGACAGAGGTCACTCGCCTTTCGTGTGCACGGATCGGCCGCTTCCGTCGTCTCTTCCAGTGCCAGGTCTTGTACGCCCGGAAATTCGTCCAGCCGTCACTAGGGAGCAAGGGTTTGTCCACTGTCATCGAGCAGCCCGTAGAGGCCCGCCTGGTCGCCGCGTCGCCGCGTATGCCGAGCATTCCCGCCAGTCTCCGCTACGACAGCGAGGACCCCTTCGCCGTCCGTATGACCTTCCCCGCCCCGGCCACCCTGGAGGGCGTCGACGTCTGCTGGACGTTCTCCCGCGAGCTGCTCGCGGCCGGCCTGCACGCCCCGGAGGGCGCGGGGGACGTCCGGGTGCGGCCGTACGGCTACGACCGGACCGTTCTGGAGTTCCACGCCCCCGAGGGCACCGCCGTCGTCCATGTGCGCACGGGCGAGATCCAGCGGTTCCTGGACGCGACCGGTGACCTGGTGCCCACCGGTCTCGAACACCTCCGGCTGGACCTGGACCACGACCTGGCCGAGCTGATGCGGGACGCCTGCTGAGCCGCCCCGCGGCGCCGGCGGTCCCTGAGCCGGCTCGTGGTTAATTGCGTTGACACCCCGTTGGGGCCCTCCTACGGTGTACGACGGTTCTGTTGCCGTCGATTGGAGAAGGACGTTGCTCGTCTGAGGATCCGAGACACCGCGTCACACCCGTGAGGTGTGTCTGTGGCGTTCGACCTCGGCGTGCGAGCCGTCCTCCGGCACGGGATCCCTTCCCTGGCCCCTCGGCTGCTGTCTCGCGGTGTCTCGACACACGTCTGTCCCCGACACCGCAAGCAACCGCGAGGCGCCCATGTCTGCTTCCGTCACCTGTACGTCCCTCTCCTTCTCCTGGCCCGACGGCTCCCCCGTCCTCGACGGCCTCGATGTCGCCGTAGGCCCCGGCCGGACCGGTCTCGTCGGCGTCAACGGATCAGGGAAATCCACGCTTCTGAAGCTCATCGCCGGTGAGCTCACCCCGTCCGACGGCACCGTGAAGGTGGCCGGCGAGGTCGGATACCTCCCGCAGAACGTCACCCTCGACACCGCGCTGCGCGTCGACGAGGCGCTCGGCATCGCCGCCCGGCGGGCCGCGCTGCACGCCATCGAGGCGGGCGACGCGTCCGAGGCGCACTTCGAGACGCTCGGCGACGACTGGGACGTGGAGGAGCGCGCCCAGGTCACGCTCGGCGAGCTCGGGCTCGGGCACATCGGACTCGACCGGACCGTCGGCGAGGTCTCCGGCGGCGAGTCGGTGCTGCTGCGGCTGGCTGCTCTGCTCCTGGACCGGCCGGACGTACTGCTGCTCGACGAGCCCACCAACAACCTCGACCTGTACGCCCGCAGGCGGCTGTACGCGGCCGTCGCGTCCTGGCCGGGCCTGCTGATCGTGGTCAGCCACGACCGTGAACTCCTCGACCTGGTCGACCAGATCGCGGACCTGCGCGCCGGGGAGGTCACCTGGTACGGCGGCAACTACTCGGCGTACGAGGAGGCTCTCGCCGTCGAACAGGAGGCGGCCGAGCGCATGGTGCGGGTCGCCGAGGCCGATGTCCGCAAGCAGAAACGCGAACTGTCCGACGCCCAGGTCAAACTGGCCCGCCGCAAGCGGTACGGACAGAAGATGTTCGACCAGAAACGCGAGCCGAAGATCGTCATGGGGGAGCGCAAGCGATCGGCACAGGAGTCCGCGGGCAAGCACCGCATCATGCACGAGGAGCGGCTCAGCGAGGCGAAGGAGCGACTGGACGAGGCGGTGGAGGCGGTACGGGACGACGACGAGATCCGCGTCGAACTGCCGTACACGGCCGTCCCACCGGGCCGCAGCGTGCTGACGCTGGAGAATCTGGAGCTCGCGCACGGCTCGCGGGTGAAGGGGATCCTCGATCTGCGCGGGCCCGAGCGGATCGCGTTGATCGGGCGCAACGGAGCGGGCAAGACGACGCTGCTGCGCACGATCGCCGGTGAGCTGGCGCCGGTCGCGGGCGAGGCGCACGCGCATGTGCCGCTGCGTTTCCTGCCCCAGCGGCTGGACGTGCTCGACGGGGAGCTGACCGTCGCCGAGAACGTGGCCCGGTTCGCGCCGGGCGCCACCAACAACCGGATCCGGGCCCGGCTGGCCCGCTTCCTTTTCCGGGGCGCCCGCGCCGATCAGCAGGCGGCCACGCTCTCCGGGGGCGAACGCTTCCGGGCGGCGCTGGCCGCGCTGCTGCTGGCCGAGCCCGCCCCGCAGCTGCTGATGCTGGACGAGCCGACGAACAACCTCGACATGGCGAGCGTCCGGCAGCTCACCACGGCCCTGGAGTCATATCAGGGCGCCCTGATCGTGGCCAGTCACGATCTTCCCTTCCTGGAGTCGATCGGGATCACCCGCTGGCTGTTGATGGCGGACGGGGAGCTGACGGGCAGCACACCGGAGGAGGTGGCGCGTCTCAGGACGGGCACAGCCTGACGACAGGGGTTTTGTCGACACGGACCCGCCCTGCATGATGGCGGTCCGGCGCCCCCACAATGGGCGCCGGACCGAACCACCGACCCCGGAGACCCGTCGTGCCCAGCAAGAAGGCCCTCATCCGCCGCCCCAGCCCGCGCCTCGCCGAAGGTCTGGTGACGCACATCGAGCGGGAGAAGGTCGACGTCGAGCTCGCCCAGGAGCAATGGGAGGCGTACGCGCAGACGCTGGCCTCGCACGGCTGGGAGACCGTCGAGGTCGATCCGGAGGACGACTGCCCGGACTCGGTCTTCGTCGAGGACACCGTCGTCATGTACAAGAACGTGGCGCTGATCACCCGGCCCGGAGCCGAGTCCCGGCGGGAGGAGACGGCCGGGGTCGAGGAGGCGGTGGCCCGCCTGGGCTGCTCGGTGAACTGGATCTGGGAGCCGGGCACTTTGGAGGGTGGTGACGTCCTCAAGGTCGGCGACACCCTCTACGTCGGCCGCGGCGGGCGCACCAACGCGGCCGGAGTGCAGCAGCTGCGGGCGGTGTTCGAGCCGCTGGGCGCGCGTGTCGTCGCCGTACCGGTGAGCAAGGTGCTGCATCTGAAGTCGGCGGTGACCGCGCTGCCCGACGGAACGATTCTGGGGCACATCCCGAACGTGGACCGGCCCTCGCTGTTCCCGGGTTTCCTGGCGGTGCCGGAGGAGGCGGGCGCCCATGTGGTGCTGCTGGGCGGCGGCAAGGTGCTGATGTCGGCGAGCGCCCCGAAGACGGCGGAACTGCTGGCCGACCTCGGCCACGACGTGGTCACGGTGGACATCTCCGAGTTCGAGAAACTCGAGGGATGTGTGACGTGCCTCTCGGTGCGGCTGCGGGAGCTGTACGTCTGACAGGTGATCGAGTCATCCCTCCGGCCCTGGGACCTGCGAGTCCCGGGGCTGTTCGGCCTGTCCCGATTCGCCCTGGGCACCGCACCTGATCAGCGGTGTTTACGGCGCGCTTAACCTACGGCTTCGTAACCTACGGGTTCGTAGCCTACGATCACGTAGGTTTCCGGCACCGCTCGCCGGTCTTCTCCCGTTCATTCGCTCTTGTTCGGCGTCCCCCTGGAGTTCTCGTGACGATCACTTCTCCCCATCTCGACAGCTCGTCCGCATGGACCGACGCGCGGCTGCTGTACGCCCTGGAGGAAGTGGTCGAGAAGGAGCTGAACCGTCATCTGAAGGTCGCCAAGGACTGGATGCCGCACGAGTACGTGCCGTGGACGGACGCCCGCAACTTCCCCGGCTTCTTCGAGGACGGCGTGGCCTGGGGCAAGGAGCAGTCCAAGGTCACCGAGATCGGCCGGATCGCCCTGGTGGTGAACCTGCTCACCGAGGACAACCTGCCCAGCTACCACCACGAGATCGCCTCGCTGTTCGGCCGGGACGGCGCCTGGGGCACCTGGGTGCACCGCTGGACCGCCGAGGAGGGCCGGCACGGCATCGTGATGCGCGACTACCTGCTCGCCTCGCGCGCGGTCGACCCGGACAAGCTGGAGGCGTTCCGGATGTCGCACATGAGCGAGGGCTTCGAGTCGGACAACAGCCACTCGATGCTGCACTCGGTCGCCTATGTCGCCTTCCAGGAACTCGCGACGCGTATCTCGCACCGCAACACCGGTCACCAGTCCGGCGACCCGGTCTGCGACCGGATGCTGGCCCGGATCGCGACCGACGAGAACCTGCACATGGTCTTCTACCGCAACCTTCTGAAGGCCGCCTTCGACCTCGCCCCCGATCTGACCATGCAGGCGGTGCGGGACGTCGTCGTGAACTTCCGGATGCCCGGCCACGGCATCCCCGGCTTCGAGCGGGCCGCCGCCCAGATGGCCATCGGCGAGGTCTACAACCTGCGCATCCACCACGACGACGTGATCCAGCCGGTGCTGCGCCACCTGAAGGTCCTGGAGATCGACGGCCTCGGCCCGGAGGGTCTGCAGGCGCAGGAGGAACTCGGCCTGTTCATGGGCGGGCTGGATGCGGAGGCCCTGAAGTTCGACGAGAAGCTGGCCGCGCGCAAGGCCCGGATGGCGGCGCGCGCCGGGGCGTGAACCCACCACGGAGGGGCGCGCGGATTTCCCGGTGCGCCCTGCCGGTGGCCTGCGGCATCATGCGCGCATGCGTGCTGACATCACCTCCGGCCGGACGGTCGGCTTCCTGCTGAACCTGATCGACTCCGGGGACGCCGACCGGGTACGCGCGCGTGTCGGAACTGGTCGTGACCGCCGGGGCCATCGCCTAGGACAGGCCCTGCGCCGCCGCCCGTTCCTTGTACCGGTCCGGGTAGCGTTCGGTGAACTTCACCGCCCAGACCAGCAGGACGATGGGGACCACCCAGTTGAACCAGTCGCTCTGTCCGGGCAGACGGATGGCCAGCCAGGTGGAGAGGGCCATCAGCGCGAAGACCACGCCCCAGGCCGTGGTCAGCACCAAGTTGACGTGGGTGAAGACGGGCGAGCCCCAGTACTCGCGCGGCACCGCGTGGCGGGCGTACTGCGCGGTGAAGGGGTCGGAGAGCAGGGAGCCGAGCGCCACGACGGCCACCACCGCGCTGGAGATGACCTGGGCGTACGTCTCCAGCCAGATCAGCTCGTGGCGGTCCAGGGCGAGGGCCAGCACGCAGAGCACGGCGAAGAACACGATGGCGACCATGTCCAGCAGGAAGAACCGGCCCCGGAGCATGTCCTTGCCGGACAGCACGACCGCGGCGACCAGTGCCGCCAGCGCCGCGTACTCCCAGGTGCTGGGGCTCGCGACGACGCCGAAGATGATCCACGGGGCGAAGGAGAAGAAGACGCTTCCGGTGCCGACGGGCTTCTCGGCCCGGGTTCGGAGGGCCGACTGCTGTTCCGTGTGTCCCATGGGAGCTCCTCCCATCGCCACCTGGCTCTCCTACCAGCGTGCCGCGCGAGCGGGCCGTCCGCATGCTCTCCGCTGTGCGGCACCGTCCGGGGGCTCCTGGCGTGGGGAGGGCGGGCGACGGCGGCGCAGAGCGCGCGTCCGCACTGCGAGCCGATGGGCCGCGGCGTCTTCGAACAGCGAGTCTTTCGACTGGCCGGACGCCCTGCCGGCGTCCGTCCAGAAGCCCTTCCAGGGGGCGGGGCGGCCGGATTCGAACCGGCGTGTTCTGGTTTTGGAGACCAGCGCGCCTGCCTCTGCGCTACGGCCCCGCCCTTGCAGCCGATCGTAATGCCGTGGCTGTGACGGTGTGTTCCTCACCGACGACGAGGCACTGTCGGAGACCTCGGCCCGCCGGGGTGATCTGGCCCTCCTCGACCGCACGGTGACGCTGCGGATCACGGCGAACGACACCTCGTGGCGGCGGCATCTCGCGGCCGAGTACCGGCCGTGGGACCTGCGTCCGCTGTTCTCTCCGGGAGCGTCGCTCATCCCGCGCTGCACCAGCTGCTCTCCCCGCGCACCCTCGACCACGGGCCGGCCAACGCGCGCGAGGACTTCCCGCTGCAGAAGGTGAGGGTCAGCCCTCCGGCGGCGCCGTCCGGTGCACACTGCGTACGGCGGCGACGTCGGCCGGGAGCGTCGGTGCCGGAATGTGGGCGCTGAGGTCGTCCAGACGGCGTTTGACGCTGGCGGCGACGCCGGCGCCGAGGCGGTAGCGGGTGGCGGTGCCGGCCTGGGCCGCGTGGTCGAGGAGGCGGTGCGCCTCGCGGCTGCGCATGCCGGTGTGGGTCAGGACGAGATGGGCGAGGCGGTGCTCGGTGCCGGCCAGGCCCTGCCCGATGGTGTCGGCGGCGGCCAGATCCAGCCGGTTGTCCGGCGCCGCGAGCACTGCCGCCGCGCGGACCCGCCCGAGGTCGAGCAGGGTGACGCCGGCCGAGGCCGCCGCCGTCACCAGGCGGGCGGCGGCCGAGGGACCGACGCCGTTGCTGGCGGCGGAGAGCCGGGACAGGCGCCCGTACGGGGCTTGGTCCAGGGCGTCGGCCAGCAGCAGCGCACCCGCGTCGCCCAGCCGGGCCGCGGACACGTACAGTTCGTCGACCGCGCCCCCGGCGACGACGGCGGCCAGCGCCCGGGCACCGGCCTCGCCCAGCGGGTTGCCGCCGGCGAAGAGCCGCTCGATCCGGCGCCCGCCGTCGGCGGCCACCAGCAGCGCGTCGGCCAGCACCGCCGCTCCGGCCGGGTCGAGCCCGGTCTGCACGAGGTCGAGGGTGCGCAGGGAGCGGGCGGACTCGACGAGTTCGGCGGCGGCCCGCCCGCCGCCGCTGCCCAGCGGGTTCCGCTTCAGCCAGACGCCGGTGACGACCTGGGGCGAGGCGCGCAACTGGTCGGCGATCCGGCAGGCGCCGCCCGCCGTGATGCCGTTGCAGCCGAGGTAGAGCGTCTCGACCTCGGCACCGGACCCGGCCACCGCGGCGGCGCCCTCGTCGCCGAGCGCGTCCGTGCCCAGCAGCAGATGCCGTACCGGAGTGGGGCCTTCGCCCAGCGCGTCGGCGATCAGGGCGGCGCCCGCCGCGCCGACGCCCTGCTTGCACAGGTCGAGGCGGCCGTCCGGCAGCGCGGTGCCGGACGCGAAGTCCAGCCGCTCCCCCGCCGGGTGCCCGGCCCGCAACCAGTCGAGCAGCGGGGCGAGATCGGCGGCCGGGGGCGGCACGACGTGCGGCACCCCGGCGAACGTCGGTTCCTCGCTCACCACGGCGCCTTCCGGTAGTCCTTCAGGAACACCCCGGACACCGGATCGCCGGCCTCGCCGCGCACGATCGGGTCGTAGACGCGGGCCGCCCCGTCGACGACGTCGAGGGGGGTGCGGAAGCCCGCGCCCGCCAGCCGGGCCTTCTTCGGCGCCGGGTTCTCGTCGGTGATCCAGCCGGTGTCGACGGCGCACATGTGGACGCCCCGCTCGGCGAGTTCGGCGGCGCTGGTGCGGGTGAGCATGTTGAGGGCGGCCTTGGCCATGTTGGTGTGCGGGTGGCCGGCCATCTTGTTGCGGACGGTGAAGCGGCCCTCGACGGCGGTCACGTTGACGACGTACCGGCGCGGGTGCGGCGAGGCCAGCAGCAGCGGCAGAAGCCGGTCGCAGAGCAGGGCCGGGGCGAGGGCGTTGACGAGCTGGGTCTCCAGGACCTCGGCCGGGTCCAGGTCACCGAGCCGGGCCGACCAGTAGTTGTCGGGAGAGGGGTCGGGCAGCAGCCCCGCCTCGTCGGCCTCCCGCAGCGCGACGGGCAGGGACGCGGCTCCGTTCGCCGACATCCGCAGCGGCGCGAACCCGGGGGCCCGCCGGGCGCCCGGGGGCAGCGCGGCGCGCTCGCCGGAGGCCAGCAGGGCGTAGGACTCGGGCGGTCTGCGCACCGTCTGGGCCGCGTTGTTGACGAGGATGTCCAGCGGCTCGCCCTCCTGCCGCAACTCCTCGCACAGGCCGAGCACTTGACGCGGGTCGCGCAGGTCGACGGCGAGCACGGCCAGCCGGTCCAGCCACTTCGCGCTGCCGGGGGCGGCTTCGAAGCGGCGCACGGTGTCGTGCGGAAAGCGGGAGGTGACCAGGACCTCGGCGCCGTCGCGCAGCATCATCTGCGCCAGCTGGAAACCGATCTTCACCCGGCCGCCGGTGAGCAGCACCCTGCGGCCGCTCAGGTCGGTGGTCAGGGAGCGGCGGGCGGTGTTGTCGGCGGCGCAGCCGGGGCAGAGCCGATGATAGAAGGGGTCGACCTGTCGATAGGGCGACTTGCAGACATAGCAGGTGCGCGGCTTGCGGAAGACGCCCCCGGCGCCGGGCACGGCCAGGGGCGCGTCCTCGCGGCGGTCCAGAGCGCCGGTCGCGGTCGCGGCCATCACCGCGGCGTCCGCCGAGGACACCTCGGTGCCGCGCTCCTTGCGGCGGCGCAGCCGTCCGTCGCGGGCGAAGGAGGCGGCGACCTGCTCGGCGCGCAGCCGGACCGGGTCGTCGACGGGCAGCGCCCGCAGCTTCCCCACCACGTCGTGGAAGGCCGCCAGTTCCGCCTCGGTGATCGCCTCGCTCATCCGTCCCGCCGCCCCGTGTTCCGCCGTACCGTGGTCCCGACCGGATTCGAACCGGCGTATCCGCCCTGAGAAGGCGGCGAGTCTGCCTCTGCTCTACAGGACCTCGTCACGCGGCCCGGACGACCGGATTCGAACCGGCGTGGCCGCCTGAGCAAGGCGGTGCGACTGCCTCTGCGCTACGCCCGGCCGCGTCCCGGGATCGTAACCGGGCCGGGCGAGGATCCCCACGCATTTTCGGGACGGCGGGAGTCCGGCTCTTCCGGGACGACCGTGGTTCAGCTGTTGCCTGGCGGCCGTGGTTCAGCTGTTTCGGCTGTTGCCTGGCGGTCGTGGTTCAGGCTTTTCGGCTGTTGCCTGGCGGTCGTGGTTCAGCTGTTTCGGCTGTTCCCTGGCGGTCGTGGTTCAGCGGGAGGCGCGCCGGAGTTCCAGCCGCTCCTTCTCGGACAGGCCGCCCCAGACGCCGAAGCGTTCGTCGTTGTCGAGCGCGTACTCCAGGCAGGCCGAACGCATCTCGCACATACCGCAGATACGCTTCGCCTCGCGCACCGAGCTGCCGGGCTCGGGGAAGAAGAAGTCCGCCCCGGTCTGCGCGCACAGCGCCTGCGCATGCCAGACCGGGACGGGCGTGCGGGGTGGGATGGTGGTGTCGAAGTGCATGGTCAGGATCGTGCCAAGCGGCGAAAAACGTTCGATCAACGCCCGCTCAACGCAGGCGTGACGGGTCACCGCAGCCTCGATCATGCGCGACGGCACCACGCCTGCGCACGGCGGCGCGCGCAATGGAATCAAAACCCGGCGAGTTTGTCGGATGACCCACGGTAACCGGGTTCCGGTGGGCGCGCTCCGCGGCGATTGTCAGTGGGCGGTGGAAGACTCGGCTCTGCAATGCACGGGACCCTTCCGAGGAGGGCGAAGATGCTCACCACCCGTTTCGTCAACGGCGCTCCCACCTGGATCGACCTCGGCACCCCCGAGATCGACGGCGCCGTCTCCTTCTACAACGGCCTCTTCGGCTGGCAGTTCCGGTCGGCGGGGCCCGACGCCGGCGGTTACGGATTCTTCCAACTGGACGGCAGGACCGTCGCCGGAGGTATGCAGACCACTCCCGAACAGGGCCCGCCGAGCTGGACCGTGTACTTCCAGAGCGAGGACGCGCAGGCCACCGCCAAGACCGCCGAGCAGGCGCACGGCAGCGTCCTCGCCCAGCCCATGGACGTGATGGGCAAGGGCCGGATGGCGATCCTCGCCGACCAGGCGGGCGTGCCCTTCGGTATCTGGCAGCCCGGGCTGACCAAGGGCGTGGACATCGCGGGCGATCCGGGTTCGCTGTGCTGGGTGGAGCTGTACACCCCGGACATCGCGGCGGCCGCCGCTTTCTACCACAAGGTGCTCGGTCTGGAGACCTCCGGAGTGCCCTTCCCCGGCGGCACCTACACCTGCGTCAACCCGGCGGACGGTGACGACGACTCGGTGTTCGGCGGGGTGGTCCCGCTGGCCGAGGACCCGGCCGAGGCGCAGATCGGCGCGTACTGGCTGCCGTACTTCGAGGTCGAGGACCCGGACGCGGTGGTGGAGAAGGCGCAGCAGACCGGTGGCAAGGTGCGGATGCCGGCGACCACGCTGGAGGGCGTGGGCCGGATGGCCAAGCTTGCCGACCCGTACGGCGCCCGGTTCGCGGTGATCAAGGGCGAGCAGCAGAGCTGAGGCAGAGGCGCCCTAGGCGGAGGCGCGCCGCACCAATGTCGTGGGCAGGATGACATTGGACGGCGCGCCCGTCGCCGGCTTGCCCCGGGTCAGGGAGCCCAGCAGCAGCCGGGCCATCAACCGGCCCATCTCCTCTATGTCCTGACGGACCGTCGTCAGTGATGGCTCGGTCTCCTCCGTGACGGGCAGGACGTCGTCGAAGCCGATCACGGCCACGTCCTCGGGCACCCGGCGGCCGCGCTCGCGCAGGACGCGCAGGGCGCCGAGCGCGGTGAGGTCATTGGCCGCGAACACGGCGTCGACGTCCGGGCAGCGGTCGAGGAGTTCGCCCATGGCGCGCTCGCCACCGGCCGGGGTGAAGTCGCTCGGCACGACCAGCCGTGGATCGGCCTCCCCCAGGACGTCCATGACGTCCCGATACCCCTGGAGGCGGTCGGCAGCCGACGTCTGGTCCAGGGGGCCGGTGATATGGGCGATCCGGGTCCGGCCGAGGCCGGCGAGATGCCGTACGGCGTCCCGGGCTCCGCCCCGGTTGTCGCAGTCGACGTACACGGCGCTGTTGGTCCCGTCGCTCCAGCCGGGCCGCCCGCCGAACACCGTGGGGACACCGGCGCCCTCGATCAGGCCGGGCAGCGGATCGTCGAGATGGAGCGAGAAGACGAGCGCACCGTCGACATGGCCGCCGGCGAGATAACGGGCCACGCGTGCATGGTCGTCCCGCCCCTCGGTGAGCAGCAGCACGAGCTGGTTGTCGTGCGCGGTCAACTCCTTGCTGATGCCCCGTAGTTGGAGGGCGAAGAAGGGGTCGGTGAAGATCCGGGTCTCGGGTTCGGCGATGACGACGGCCACCGCGTCGTGCCGCTTGGTCACCAGGCTGCGGGCCGCCTGATTGGGGACGTAACCGAGTTCCTCGACGGCTTTCCGGACCCGTTCGACGAGCGGTTCGCGCACCCCGTCCCCGCCGTTGACCACCCGTGACACGGTGGCCCGGGACACCCCGGCCCGCGCGGCCACGGCCTCCAGTGTGGGGCGCGACACTGCCTGGGACACCTCGGCCCTCCTCATCGGCGGCTGGCGATCAGCATATCCCCGGCCGGGAGGGGTGGCGGGAGTCCTCTCCGGGGCGGGACAGCCTGCCACCGGGCCGGGCGCCCGCCCCAAGTTCGGTCGTCAGGAGGGCTGTTCCGGCCGCGCGCGGCTCGGCTGGACGCGTTTGGGCTCGCCCGGCATCTTCGGGTACTCGGGCGGATACGGCAGGTCGCCGAGGCCGTGTTCGTGTTCGTCGCGGCGGGCGAGTTCCAGCAGGGCGTCCAGGGAGTAGGCGTGGTCGTCCATGTCGGCGTGCACATCGCCGACTTCTGCGAAGCGGGCCGGCATCGTGACGAGGTCGAAGTCGCCCGGCTGGACCTCGTCGACCTCCTCCCAGCGCAGCGGCGCGGAGACCGGGGCGTTCGGGCGGGGGCGCAGGGAGTAGGCGGAGGCGATGGTGCGGTCCCGGGCGGTCTGGTTGTAGTCGACGAAGATGCGCTCGCCGCGTTCCTCCTTCCACCACCTGATCGTCACCTGGTCGGGCATCCGGCGTTCCAGCTCACGGCCCAGGGCGATCGCGGCGCGCCGGACCTGGGTGAAGGTCCAGCGGGGTTCGACGGGCACGAAGACATGCAGCCCCCGGCCGCCGGAGGTCTTGGGCCAGCCGCGCAGCCCGCCGAACTCGTCGAGGACGGCGCGCAGTTCGTGGGCGGCGCGGACGGCGTCGGCGAAGTCGGTGCCGGGCTGCGGATCGAGGTCGATACGGAGTTCGTCAGGACGGTCCACGTCGGCGCGGCGCACCGGCCAGGGGTGGAAGGTGAGGGTGCCGTACTGGGCGGCCCACACCACAGCGGCCTGCTCCGTGGGGCACATCTCGTCGGCGGTGCGGCCGCTGGGGAAGGTGATGTGCGCGGTGGGGATCCAGTCGGGCATGCCCTTGGGCGCGCGCTTCTGGTAGAACCACTCGCCCTCGACACCGTCGGGGTAGCGCTGGAGGGTGGTGGGGCGGTCGCGCAGGGCGCGCAGGATGCCGGGGGCCACGGCCGCGTAGTAGCGGGCGACGTCCAGCTTGGTGAAACCGCGCTCGGGAAAGAACACCTTGTCGGGGCTGGACAGCCGTACGGTCCGGCCGGCCACCTCCAGTTCCACCGCAGCACCCATGCGGCCACCGTAGGCGCACCACCCGCACCTCGCATATCGGTTACACCCGCGGCACGGACCAGGTGACGGCGGGCCTGCGCTGGACGTCGTAGACGATCCGGTCGGGACGGCTGCCCTTGGCCATGCCGAACGTGATCTTCCCGCGCAGACAGCTGCCCGGTCGCACGGTGCCCGCCGAGACGGGATAGGCCGGCGCCGGTACGCCGTATCCCTTGAGCCCGAGCGGCTTGACCTCGGTGCCGTCCTTGAGCCGCAGGGTCCACGGGGACTGCGCGACGATGACGTTGGTGCTGTCGGCGTCGGCGCACGTCTTCACCTCCAGCACGGCCCACTCGGGGTCGGGGAAGTCGGCGAGGTTGGTGGGCAGGCGCACGCCCTTGACGGGCTGGGTGTAACTGACGGCGGTCGTGGTGGCGCTGATGTGAGTGCCGTCGCCGTCGATGTCCTTCCAGTGCCGGCCGGAGCCGAGCGTGAGGACCTTGGTGGCGGCCGACGCGCGGGACGCCTCGGCGCCGGTCGTCTCGGCGCCACCGCCGGTGCAGGCCGTCGCGGTCGCGGCCAGCAGCAGGACAGCGGTGACGGCCGTACGGATACGCATGGATGTTCCCCCGTGGAGCGTGTGTACCGAATGAGCATCATGCTGCCTGTGCGGGCACTGTGCGGAGAGCGTGTCCAGGTTGTGATCAACAAGTGCCGTTCCGAGGCGTGCACGCGACGAGCGGAGCCCGGGGTCCGCTCGTAGAGTCGTGGCATGGATCTGCCGGTGATGCCACCCGTGAAGCCGATGCTCGCCAAGTCGGTGGCGGCGATCCCGCCGGACATGCAGTACGAGGCGAAGTGGGACGGCTTTCGCGCGATCGTGTTCCGGGACGGTGCCGAGGTGGAGCTCGGCAGCCGCACCGGGAAGCCGTTGACGAGGTACTTTCCCGAGCTGGTGGCGGCGCTGAAGGAGCGGGTGCCCGAGCGGTGCGTGCTGGACGGGGAGATCGTGATCGCGCGGGAGGGCCGGCTGGACTTCGACGCGCTGACCGAGCGGATCCATCCGGCGGACTCCCGGGTGCGCACTCTGGCGGAGCGTACGCCGGCCTCCTTCGTCGCCTTCGACCTGCTGGCGCTGGCCGACGAGTCCCTGCTGGACGTTCCGCTGACCGACCGCCGCGCCCTGCTCACCACAGCGCTGGCGGGGGTCACCCCACCGGTGCACCTGGCACCGGCGACGACCGATGTGGACGTGGCCCGGCGGTGGTTCGAGCAGTACGAGGGGGCCGGCCTCGACGGGGTCATCGCCAAGCCGCTCACCCTGCGCTATCTCCAGGACGAGCGCGCCATGTTCAAGGTCAAGCACGAGCGGACCGCCGATGTCGTGGTGGCGGGCTACCGCCTGCACAAGAGCGGCCCGGTGGTCGGCTCGCTGCTGCTGGGTCTGTACGACGACCGGGGCGCCCTCCAGCATGTGGGCGTCTCGGCCGCGTTCCCGATGAAACGGCGGGCCGAGCTGATCGAGGAACTGGGGCCGCTGCGCATGGACGACGTCTCCGGGCACCCCTGGGCGGCCTGGGCGGAGGAGGCCGCCCACGAGTCGGCCCGGCTGCCGGGCGCGCCGAGCCGCTGGTCGGGCAAGAAGGACCTGTCCTGGGTGCCGCTGCGGCCGGAGCGGGTGGCCGAGGTGGCGTACGACCACATGGAGAACGGCGCCCGCTTCCGCCACACGGCCCGCTTCCGCCGCTGGCGCCCGGACCGCACACCGGACAGCTGCACCTACGCCCAGCTGGAGGAACCGGTGCGGTACGACCTCTCGGAGATCCTGGGGTCGTAGCCCCGACACCCCTTCCCCTGGTCGGTCATGCATCGGCTCGTGATCGGTTTCGACCAGGTATGGCCACCGATGAGTCGATGAGCACACAATCAAGGGGACGAACGGGGTGGCAACGGTGGGCATGGGACACGGGGCGCCGACGCGCCGGACCGCGTTGAAGGCGGTGCTGGCCGCGGCCGTGCTGACGGCCTCCCTCACGGCCGGCTGCACCCGGCACGGCACCCCGGACGACGGCCGGGCTCCGCACCGCAGCCAGACACCGGACGGCCAGCACACCGCCGGCACCGGCTCGGTACTGGCCGTGAAGATCGACAACGTCGCCGCGGCCCGCCCGCAGACCGGGCTGGACTCGGCGGACGTGGTGTACGCGGAGCAGGTGGAGGGCGGCCTCAGCCGGCTGATGGCGGTGTACGCCACCAAGCTCCCCGAGGCCGTCGGCCCGGTGCGCAGCGCCCGCGAGTCCGATCTGGAACTGCTGCGCCAGTTCGACCGGCCGACGCTCGCCTTCTCCGGTGCCCAGCGCAAGCTGCTCCCGCTGATCGACCAGGCACCGCTGCGGCCGGAGACCCCCGGCGCGGCGTCCGGCGCCTACTACCGGGGCAGCGACAAGCCGGCCCCGCACAACCTGTATCTCCGCCCCGCCAAGCTGATGGCCGGCGCACCCGGCAAGGCGGCCCTCACCACCGGCTTCCGTTACGGCCCGGCCCCGGCCGGCGGCACGGTCACCGCCACCCGCACCGTGCGGTATCCGGCGGCCCGTTTCACCTTCACCTGGTCCGCCGACGAGAAGCGCTGGCTGGTGTCGCTGGACGGCACCCCGGCCCGGACCACGGCCGGGAAGCGGGTGGCGGCCGGGACGGTCGTGGTGCAGCACGTGCGGATACGTACGTCCAGGTTTCACGACGTGCTCGGCAACTACACGCCGTTCACCGAGACGGTGGGGTCGGGCAAGGCCGAAGTGCTGCGGGACGGGCGGTCGTTCGAGACCACCTGGACGCGGCAGGGGGCCACGGACGGTACGACGTTCACCGGGACGGACGGCAGTCCGGTGGACTTCGCCGACGGACAGGTGTGGGTGGTGTTCGCGAAGGCCTAGGCCTGCGGGACGAGGGGCTCCGTGGGATTGCGCAGCCCCTCCGCGGCGTCCGAGACCCGGCGGATCAGATCGAAGAACTGGGTCTGCTCCTCGGCCGACAGCGGAGCCAGGAAGACCTGGTTCATCCGGGCGGTGCGCACGGTGAGCTTGCGGTGGGTGCGCAGCCCGTCGTCGGTGAGGCGCAGCAGGAAGCGGCGGCCGTCCTGCGGGTCGCGCACCTTGTCGACGAGCCCGCGCCGGCCGAGCCGGCTGATGACCTCGGCGATGGTCGACCGGTCCAGACCCACCCGCTCCCCCACCGTGCGCTGGTCCAGCCCCGGCTCGGCGACGAGCGCGTTCAGGACGGCGAACTGCGGCGAGGTGATCTCCTCCGAGACCATCGTGTTCCACAGCAGGTAGTGAGCCTGCTGAAGCCGTCGGGCCAGGTGCCCGGGGTGGGTGGTGAGGTCCACCGCGGCCATATGCGCCCCCAAGGTCCGCTTCCGAATTGATTGGTGCACTGAACAATACTCGCAGTCACCACATCCTGTCTGTACACCCGTCTGCCGTCATCCAAGCTCTTGACGGGTGACAGCACCAGTGGCAGCGTGAAAGATGTCTCGCTGAAATACTCAGTGCCCTGATTAATTCCTTGATCGAGATGAGGTTTCGCGGATGGGCCGGTCGCGCCCACGCGGCGGAGCCGCACATCGATACAGCCCCGCGCCGGTGACGGGGCGCTCACGCCTAGGACTTTCCATGACACTCACCCAGACCGACATCGACCGCGAGATCGCCGCCGAGCACGCCGAGTACGAAAAGCGCGTCGCCGAGGGCGCTCCCGTCGAGCATCACCCCCGCCGGGACTACGCCCCCTACCGCTCCTCCGCCCTCCGGCACCCGAAACAACCCCTGGTCGCCATCGACACCAGCAAGGATCCGGAGCTGGTGGAGCTGCACTCGCCCGCGTTCGGGGAGCGGGACATCACCGGGATAGACAACGACCTGACCCGGCAGCACAACGGTGAGCCCATCGGTGAGCGCATCACCGTCTCCGGGCGGCTGCTCGACCGGGACGGCCGGCCGGTCCGGGGGCAGCTGATCGAGATCTGGCAGGCCAACTCGGCGGGCCGCTACGCGCACCAGCGCGAGCAGCACGACGCCCCGCTGGACCCGAACTTCACGGGTGTCGGCCGTACGATCACCGACGCCGACGGCGGTTACCGTTTCACCACCGTCCAGCCGGGCCCCTACCCCTGGCGCAACCACCTCAACGCGTGGCGTCCGGCGCACATCCACTTCTCGATGTTCGGTACGGCGTTCACCCAGCGGCTCGTGACGCAGATGTACTTCCCGAGCGACCCGCTGTTCCCGTACGACCCGATCATCCAGTCGGTGACGGACGACGCGGCCCGGCAGCGCCTGGTCGCCACCTACGACCACAGCCTGTCCGTGCCGGAGTTCTCGATGGGCTACCACTGGGACATCGTGCTGGACGGCCCGCACGCCACCTGGCTCGAAGAAGGGCGCTGAGCTGCCATGACGAAGATCGACACGAGCAGTCCGGAGCAGGTGCCGCCCACCCCGTCGCACACGGTCGGCCCGTTCTACGGCTACGCGCTGCCGTTCCGCGGCGGCGAGGAGATCGCACCCCTCGGCCACCCGGACACGATCACGGTCCACGGGTACGTCCTCGACGGCGAGGGCCACCCCCTGCCGGAGGCCTTCGTCGAGCTGTGGGGCGCCGACCCGGACGGGAACGTGTCCACGACCGACGGCTCGATCCGGCGCGACCCCGCGACCGGTGACTACCTCGGCCGCAACGGCGTGGAGTTCACCGGCTGGGGCCGGATCCAGACGGACGCCGACGGGCACTGGTACGCGCGGACGCTGCGGCCGGGCGCCCGCGGCGAGAGCGCGCCCTACGTCAGCGTGTGCGTCTTCGCGCGCGGCCTGCTCATGCACCTGTTCACCCGGATCTATCTGCCCGGCGACGACGCCGCGCTCAGCGCCGACCCACTGCTCACCCGGGTGGGCGAGCGGCGCGACACGCTGATCGCCGCCGACGAGGGCCGGGGGACCTACCGTTTCGACATCCGCCTTCAGGGCGAGGGCGAAACGGTCTTCCTGGAGTTCCAGTGACAACAGTGGATCACTGCGGCGGTGACGCCGGGCTGCTCGGTCCCGGGTGGTCCGGCTCCCCCGCCGCGTCCGCGACCGCAGACGGCGCCTGGCTGCGGGCACTCCTTGACGCGGAGGCGGCCCTCACCCGCGCCCAGGCCGCCCTCGGGCTGGCCCCGGCCGAGGCCGCGGCTGCCGTGACCGGGGCGGCCGGTCCGGACCGCTTCGACGTCGGCTCCCTCGCGGAGCGCGCCCGCGCCGGCGGCAACCCGGTCATCCCGCTGGTCGCCGACCTGACGAAGGCGGTCGGCGCGGAGTACGGGCCGTATGTGCACCGGGGCGCCACCAGCCAGGACATCATGGACACCGCGGCGATGCTGGTCGCTGCCCGCACCCTGGACCTGGTCCTGGCCGACCTCGGGCGTACCGAGCAGGCGCTGGCCCGCACGGCCGCCGAACACCGTGACACCCCGATGCCGGGCCGTACGCTCACCCAGCACGCCGTACCGACGGCCTTCGGGCTGAAAGCGGCCGGCTGGCGTTCGCTGGTTCTCGACGCCCGGGACCGCACGGCCCGGGTCCGGGAATCGCTGCCCGTGCAACTCGGCGGTGCGGCAGGCACGTTGGCGGCCTTCGGCGCGTACGGCGCGGAACACGTCGAAGAGCTGCCGACCGCATACGCACGTGAACTCGCCCTGACCGCACCCCTGTTGCCGTGGCACACCCTGCGTACGCCCGTCGCCGATCTCGCCGGCTGTCTCGCCTTCACGGCCGGGGCGCTGGGCAAGGTCGCCGTGGATGTACTGACGCTGTCCCGTACCGAGATCGGTGAGCTCTCCGAGGGCAGCGGGGGCGGTTCGTCGGCGATGCCGCACAAGGCGAACCCCGTGCGGTCCACGCTCGTCGTCGCCGCCGCCCGGCGGGCCCCGCAGCTCGCGGCCGTCCTGTACGGCTGCCTGGTCGCGGAGGACGAGCGGCCGGCCGGTGCCTGGCACGCCGAGTGGGAGCCGTTGCGGGACCTGCTGCGCGCCGTCGGGGGTGCGGCCCGGGACACGGCGGAGCTGGTGGAGGGGCTGCGGGTGCATCCGGAGGCGATGCGCCGGAACCTGGATCTGACCCGTGGGCTGATCGTCTCCGAGCGGCTGTCCGCCGAACTGGCCCCCGTGCTCGGCCGGTCCCGGGCGAAGGAACTGCTCACCGAACTCGCCCGCCGCACCGGCACCGAGCGGCGTACGCTGCGTGAACTCCTCGCCGAGGAAACCGATTTGAAGGACATCGACCTCGACAACCTGACCGACCCGGCCCGCTACACCGGCTCCGCCGGCGCCCTCACCGACCGCGCACTGGAGCGACGTTGAACGAGAACCTCCTCAACCACCGTGCCGAAGGCCCCACTTCCGCTCCCCCGCTGCTGCTCGGGCCCTCGCTCGGCACCTCGTACGCGCTGTGGGACGCGGTGGCGCCCGAACTGTCGACCGGCCACCGGGTGGTGCGCTGGAACCTGCCGGGGCACGGCGGTTCGGCACCCGGTCTGATCAAGGCGGGGGCGACCGTCGGTGACCTCGCCGACCTGGTGCTCGCGCTCGCCGACTCGCTCGGCTTCGAGCGGTTCGGTTATGCCGGGGTGTCGCTGGGCGGCGCGGTCGGGCTGCACCTGGCCGTTCACCACCCGGACCGGCTGGAGAGCCTGGCCGTGATCTGCTCCTCCGCCCACTTCAACGGCTCCAAGCCCTGGGAGGAGCGGGCCGAGCGGGTGCGCCGGGAGGGCGTGCAGTGGCTCGCGGAGAACGCGGGCGCCCGCTGGTTCACGCCCGGCTTCACCGTGCCGCGCCTCGTCGAGGACCAGCGGACCGCGGACCCGGAGGCGTACGCCGCCTGTTGCGACGCGCTGGCCGCCTTCGACCTGCGGGACCGGCTCGGCGAGATCGCCGTACGCACCCTGCTGATCGCGGGCCGTCGGGATCCGGCGACCCCGCCGCCCCATCTGCGGGAGATCGCGGACGCGGTACCGGCGTCCACGCTGGTCGAGCTGCCGGGCGCCTCGCACCTGGCGCCCGCGCAGTGCCCCGAGGCCGTCCTCACCGCGCTCCGCTCGCACCTCGACGGTGGCGCCAGGCGGGGCATGGCGGTGCGCCGGGAGGTGCTGGGCGACCCGCACGTGGACCGGGCACAGGCCCGCCAGACGCCGTTCACGGCCCGCTTCCAGGACTTCATCGCGCGCTACGCCTGGGGCGAGATCTGGACCGACCCCACCCTCTCCCGCCGCGAACGCAGCATGATCACCCTCACCGCGCTGGTCGCGCACGGCCACCACGACGAGCTGGCCATGCATGTACGGGCCGCCCGGCGCAACGGGCTCACTGCGGAGGAGATCGGCGCGGTACTGCTGCAGACGGCCGTGTACTGCGGGGTTCCGGCGGCGAACTCGGCGTTCGCGACGGCCCAGCGGGTGCTGGCCGAGGAGGAAGGGTGACCCTGGCAGTCGTAGCCCCAGCAGGATCAGGCATCCGGTGGTGGTCCGTGCCTAGGCTGGCAGCATGTCCACCATTCTGATCACCGGTGCCACCTCCGGGCTCGGCCGGTATGTCGCCTTCGAGCTGGTCCGCTCCGGCCATGTCGTCCTCGCGCACGGCCGGGATCCGGGCCGTACCGAGGCGCTGGTCGAGGAGCTGCGCACCGAGGGCGACGCGGAGGGCTTCGTCGCGGACCTGGCCTCACTGGCACAGGTCCGCGAGCTGGGCGCGCGGGTCGCCGAGGCGCGTCCCGACCTGGACGTGCTGATCAACAA
Organism: Streptomyces sp. NPDC048417; assembly: GCF_040651615.1. Lineage (NCBI taxonomy): Bacteria > Bacillati > Actinomycetota > Actinomycetes > Kitasatosporales > Streptomycetaceae > Streptomyces > Streptomyces sp. NPDC048417. Next base: position 166,857 of record NZ_JBEZKI010000023.1, on the reverse strand, counting down.
CGCGGGCGTCGGCGCCGGTACGCCCGGCGCCGGGCGCGAGCTGAGTGCCGACGGCCACGAACTGCGGCTGGCCGTCAACTACCTGGCCCCGGTGACCCTGACCCACGCCCTGCTGCCGGTCCTGCGCGCCGGCGCCCCGGCCCGGATCGTCAACGTGGGCTCGGCCGGCCAGGAGCCCCTGGACTTCGACGACCCCGAGTTCACCCGCGGCTACCAGGGCTTCGCGGCCTACTGCCGGGCCAAGTTCGCCCTGGCGGCCCACACCTTCACCCTGGCCGAGGAGCTGGCGGGCACGGGGGTCTCGGTGAACGTCCTGCACCCCGCGACTTTCATGGACACGGCGATGGTGCGGGAGGGCGGGGTGGCGCCCTGGAACACGGTGGCCGACGGTGCGCCGGGCGTCCTCGCCCTGGCGACGCGGGACTTGGGCACGGGCGGCTACTTCGACGGCACGCGCAAGGCGCGGGCGCACGAGGCGACGTACGACCGAGAGGTGCACAAACGCCTCTCAGCGGTTACTGATCAACTCCTGTCCCTGTAACGTCCCTTTCAAAGGCGCGGGGCTGTGTGCAGGTGCGGCTCCACCGCGCGGGCGCGAGCAACCACGCACTACCCGCACCGTCAACGCAACCCGCGCCCCGTATCCAAAACCTCCCGTGCCTGAGCGACCAGCCCGTCCGCCCCGCACGACCGGGCCAACGCCAGCCCCCGGTTCAGCTCGGCCACCGACCGCGCGGCGATCCCGTACTCCACCCGCGCCGCCGCATGCTCGTACTGACACGGCGAGGCCTCCAGATAAGCCACCGCCTGCGACGCCAGCCGCACCTGCCGCTGCCCGGTCTCCAGCGCGGCGGCGCACCGCAGCGCCTCGCCGATCGCCGTGTCCGTGCCGAACCGCTCGGCCTGCCGCCGCGCGTCGCTCGCCAGTCGCGCCGCCCGCGCCGGGTCCTCGCCCGCGAGGGCCCGGGCGAGGTCGAGCGCCCAGGGCACCACCACCGGGTTGAAGTGACCGCGCGCCGCGGCCGCCTTCTCCGCGGCCTCCAGTTCGTTGACGGCCTCCTTCGTACGGCCGACGGCGAGCAGCAGCCGGCCGCGCACGGACCGTGGGTCCGGCATCACGATCGTGGAGGGGTACGGCGGTGCGAAACCGTACTGCTCGGCCGTCTCCCAGGCCTGCTGGACATGGCCGCGGGCCAGCAGCGTGTCGACCAGGTTGCAGGTGGCGGTCCAGTACAGGGGCAGTCTGCGGCCGACCCGCTCGGCGATCCGCAAGGACTCGCGCAGGGATGTCTCCGCGTCCCGCAGCCGGCCCCGCCTGCGGTGCCCGAGGCCCACGTAGGCGTGGGCGAGGGCGAGATGGCCGCCGCTCCAGCCGGAGGACTCGTAGGCGCGCAGGGCCTCGTTGTAGAGGCTCTCCGCGCGGTCGAGGCGGTCGGTGTAGACGTAGGCGTTGGCGAGCATCAGCAGCAGCTCGATGCCCCACTCGGTGTCGGTCCAGCCGAGTCCGGGAGCGAGCCGGCCGTTGACGAGGGCGCGGTCGCAGAGTTCCACGACCTCCTCGGCGCTCTCTCCCTGGACGAGGAGGTCGAAGCCGCGCAGCATCAGCAGGGCACGCTCGGAGTTGTCCCGGCCGGTGCAGGTGTCGGCGAGCTCGCCGAGGCGTTCGGAGCGGCGCGGGGAGACGGCCTCGCCGGCGATGCCCTCCCACATGAACTGGACGGCCTGGAGCCGGAGCCTGGCGGGGCCCTCCTCGTGCCGGGCGGCCTCCGCCTCGACCGTGCGGACGGCTTCCTCCAGCTGGTCGTTGTGGAGGAGGGCCTGGGACAGGCGGAAGACGGCGTCGACGCGTTCGGCGCCGCCGAGGCCGGGCATGCCGAGTGCGCTTCGCAGGTGGCCGATGGTGACGGCGGGTTTGGTGAGCAGGGTGGCGCAGCCCAGTTCGTAGAGCACGCGCGCGTGGACCTCGGGCACGGGCGGTTCCAGCAGGGCGCGTTCGAGGCAGCGGCGGGCCGCGTCCGAGGCGCCGACGGCGAGGTGTTCCTTGGCCGCGTCCCGCAGCTGCTGGACGAGTTCCTCGTCGTCGTCCGGATGCACCTTCAGCAGGTGGCGGGAGGCCTCGGCGATGCCCCGGCCGTCGTCGATGACGATCTGGGCGGCGATGCCGTGCATGGCGGTGCACATCGCCGGCGGGATGGAGTTGTAGACGGCGCTGGCGATCAGCGGGTGGACGAACTCCAGGTCACCGGTGTGGGAGCGGGAGCCGGCCGGGTCGGGCAGGGTGAGGATACGCGCGCTGCGCAGTAGTTCGGCGCACCGCTCGGCGTCCTCCACGGTCATGGTGGCGAGCTGGGCGACCAGGTCGACGGAGATGCCGGTGCCGAGGATGGCGGCGGCCCAGGCGAACCGGGTGGCGTCGATGCCGAGGCCCTCGAGACGGGTGACGAGTCCGCCGCCGCGGGCCGACCGGTTGAGCGCGCGCAGTTCGCCGGCCCGGGCCTCGACGGGTTCGACCTCGCTGTCCTGGACCTTGGCGAGGAGTTCGACGGTCTCGTAGGGGTTGCCCCCGGTGACGGCCCAGACCTCGCGGCAGAACGGGGCGTCGGCGTGTGCGCCGAGGGTGGCGAGGGTGAGTCCGGCGGTGGCGTCCGGGGTGAGGGCGCTGAGATTGTGCACGGGGTTCGCGGCCGCGGCGGCCACGGTGTCGAGGTAGCGGGCGCTGTCGCCGCTGACCTCGCCGGGGCGGCGGGCGACCAGGAGGAGGACGGGCAGGTCGTCGAGGCGCTCCACGAAGGCGGCGAGCCAGGCCAGGGTCTCCTGGTCGGCCCAGTGCGCGTCGTCGATCAGCAGCACCAGCGGCCAGTCGCGTTTGGCCAGCCGGCGGACGGCGGCGACCAGGCCGTCGCAGACGCCCTGCGGGTCGGCCTGGCGCTCACCCGGGTCGGTTATGCCAAGGGCGGGGCCGGCGATGTCGTACCAGTCGCCGAGGTACTCCCGGGCCTCGTCGGGGTGCAGGGAGACCAGGGCCGGCTGGAGCAGCTGGCGTACCACGTTGAAGGGAACGCTGCGCAGGGTCTCGCCGCCGCGGGTGGCCCAGACGGTGCAGCCGCGGCGCTGGGCGATACGGCGGGTCTCGGCCAGCAGCGCGGTCTTGCCGAGCCCGGCCTCGCCACGCAGGACCAGCAGGTTCCCGGGGGTGGAGCGGTCGGCGCACAGGAGGTCGAGCGCCTCGGTGATGGCGGTGATCTCCGCGTCGCGCTCCCAGAGGGGAGCAGAGGAGCCCTCCGGGGGTAGTCCCTCCGTCATCCCGTTACCTCCCCAAGTCGCCCGAACGACGTACAGACCACGAGCCTAGCCGTCCTGTTGGCTGTCCGGAGGCTGGTCCGGGCCGCTGTTGCCGTGACGGGTGCAAGCCGCTGCGGCGGGGCGACGCGTGATGGCCCCGACCTGCCGCTGTCGAGCGAACGGACCGTCAACGGGCGTGGAAATGAAGCTGGTTTTCGAAGATCGGACAGCACCGGAGCGGAGTCGGCCCCTCCGGGCGCTGGCGGCCGGCTCGGTGGGCAACTTCATCGAGTGGTACGAGTTCGGTGTCTACGGTTATTTCGCGACGGTCGTCGCCGAGCGGTTCTTCACCCCGGCGGGCGGCAGCGCGGCCGAGGGCCTGGTGCGCACCTATGCCTCGTTCGGGCTGGCGTTCTTCTTCCGTCCGCTGGGCGCGGCCCTGTTCGGCCGGCTGGCCGACCGGCTCGGCCGGCGGCCGGTGCTGATCCTCGTGGTCACGCTGATGACGGGCGCCACGGCGCTCATCGGCCTGCTGCCGACGTATGCGCAGGCCGGCGTGGTCGCGCCCTGGCTGCTGACGTTCCTGAGGGCCGTTCAGGGGCTGTCTGCCGGCGGGGAGTTCGGGGGCGCGGTGGCGATACTGACCGAGTTCGCGCCACCGGGGCGGCGGGGGCTGTACGGGGCCTGGCAGTCGTTCACGGTGGCGCTGGGGCTGCTGGGCGGGGCGGGCGTGGCGGCCGGGCTCGCCTCCGCACTGACGGAGGGTCAACTACATTCCTGGGGCTGGCGGTTGCCGTTCCTGCTGGCACTGCCCCTGGGCGCGCTGGCGCTGTGGCTGCGGGTGGGGCTGGACGAGACGCCCGAGTTCCGGGAGCCGGACGTGCGGGCGGCGCGGGTGTCCGTCGGGGCGATCGCGTCGGCCGTCGGGCGGGTGATGGGCTGGTCGGCGGCCGGGTACACCTTCCTGGTCGTGCTGCCGTCGTACCTCCAGACCGCGCTGCACACCGGCTTCCGTACGGCATTGCTGGCGACCGTGGTGGCGAACCTGGGGTTCGCGGCGGCGATCCTCCCGGCGGGGCGGCTCAGCGACCGGATCGGGCGGCGGCCGGTGATGCTGACGGGCGCCGGTCTCGTGGTCGTGCTGGCCCTGCCGCTGCTCGGCCTCCTCCAGGACGGCGGGGCGTCCGCCGGGGTGAAGGGCGCGGCGCTGTTCGGTGCGGGCGCGGTGGTGGGGCTGATGGCCGGACCGGGGCCCGCGCTGCTGGCCGAGATGTTCCCGGCGCGCGCCCGCTGTACGGGCCTGGGACTCGCCTACGCCCTGTCCAATGCCGTCTTCTCGGGCTGTGCGGGCCTCATCATCACGGAGGCGGTGAAGCGCACCGGGAACCTGGACGTTCCCGGCTACTACGCGGCGGCGGCCTGCGCGGTCAGCGTGGTCGCGCTGGTGCGGTCACGGGAGACGAAGGCGGGTTGAGCGGTGCTGGTGATCGGTCTGATGTCCGGGACGTCGTACGACGCGGTCGACGCGGCCGCCGCCGAGCTGCGCCTGTCCGGCGACACGCTGCTGCTGAAGCCGCTGGGGCTGGTGAGCACGCCCTACGACGACGAGTTGCGCGAGGCTCTCGCGGGCGCGCTGCCGCCGGCCGCCGTACCGCTCGCGCGGGTGTGTCTGCTGGACACCCGGATCGGGCAGGCGTTCGCGGCGGCGGCCCTCCGGGCGAACCGTGAACTGTGCGGCGGACGGGCCAAGCTGGTGGCCTCGCACGGGCAGACGGTCTTCCACTGGGTGGCGGACGGCCGGGTGCACGGGACGCTGCAGCTCGGGCAGCCGGCCTGGATCGCGGAGGCGACGGGGCTGCCGGTGGTCGCCGACTTCCGCCCCCGGGACGTGGCCGCCGGGGGCCAGGGCGCGCCCCTGGTGAGCCTGGTCGACCTGCTGTGGCTGCGCGGCCGGCCGGGCACGCCGGTGGCGCTGGACATCGGGGGGATCGCCAACCTCACCGCGCCGGACGGCACGGCCTTCGACACCGGGCCAGGGTGCGCGCTGATGGACGCGGCGGCCCGGGAGTCCACCGGCGGCCGGCAGGCGTACGACGTGGACGGGGCACTGGCGGCGCGCGGCCGGCCGAACCGAACCCTGCTGGAGCGGTTGCTGGCGGACCCGTACTACGCGCTGCCCGCGCCGAAGACGACCGGCAAGGAGCTGTTCCACGCCGGGTACTGGCGGGCGCCGGAGGGCTTGTCGGCCGAGGACGAGCTGGCGACGCTCACCGAACTGACGGCCCGGACGGTGGCGGACGCGGTGCGCGGCGTGGGAGCCACGGAGGTGATCGCCTCGGGCGGCGGCACCCGCAACCCGGTGCTGATGCGGCTGCTCCGCGGCCTGCTGCCGGGGACCCCCGTCCGCGCCTCCGACGCACTCGGTCTGCCCTCGGCCGCGAAGGAGGCCTATGCCTTCGCGGTCCTCGGCTTCCTCACCGCGCACGGCCTCCCGGGCACCGTCCCGACCGCCACGGGCGCCCGCCACCCCAGCGTCCTGGGCTCCCTGACCCCGGGGCGGGACGGTCTGCCGCTGCCACCACGGGCTCCGAACCCGCCGGTGCGGCTGCGGATCGAATGAAAAAACGAAGTGTGACGGATCGGCTCATCCGAAAGTCGCCGGATCCTCTCATCCGACTTTCACCGATGCCTCATACGGTGGGGGCATGACGCAGGTGACTCCCCCCGGGTGGTATCCCGACCCCGGGCAGACAAGTGACGGTCCGGCCACTGAGCGCTGGTGGGACGGCAAGACATGGACGGAGCAGACCCGCCCCGCCGGGTCGGGTGCCGACTGGGGTCCCCCGACGCCGTCGCCGGCCGACCCGGCGTACCCGGCTGACCCGGCGTACCCGGCCTATCCGGGGTATCCGGGGTATCCGGCGCCGCCGGCCACCGGGAGGCGCGGGCTGCGCACCGGCGTGGCTGTCGGTGTCGCCGTGGCGGTCCTCGCCGCCATCGGGGTGGCCGCGTGGGCGCTTTCCGCCAACGGCGGCGACGACAGCGGCGGCCAGGCCACGCAGCAGGGCTCGGGCGGCCAGGGCGGCGGTTCCGGCCAGGGCGGGCCCGAGGGGCAGAACGGCGGGCAGGGCTTCCCGTTCGGCGGTTCGGGCGGCTCCGGGTCCGGCGGGGGCTCGGGCTCGGGCGGTTCCGACGGCGGTGCGTCGCCGTCGCCCGGCCAGTCCGAGGCTCCGAAGGTCCAGGGCGGCGGCACGGTGTCGGACTCCATCAACGCCATCGGCATTCCGGTGCCGAAGGGCTGGACCGGGCAGGCGATCAACGTCGGCGCCCAGATCTCCTCCGACAACTCCTACAAATGCCCCGGCGACACCTCCCAGACCTGCACCGCCGGCGGCGCCTACTCGGCGCCCGCGCTGGTGCTGGGCACCAAGGGCGACACCGCCGAGGAGGTCGCCAAGGCGGACATCTCGGCCAACGCCACGGAGTCGTACGGCGGCAAGACCTACGGATCGATCACCTCGCACCAGGTGCTGGCCTCCAAGGCCGTCACCGTGGCCGGGCAGAAGGGCTATCTGGTCCGCTGGAAGGCGGTGACCAGCAAGGGCGCCGACGGTTATGTCGAGTCGCTGGCCTTCCCGTCGCCCTCGAACGCCCAGCAGATCGTGGTGGTCCGGTTCGGTGTCGACGTCGGCCAGAGCCAGTCGGTGATCGACGACATCACCAAGGGCATCAAGGTGTCCTCCGGCGGCGGCGACGGCCAGACCGTCTGACCCGCCCCGGAACGCCGATCGGCCGGGTGGAGCGCCCCTCCGCTCAAAGGGGAGCCCCACCCGGCCGGGGGGTGCGCGCCGCCCCCGTCCCCACGGTGCGGCGCGAGCAGGTCACCGTCCAGTCATCCCATGGACGGCGGCCTGGGTCTAGGTCAGTCCGAGTGCGGGCAGCGCCACGGCCTCCACGAATCGGACGAGATAGTCGGCGTCGGCGTACTCGCCGGTGAGTACGGGCCGTACCCGCAGGACGCCGAACATCATGGCGGGCACATAGTCCAGCGCGGGATGCCCCTCGGGCACCTCGCCGCGCTCGACACCGCGGTGCAGGATCTCCTGGAGCGCGGCGATCTCGGGTTCGACGAGCGCCTCGCGCAGTGCCTGCGCCAGTTCCTCGTCCGAGTGCATCGCGTGCCCCAGCGCCTGGAGCAGCTTGGTGTCCTTGCGGGTCCAGGCGCCCGCGGCCCGCGCGACCTCGCGCAGGTCCTCGGCGAGCGACCCGGTGTCGACGCCGCCGAAGCGTACCTCGCGGCTGGCGCGCAGCGCGGCCGCGACGAACTGCGGCTTGGTCTTCCACTGCCGGTAGAGCGTGGACTTGCTGCACCGGGTGCTGGAGGCGACCCCTTCCATGGTCACGGAGTCGTAGCCGCATTCGCGGATCTGTTCGAGCACGGCATCGAAGAACTCCCGTTCACGCTCCGGCGTGATCTTGGAGCGGCGCGAGGCGGCGACCGTCTCCGGTCCCTCCGCGGCCTGCGATGTCATGTGCCCTGCTCCTCACTCTCGCATCACTTGCGGATCACCTGGTCCCCGCCCCCCGTTCGGCCCGGGCGGAAACCTACAACCAGTGTGGCCTACGTCTATCGATACGCCACTGTACCGGTACACGACCGTATCGGTACAGTGGCGTATCGGTACGCTTTCGTATCGATGAGTATTGGTGAGTTCGGGCCACCGCCCAGGACTCGGCACAGCACCACCGTGAGTGAGGGGGCCTGGGATGAGATCCCAGTCCGAGCCGGCAGCAGCGGAGCCCGGGGCGATAGCCCGGCCGCCGCTCGTCCGTGAGCTCCTGCTCGTCGCAGGACTCTTCCTCGTCTACAAGTTCGGGCGGCAGCTGGCCACCGGCCATACCGCCGAGGCCATGCACAACGCTCACCGGATCTGGGACCTGGAACGGACGCTGCACCTGCCCTCGGAGGTCGACGTGCAGTCCGCACTGCTGCACGGCGGCGCCCTCGTCCACCTGGCCAACACCTACTACGCCACGGTTCATTTCCCGGCCACGCTGGCCTTCCTGGTCTGGCTCTACCTGAAGCGGCCCGCGCACTACGTCTGGGCCCGCCGGGTCCTCGCCGTGGTCACCGCCGCCGCCCTGGTGCTCCCCTTCACGTTCCCGCTGGCACCGCCGCGGATGCTGGCCGCCACCGGTCTCGTCGACACGGCCCGGGTGTACGGCCCCTCCGTCTACGGCCCGCCCACCAGCGACCACCTCTCCAACCAGTTCGCGGCGATGCCCTCGCTGCACTTCGGCTGGTCCCTGATGGTGGCGATCGGCCTGATCGTCGCGACCCGCTCCCGGTGGCGCCGGCTTTGGCTGCTGCACCCGGCGATCACCCTGCTGGTGATCGTGGGCACCGCGAACCACTACTGGCTGGACGCGATCGCCGCCACCGCGATGCTCGGCGCCGCCCTCGCCCTGATCCGCCCCCAGACTTCGTCCGGGGGGACCCCCACCTCGCTTCGCTCGCCGCACCGCACGGCCACCACGGCCGGACGCGGCCGCCGCCGGCTCGTGTCCGAGGAGCCCGCACTGGTAGGGGCGGGCCGATGAGCACCGCGGCCCTGACCGCCGTCCTCCTCTCCCTGGTCTCGGCCGTCGCCTACGCGGCCGCCGCGGTCGCCCAGGAGCGGCTCGCGTCGAAGAACTCCGGAGCGGGTCTGATACGACTGCTCGGCTCCGGTGCCTGGTGGGCGGCGGTCGGCCTCAACGCGGGCGCCGCGCTCCTGCACGTCGTGGCCCTCAAGTACGGCCCGCTCACCCTCGTACAGCCGCTGGGCGCGCTCACGCTGGTCGCGGCCGTCCCGATGGGCGCGCGGGTGGCCGGGCGCCGGGTAAGCGCGACGGAGTGGCGGGGCACGGCCCTGACCCTGCTCGGTCTCGGTGCCCTGCTGGTCACGGCCTCCGGTCCCGCGCCCCACCGGGTGCTGAGCCTCACCGACGCGGTCGCGGTGGCCGGTACGACCGCCGCCCTGATCGGCGTCCTGTCCCGCCCCGGCACCAGGCCGGGACTGCGGCACGCGACCGCGTCCGGCTTCGCCTCCGGCGTCGCCTCGGCACTCACCCAGACGGTGACCGTGTCGGCGACGGACCGCTCGGGCCCGGCCCTGAGCGTCCAGGTGGTCGTGGTGGCCCTCCTGGTGGCCGCGTTCGCGGTGGGCGGCCTGCTGCTCTCCCAGACGGCCTACCGAGGCGGCCTGGGCGCCCCCCTGGCGGTGGTCACCCTGTCCAACCCGATGGCGGCCGCGGTCATCGGCCTGACCCTGCTGGGGCAGGGCCTGCAAGGCGGCGCGGCGGGCATCCTGCTCGCCCTGGCGGGCGCGGGCCTCGCCTCCTGGGGCGTGGTCCTGCTGACCCGGGTGACCCCGGCGAAACCAGTGGTCGAGCTCGAACCGGACGAGGAACACCCGGTGGCGGCGGTACTGGCCCTGGAGTCGGCACGGGTCGCGGCGGAGCAGGCACTGCTGCCCCGCCAGAAACCGGAGAGCGAACACCTCACGACCCTGTGAAAACGGGGCGCTCCGAACCGGAGCGCCCCGTCAGGGGTTCTGGGTTGTATCGACGGCGGCTCCGCCGGGTGGGCGCGCCCGGCCCCGACGGACCCGCGGACGACCTCTCAGCCCAGCCCCCGCGAGTCCTGCTTCAGGGCCGTGTCCACGGTCAGCGCGGTCGCCACCACCAGGCTCCGCAGCGGTTCCGGCAACTGGTGGTGGATCTGCAGGACGTAGTTGTCGGCGGTCGTGAACATCGTCTTGGCGAGCCCCTCCCACGTCTTCGTGATCCGGGCCACCTCCGTGTCGGTGTGGTCGACGATCGCGAAGTTCCACGCGCGCCAGTTCTCCGCCTTGATCGCACCGACCTTCTGGTCACCCGCGATCATCGCGAAGTTGATCTTCCCGATCATGTTCTGCTGGACGATCTCACCCACCTGCGAGCCGTCCGGACGCGTGACGATCACCCTGGACTTGAAGATCTTCGCGGGCCGGGTCAGCAGCAGCTGCGGCTGTCCGGACGCGTCACGGATCTCCAGCCGGTGGGTCATGTACTGGTCGAGGCTGGAGACGAAGCGCAGGATCTTCTTCAGCGCGCTCTGGCCGACCTCGGCCACCGAGCCGATCTCCCGGCCGTGCTGGTCCATGACCTTGTACTCGTTGGTCAGCTCGATCAGCTTGGCCTTCTGGTTCACCACCAGCACCGGCTCGGTGAAGAGTGTCTGGGCCGCACCGTGCGGATCGCGGTACGAGTCTGCAGGAGTGTTCGATTGCGTGGTCACCGGGGCACACTACCCCGACGTGACCCGTACCTGATCAGTTCCGCACGATGCGGCCCTCAGCCCCTGGTCACACGGTGCTGATCGCCGGGTCGCTGACCCCCGGCCGCCCGTTCTCCACGTGCCCCGCGAACCGCCGCACAAAGGTCGCGTCGGTCTCGGAGGTGACCGTCAGGTCGTACCACTGGTCGCTGTGGTTGAGGTGGGCGATGTGCTTGACGGTGGCCCCGGCGCGCACCGTGAACGTGCGACCCCGGCCGCCGTAGCCGTCCGCCACCTTCAGCTTCACCGTACCGCTGCCCATGTTGGTGAAGGTCAGCTCGATGTCGTCGCCGTGCGGACGGGCGGTGACCTCGGGTCCCGCCACCTTGCCGGGACCCTGGAAGCTGCGCAGGAAGCCGTTCGGGCCGTGCACGGTCAGGTCGTACGAGCCGCCCGAGTACACCGAGTTCCAGGTGTCGGAGACGGATTTGCCGGCTTCGGTGGTGTAGCTCCAGGGGCCGTCGGCGCGGTTGTCGGAGGTGACCACGAAGGCGGCGCCGGCCTGCGCGCCCGACGCGAAGGTAAGCGTGAGCCTGCCGGCCGCCGCGTCCAGCGAACCGTCCACCAGCGGTACGTACTTGAGTGGCCGGGTGGGCCGGGAGCCGCGCTCCTGCTTGGGCAGGGCCGGGTTGGCGGGCGGGGTGGGCACGTAGTCGGGGTGCCGGTTCCCGTCCGGCGGCCGGTAGCCGTCGGTCGAGGGCAGCGCGACCGGCTTGGTGTCCTTGTGGGAGAAGTCGAACGCGGCGGTCAGGTCGCCGCTGATCGCGCGCCGCCAGGGCGAGATGTTCGGCTCGTGGACGCCGAAGCGGTTCTCCATGAACCGGATGACCGAGGTGTGGTCGAGCGTCTCGGAGCAGACGTAACCGCCCTTGCTCCACGGGGAGACGACGATCATCGGCACCCGCTGGCCGAGGCCGTAGGCGCCGGCGGCGTGGCTCGCGTCGCCCTTGAAGAGGTCCAGGGCGGGGTCGACCGTGGACTTGCCCTGGGCGGCGGAGGCCGGCGGGAAGGGCGGGACCACGTGGTCGAAGAAGCCGTCGTTCTCGTCGTACGTGATGAACAGGGCCGTCTTGGCCCACACCGCGGGGTCGGCGGTGAGCGCGTCGAGGACCTGGGAGATGTACCAGGCACCGTAGTTGGCGGGCCAGTTGGGGTGCTCGGTGAAGGCCTCGGGGGCGACCACCCAGGAGATCTGCGGCAGCTTGCCGGCCTTGACGTCGGCCTTCAGCTGGTCGAAGAAGCCCTCGCCCTTGGTGGCGTCGGTGCCGGTGCGGGCCTTGTCGTACAGCGGGTCGCCGGGCTGGGCGTTCTGGTACTGCTTGAAGTAGAGCAGCGAGTTGTCGCCGTAGTTGCCCCGGTAGGCGTCCTGGATCCAGCCCCAGCCGCCGGCCGCGTCCAGGCCGTCGCCGACGTCCTGGTAGATCTTCCAGGAGACGCCCGCCTTCTCCAGGCGCTCGGGGTACGTCGTCCAGGAGTAGCCCGCCTCGTCGTTGCCGAGGACCGGCCCGCCGCCCTGGCCGTCGTTGCCCGTGTAACCCGTCCACAGGTAGTAGCGGTTCGGGTCGGTGGAGCCCATGAACGAGCAGTGGTAGGCGTCGCAGATGGTGAACGCGTCGGCGAGCGCGTAGTGGAACGGGATGTCGTCCCGGTTCAGGTACGCCATGGTCGTGGAGCCCTTGGCCGGCACCCACTTGTCGTACTTGCCGTTGTTGACGGCGGTGTGCGTGTCGGCCCAGCCGTGCGGGAGGTCCTGGATGAAGGCGAGGCCCAGGTCGTCGGCGTCCGGGTGGAACGGCAGGATGTCCTTGGTGCCGTTCGACTGGCGCCACACCGACTTGTCGTCCTGGGTGACCGGACGCGGGTCGCCGAAACCGCGGACGCCCCTGAGGGTGCCGAAGTAGTGGTCGAACGAACGGTTCTCCTGCATGAGGACGACGATGTGCTCGACGTCCTCGATCGACCCCGTGCGGTGGTTCGCGGGCAGCGCGGCGGCCCGCTGGATGCTGCTGGACAGCGCGGTGAACGCCGTGGTGGCGCCCGCGAGTTGAAGGAATCGGCGCCGGTTTACTTCGGTCATGAGTGAGCGACCTCTCATCCTGACGCACGGGATGGCCGGAACAGGGCGGATTGTGCGCGGGTGCGAGTGTTCCAAGAGCATCGAACGTCAGGGAAGGGTCCGGTGGCGCGGATGTGAAACTCGGCGGTACGGGAGGTAGGTAATCGGTAAGAAGGCGGGGCCGGCCACGGCCCGGGCGGCCGTGGCCGACGCGGGACTCAGCTGATGAAGGAGCCCGGGGCGCAGGCGCTGGACGCCACCCACACGTGGGACATGATGTTGTCGTTCATGTTCTCGCCGTTGGTGAAGGAGTCGCGGGTGAGGTTGTCCACGTACAGCTCGCCCGGCTTGAGGCAGCCGTAGGCCGAAGAGGGGTAACCGGGCACATAGTAGAAGGCCACGACGTCCTTGCCGCCGACATAGCCGCTGTTCATCACGGAGGAGGCGGCGTTGGCGTCGGAGCCCCGGAAGGCGTCGAAGCCGTCGCTCCAGTCGGGGTCGTTGCCCGGGGTGGCACCGAGCAGTTCACCCTGGCAGTCGGCGTCCCGCCAGGCCCGCACGTAGCCGTCCCGGCCCGGCCACTTCGCGTTGCAGCCGGAGACCGCGTGGGCGTTCGCCGGTACCGAGAGGCCGAGGGCCGCGAGGCCCAGAGTGGCGATGGCGAGGGTCAGTTTGCGCATGATGGATCCCGTTCTGCCTCGTCGGAGGCGGTGAGTGTGGGTGTGAGTGAGGCCGCGACGGGTGCCGCGGAGTTCGTGGGGCGCCCGCCGGTGTCAGACGCGGGCGGGGACGAGCCGCTCGGCGCGTGCCAGCGCCTGCTGCCGCAGTTGCCGGTAGGCGTCCAGCTGGGTGCCGTATTTCGCGTTCAGCTGGGCCAGGTAGTGGGCCTCCCGGTCCTGGCCGACGGACTTGAGGGAGACCTCGCGGGCGCAGGTGGCGTCGGCGACGGCGATCCGGGTCTCGGCGGCGAAGCTCCGGGCCTCCTCGGCCCGGCTCTGGACGGCGGGGTGCTCCCGGGTGGCCTGCCGGGCCGCGTCGGGGTCCGGGTAGGGGTGCCCGGCCCGCTTCATGCAGCTCGCCCAGTCGTGCACGGCGGCGGTGAACCGCCGGTCGTGCAGCAACTTGCCGACGTACAGCGGGCGCAGGTTGCTCGCGGTGGTGTCCAGCCGGAACCAGGTGGCCGGATCGCCGTACAGCGTGCGCTCGGCCGCCGCGTCGCAGCCACCGGACTGCTTGCTGACCGAGCCACCGCCGGGGACCGCGGTACGCAGCGGCTCCGTCTTCCGTCCGCCGTCCAGCGCGGTGTCGTAGGCGGTCCGGCCGGCTGCCGAAAGCCCCTTGCGGTAGGCGATGTTGGGGTTGCGCAGGCGGGCGCGGTCCTCCTTGGCGGCGATCCGGCTGCCGTAGCCGTAGGTCCGGGCCCAGCGGACGTCGTCCTGGACGTAGCCGAGCGGCCGGCTCTCCGCCAGGGACAGGGAGCCGTCCGACCAGTAGCGGAAGCCGTGCCGGGCCATGCACTGGGTGATCAGGCGCTGTTCGGCGTCCGAGACCCGGAGGTCCTCGGCGTAGGTCAGCTCGCGCGCCTTGCCCGCGGCGACCGGCGCCGGGGCGTCGCCGGACGTCCCGGAGCAGCCGGTGAGGGCGAGCGCCGCCACGGCGGCGACGGCGCTCAGGTACGTGACCTTGCGGCGGAAGGCGGGGCGCTTCATCGGGCAACTCCCTGGGTTGCGGCGAACGGCTCGGTGCTTTCGGCCCGTTGACGGTGTCGGCGGGGCGTTCGTATGACATGCGGCCGCGGGGAATTCCGGCGCGACAAATTTCGCGGCCGATCCGGGGGCGCGGTCATACGAGGACCCCCGGCCACCCGTCTGACGCACAGGGGCCGCTATGACCACCCACAGAAACCAGCCAAGTGCGGCGGCGGGGAGATCCCTCCCCGGATCCCTGTCGGCCCTGCCCCTGTTCGGCGCACCGGGCGTCGCGGAGGGTTCCGTACCACCGATCGGACAGCACGGATCCGGTCATGACGGCCCGGTCTTCGCCCTGCTCGGACGGCACCCGCCGATATCGTTGCCGGCATCCGCCAGGAGCGATCGGGGACCGATGTTCGAAGTACGTCTGCTCGGCCCGGTGGAGGTCTGGGAAGGGAGCCGACGGGCTCCGCTCGGCGGTTCCAGACCCCTGGCCGTCCTCGCCGCACTCGTCGTGCACCTGGGCGAGGTGATCTCCACCGAGCGCCTGGTGGACTTCGTGTGGGACGAGGAGGCCCCGGCCACCGCGGGCGCCCTGGTCGCCACCCATGTCTCCGCCGTACGCCGGGCGCTGTCCCGGGTCGGCACCGCCGAGGTGATCCGCACCCGGCCCCCGGGCTATGTCACCGATCTCGCCCCCGACCGGGTCGACGCCCGCCGCTTCGAGGAACTCCTCGCGGCGGGGCGGTCCGCGGGGCGTCCGGAGGAGGCCGCCGAGGCGCTGGCCGAGGCGCTGGGGCTGTGGCGGGGCCGGGAGGCGCTGGAGGGGCTCGACCAGTCGTTCGCCCGGATCGAGGCGGCCCGGCTCGGGGAGCTGCGGCTCGTCGCCCAGGAGGAGTCCTTCGGGCTGGCGCTGGAGCTGGACCGCGCGGACGGCGCGATCGCGCCGCTGCTCGCCCATGTGGGCGCGCATCCGCTGCGGGAGCGGCCGCGCGGCCAGCTGATGACCGCCCTGTTCCGCACCGGCCGGGTCTCCGACGCGCTGCGCGTCTTCCAGGAGGGCCGTGCGGTTCTCCGTGACGAGCTGGGCATCGACCCGGGCCCGGAGCTGCGCGCGGTCCACCAGGCCGTCCTGACCAGCGACACGGATGTGCTGGGGACCGGACGTCCGGCCCGGACGGTGCCCGCCCCCCGCAGTGCCGAGCCCGCACCCTCTCATCTCCCGCCCGACATCGCCGACTTCGTCGGCCGCGGCGAACAGGTCAAGTGGGCCACCGAGCTGCTGCGGGGCGTCGGCGACCCCGGCCGGACCGCCCCCCCGATCGGGGTGATCTCAGGACGATCCGGCATGGGCAAGACCGCCCTCGCCGTGCACGTCGGCCATCGCACCGCCGAACTCTTCCCCGACGGACGCCTGTTCGTGGACCTGAGGGCCGCCGACACCACCCCGCTGGAGCCCGCCGACGCCCTCTCCCGGCTGCTGCGCGCGATGGGGGTCGACCCGGACACGGTGCCCTCCGGCGTCGAGGAGCTGACCGGCCTGTACCGCACCCACATCGGGCACCGGCGGGTCCTGATCGTCCTGGACAACGCGGCCGGTGAGGCGGATGTCCGGCCGCTGTTGCCGCCCGGACCCGGTTCCGCGGTGCTGATCACCAGCCGCCGCCGGCTGGTGGCCCTGGAGGGTGCCGCCCATCTGGACCTCACCGTGCCGGACGAGGCCGAGGCCCTCGACCTGTTCCGCCGGGTGGCCGGCGAGGGGCGGACCGGGGCGGACCCGGAGCGGGCCACCGAGATCGTCGCCCTGTGCGGGCGGCTGCCGCTCGCGGTGCGCATCGCCGGCGCCCGGCTGGCCGCCCGCCCGCACTGGGCGCCCGGCCGGCTCGCCGCGCGACTGCGCGACGAGCAGCGCCGTCTCAACGAACTCAGTGCCGGTGACCTGGAGTTGCGTACCAGCCTGCAGCTCGGCTACGCCGACCTCGCGCCGCAGGAGCGCCAGGCCCTGCGCCGCCTCGCCCTGCTGGACCTGCCCGACTTCGCGGCCTGGATCGCCGCTCCGCTGCTCGACATAGGGACCGAGGAGGCCGAGGAGGCCGTCGAGCGGCTGGTGGACTGCCACTTCATCGATGTGATCGGCGTGGACGGCACCGGCCTCGCCCGCTACCGCATCCACGACCTCGCCCGCGAACACGCCCGCGAGCGCTGTCTCTCCGAGGAGAGCGCCGAGGAGCGTGCTGCGGCGGTACTGCGCCTCGTCGGCTGCTGGCTGGACCTGGCCCGGAAGGCGGCCGCCCGCGGCCCCGGCGGCGCGGTACGGCACTTCCCGGAACCGGCCGCCGTACGCCCGCTCGACCCGGAGACCGAGGAGGCGCTGCTCGCCCGGCCCGCGGCCTGGTTCGCCGCCGAGCAGGCCGGGCTGCTGGCCGCCGTGACGCACTGCGCCGACCACGGCATGGCGCGAGCCGCCCGGGACCTCGCCGGGGCGCTGATAGCGAGTTCGGCCGCGCTGTACAACCAGTTCGACGCCTGGTCCCGCTCGCACACCGCGGCCATGGCGGCGGTGCGTCGCAGCGGGGACGTCGAGGGCGAGGCCTGGCTACTGGCCGGCCTCGGCCAACTCCGGTACGAGCAGGACCGGTTCGAGGAGTCCTACACCTACTTCGCCGACGCCTTGCGGCTGTTCGAGGAGCGCTCGGCCGAGGGGTCGGCCGTCGCATTGGCCGGGATGGGCACCGTCCGCCGCGAACAAGCCCGCTATGGCGAGGCGTTGGAACTGCTGGAGGCGTCGCTGGAGCGGTACGGCGACGACGGCGACGCGGGCTCCCGGGCACGGGTGCTGTACGACATCGGGTACGTGCACCGCGAGCAGGGGCGCGGCCCCGCGGCCCGCCAGGCGCTGTCCCGCGCCCTCGACCTCTACCG
Organism: Streptomyces sp. NPDC048417; assembly: GCF_040651615.1. Classification (NCBI taxonomy): domain Bacteria; kingdom Bacillati; phylum Actinomycetota; class Actinomycetes; order Kitasatosporales; family Streptomycetaceae; genus Streptomyces; species Streptomyces sp. NPDC048417. The sequence goes on along the minus strand of NZ_JBEZKI010000023.1, from coordinate 149,546 downwards.
GACCGCCGCCGACCTGCACGGCGAGGGGCTCACCCTGCGCTCACTGGCCCTGTGCGACCGGGCCGAGGGCCGGTACCCGGAGGCCGAGCGGCTGCTGCACGACACGCTGCGGCTCTTCACCGAACTGCACGACACCTTCGGCGCGATGTACACCGAACAGTCCCTGGCCAAGGTGGAGTTGCGCACGGGCCGGACGGAGGAGGCGCGGCGGCGGCTGGTGCGCTGCCTGGAGGTGGCCCGGGAGCGGCAGGACCGGTTCGGCGAGGCGCTGGTGCTGCGCACGCTCGGGGAGGCGCGGCTGGCGGCCGGGGACACCGACGGTGCCCGGGAGCCGCTGGAGCACGCGGCGGCTCTCTGGGCGGAGCTGGGGCTGTCCCTGTGGCGGGCGCGCACGGTCTGGGACCTGGCCGAGGTGTGGACGGCGGACGGCGACGCGGAGGCCGCGCGGGCGGCCCGGGCACAGGCGCTGGAGGTGTTCCGGTCGGCGGGCGGACGGGAGGCCCTGGAACGCCGGGACGACGCGTCGTCGTAACCCGGTGGGGGCTGTAGAAGCCCTGGTGACACGCTTGCAGGGAACCTGCAGGGCAATTGCAGGGGTACCGGGCACTGTTGTCTGCGTGACGGACATCATCACCCTCTCCGACTCCCGGGTCGCGGCGGTCACCGAGCAGGAGTGCGGTGAACCGCTGGTCGATCTGCGCGGGACTCCCGGCCTGCTGATCGACCCCCGCCAGGCCGACGCCGACGGCAGCTACGCGCACCTGCGCTCCGGGGCGCTCAGCCGGCTCCTCGACGCGCAGTCGCTGCTGCCCGCCGGGATCAGGTTCCTGGTGGTGGAGGGGTACCGGCCGCCCGGTCTGCAGCGGCGCTACTTCGAGCAGTACGCGGCGACGCTGCGCGCGGCCCACCCCGACGCCCCGCCGGGCCGGATCCGCGAACTGGCCAGCGCCTACATCTCCCCGCCGGAGGTGGCGCCCCATGTCAGCGGCGGGGCGGTGGACCTGACCCTGTGCACGGCCGACGGCACTGAGCTGCCGCTGGGCACGGAGGTCAACGCCACCCCGGAGGAGAGCGCGGGCGCCTGCCGTACCGGGGCACCGGACATCGGCGCCGAGGCGCGCGCCAACCGGGCGCTGATGGCGCAGGCCCTGACCACGGCCGGCTTCGTCAACTACCCCACGGAGTGGTGGCACTGGTCCTACGGCGACCGGTACTGGGCCCTGCTGAGCGGTGCGCCGGCCGCCCGCTACGGACCCGCCGCCGCCTCCGTCCGGGCCGTCTGACCAGCGGGCCACGACCTTCTCCTCGGTCGGAACACGAAGACACCACGAAGACCACGAGCTCCACGAAGACCACGAAGACTCCAAAGACCACGAAGACCACGAAGACCGCGAAGACCATCGGGGGACGACCATGGAAAGCCACGGCGGCAGATGTGCGCAGGACCCGCGCGAAGCCGTACCGCACCCGCGGGCAGCCGTACCGAACCGGCGCGAAGCCGTACCGAACCGGCGCGAAGCCGTACCGAGCCGACGCGAGACCCTGCGGGGTCCGGGGGAGGCGAATCAACCGCCCATGAGCCCGGGGGACTTCGACGCCTCCTTCACCGCCGACATGCCCAGACTGCGCAGACGGCTGCTGGCCCTGACCGGCAATCCGCACGACGCCGACGACCTGCTGCAGGAGACGTATCTGCGGCTGTCCCGGCGGGCTCGCGCCCGGAACCTGACGCACCAGCAGCATCCCTACGCCTACACCTGCACGGTCGCGCTGAACCTGTTGCGCGACTCCTGGCTGCACCCCTCCCGCCGTGAGCGCACCACCGACCGGCTGCCCGAGGCGGGCTGGGACGGCGGGCTCGGCTCGTACGAGGCCTCGGCCACCGCCCTCGCGCTGCTGAGCGTGCTCTCGCCGAAGGAGGCGGCCGCGGTGATCCTCGTCGATCTGGAGGGCCTCACCCACGACACGGCCGGGGAACGGCTCGGCGCCCACCGTGGCACCGTCCAGCGCAACCGTATGCGGGCGCTGGCCAAGATGCGCGCCGCGCTGGCCGGTTGAGCACCGGGTGCCGCGTCCCCACGGGGGTGGGACGCGGCACCCGGCATGTCAGCGGACCCCCGTACACCTCCGTACACGGCTCCACGTCGACCAAGGATGTGCACCTTGAGACTCTCCGAACTCACCACGCCGGGCCGGGCGACCGCCGCCGCGGCGGCGGTCGCGCTGATCGCCTTCCTCCCCGCCACCGCGCACGCGGCCGCCCCGCGCGCCGCCCAGGACGCCACCTGCGGGGTGCTGGCCTCCGGCGCCTCGGCCACCGCGGAGGCCGCCGTCGGCGCGGCCTGCTCGCAGATCGGTGTCTGGTACAGCTGGGGCGGCGGGCACGGCGCCACCCCCGGTGCCACCTACGGCTACTACGACGGCTCCGACCCCGACAGCCTGCACGACAACGAGCGCAAGGGCTTCGACTGTTCGGGCCTGATGCGGTACGCGTACTACCGGGCGACCGGCCGGGACCTGCTCAACGGCACGGCCGACGACCAGTACCACAGCTCACAGGCCACGGCCCGCTTCTCGGCCTCCCAGGGCACCGCTCCCCTGGTCCCCGGTGACCTGATGTTCTGGGGCAGCGGGCACATCCACCATGTCGCCATGTACCTGGGCGCCGGGCAGATGGTCGAGGCGTACGAGTCGGGCACCCACATCCGGGTCGCCCCGGTGCGCACGGGCGGCGACTACGCGGGCGCGATCCGCATCAACCCGTCGGGCACGCCGGTGCCGCCGCCGGCCAACGGCGGTACGACGTTCGAGACCTGGGGCACGGGCGTGCGCACGCACTCCACGCCGAGCGTGCGCTCCTCCGTCGTGGACACCTTCGCCGGGCCGACCCAGGTCTCGGTCCAGTGCCAGGAGCACGCGGAGACGGTGACCGCCGAGGGCTACACCAACGACATCTGGTCCAAGCTGGCCGACGGCTCCTGGCTGACCAACATCTACATCAAGGGCCCGGCCGAGCTGCCCGGCATCCCGGACTGCGGCGGTGACACCCCGCCGCCGCCGGGCGGGGGGAGCACGGCGTTCCAGACCTGGGGCACGGGCGTGCGCACGCACAGCGAGCCGAATGTGAACGCCGGTGTCGTCGACTACTTCCCGCAGCCGACGACGGTCAACGTGGTCTGCCAGGCGCACGCCCAGACGGTCACGGCCGAGGGCTACACCAACGACGCCTGGTCCAAGCTGACCAACGGCGCGTGGATGACGAACATCTACATCAAGGGCCCGGCATGGCTGCCGGGGGTCGCCACCTGCTGATCCGGGCCCGGCCGCGGGGCGCCCGACGAGTCGGGCGCCCCGTCCGTGCCCCTACTCACCTTGTTGACCATGGGCATCCTCACCTTGTTGAGCACGGACGTGCTCACCTTGGTGACCATGGACAGCCGCCCGCTCCTCGAGTCTGCGCAGCGCCAGCTCGCCCCACCGCAGGTTCTCCCGCTCGAACGACATCCCGCGCAGCAGCGTGAGGTACGGGCCGATGCGCTCCGCCTCCGCGAAGTACGCCTCCTCCGAGCGCCCGGCGAGCAGGCGCCGGCGGATCCGCTCGTAGCGGGCCAGTTTGGCGGTGGCCCAGTCCATCCGCCCGGCGACGGCGGCGCGGACCGCCTCGATGTCACCGGCGTCCACACACTGCACCTTGACCAGCAGTTCGTCCCGGACCACCGCGGGCCGGGCCGGGGGCTCGGCGGTGTAGGCGCGCACCGCCTCGCGGCCCGCCTCCGTCAGCGAGAACAGCCGTTTGTTGGGCCGGCGCTCCTGCTCGACGACGCGCGCGGTGACCAGTTCCTCGGCCTCCATGCGCTCCAGTTCGCGGTAGAGCTGCTGGGGCGTGGCCGTCCAGAAGTTGGCGACCGTCGCGTCGAATCCCTTCGCCAGGTCGTACCCGGAGGCCTCGCCCTCCAAGAGGGCGGCCATCAGCGCGTTCCGCAGAGCCATGGGTGCACGCTAGCATGCACCTACTCAATTTATTGACTAGGTGAGGTGGACCCATGCATCCCTTCCGCAAGGCCGTCGAGAGCGACGACCTGGACGCCGTGGCCGCCCTGATGGCCGACGACGTCGTCTTCACCAGCCCGGTCGCCTTCAAGCCGTACGCGGGCAAGGCGATCACCGTGGCGATCCTGCGCGCGGTGACCCAGGTCTTCGAGGACTTCACCTACGTGCGGGAGATGGCGAGCCCCGACGGCCGGGACCACGCCCTCGTCTTCACGGCGACGGTGGCCGGCAAGAAGCTCCAGGGCTGCGACTTCCTGCACGTCGACGAGAGCGGGAAGATCGACGACCTCACGGTGATGGTGCGCCCGCTCTCCGCCGCGCAGGCGCTGGCCGAGGCCATGAACGCCCGCTTCGAGGGGATCGCCCAGGAGGCCGCCGCCGCGCGGTGATCCCGGCTTGGAGCACCGGCCCCGGCTGCCGCCTTCGCCCGATCGAGGGACTGGTGGGAGCCGGGCACCGCACACAAGACTCGGGGCCATGACCGCCACCGACCCGCCTCAGGGGCTCGCCTGGGACACCCCCGCCGCCGCGGCCGCCTACCGCGACCGTGACATGAGGCTGGCCCGACGGCTGATCTTTCCGGCGGTGCTGGACCGCGTCGGCGCTCCCCCGGGCCCCGGTGCCACCGTCCTCGACATCGGCTGCGGCACCGGCGCACTGGCCCTGGAGCTGGCCCGGGCCGGCGGCTGGTCGGTGCAGGGGATCGATCCCTCCGCGCACATGCTGGACATCGCCCGCGCCGGCCGCCCCGACCCGCGCGTGAACTACCGCCTCTTCGACGGCCGTTCCCTGGCCTGGATCCCGGACGGCAGCATCGACGCGGCCGTCTGCTGCCTGGTCTACTGCACCGACCCCGACGACGCCCGCCTGGCCGCGCTGACCGCCGAGATCCACCGGGTGCTGCGGCCGGGCGCCCCCTACGTCCTCGCCGACCTCAACCCCGCCGCGGTGGGAGAACAGTTCGCCACGCTGCGGTACGGCGAGCCCGGCGCGTCGTACGCCGAAGGGTCCTCCGTGCCCACCGAGCTGCGCCGGCTCGACGGCGACTGGGTCACGACGTCCTGTCACTTCCGTCCGTTGTCCGCTTACACCGCGCTGCTCACCGGCGCCGGTTTCGCCGCACCGGCCACGGACACCCCGGCCGTGCCGGAGTCCGAGCGGGCCGCCGGGTCCGGGCTCGCCCCGTACCTGGTGCTGAGCGCCGTGCGCGCCCCGGCCCACGGCTGAGCGGACGGTCCGCGGGCTTCCCTACCGGCCGCCGGCTCGGGGCATCGCCCATTCTCGATCAACTTCACTCAACTGCCGTGCGGTTGACGCGGGCCGCCCTCAGGAACGTCCACAATGGGCGGGCGTTTCCGGACGAATCCCGGCGACGCTCCGCACGTCCCGCCGGGTCGAGGAGTCGGTCTGTGAACCAAGAGCACAAGCGCCGAGCGCGTGCCGGTGACCCGGTGCACCCCCGCCTGTCGGTGCGGAGTACGGACGTCACGCTGTAGGCCGGCGAGCGGGTGGTCGCCCACGCGCCGGGAACCGCCCCGGACTTCCCACTGGTGGAAACGGCACGGGCCATGGCCCCGGCTCCATCAGCGGTCACGAGAGACCCTGGACCCACCGCCTGCACGCCACCCCTGCGCACGGTCACCGGTACATGACGCCGTCCGGTACACCCCGGCCGGTCTCCGGTCCCGCGTGTCCGTCCAGCAGCATGGGTGGAGGCGCCGCCCGGCGGTCGGGGAAGCCGAGCTCAGCCGCCGCGCCGCACCCGTGCCGCCTCGCGGGCCTCCGCGAGCTTGCGGGCTTCGCTGCTCTTGCGGGACGACCTGCCGCCGGAGCCGCTCTTCGCGTCCTTGGTGCTGCCCAGGCCACGGAACGGGGTGTTGTGGTTCTTGGGGCGCGGCACGGCCGCCCCGCCGTCGAGAGGCTTTCCGGAGGGGGCCCTGGCGCCGGTGATCCGGCTCAGCTCCGCCTCTCCGGACCGCACTTTGGTGACCTGGGGAGCGACGTCGGCGTCCGTCATGACCTGGCTCGTCTCGCGGCGCTGTCCCGACAGGACGAGTGTCACGACGGTGCCGGAGCGGCCGGCCCGGGCGGTGCGGCCCGCGCGGTGCAGATAGTCCTTCGGATCGGTGGCCGGGTCGACATTGACCACGAGGTCGAGGTCGTCGACGTGCAGGCCACGTGCCGCGACGTTCGTCGCCACCAGGGCAGTGACCTGCCCGTTCTTGAACTGGGCCAGGGTCCTGGTGCGCTGTGGCTGGGACTTCCCGCTGTGCAGAGCGGCCGCGGCCACGCCGCTGGCCCGCAGATGCCGCGTGAGCAGGTCGACGCCGTGCTTGGTGTCCAAAAACAGCAGGACGCGGCCGTCCCGGGCGGCGATCTCCGTGGTCACGGCGTACCGGTCCGGGCCGTGCACGACGAAGACGTGGTGCTCGATCGCGGAGACCGCGCTGGACGAGGGGTCCACGGAGTGGACGGCGGGGTCGCGCAGGTAGCGCTGCACCAGCTGGTCGACGTCGCGGTCGAGGGTGGCGGAGAACAGCATGCGCTGCCCGTCGGGTCGCACCTGGTCCAGGGCTGCGGTGACCTGCGGCAGGAACCCCATGTCACACATCTGGTCGGCCTCGTCGAGGACCGTGATGCGCACCTGTCCCAGCCGGCATCCCTTCCGATCGATGAGGTCGTGCAGCCGACCGGGCGTGGCGACGACGATCTCGGCGCCGTCCCGCAGCGCGGCGGCCTGCCGTCCGATGGACACCCCGCCCACCACGGTCGCGAGCCGCAGCCCCAGCGCCTCGGCGTACGGGGTGAGCACCTCACCGACCTGCTGCGCCAGCTCCCTGGTGGGCACCAGAACGAGCGCCAGCGGCTCCTTGGGCTGCGCGCGCCGCCCGGCCGTACGGGCGAGCATCCCCAGGCCGAAGGCGAGCGTCTTGCCGGATCCTGTACGGCCCCGGCCCAGGACGTCCCGTCCCACGAGCGCGTTCGGCAGCGCCGCCGCCTGGATGGGGAAGGGCACCGTCACACCGTGCTCGTCGAGCACCCGCAGCACCTCGGCCGGCAGCCCCAGCTTCGCGAAGGACACCGCCGGGGGCAGAGCCGCAGTGGCGCCCGACGCCTCGGACACCTCGTCCTGCTGCCGGGCATCGGCACGTGCTGATTCGCTCACAGGAAGCCTTCCTCCGAGGGGACCGTACCGAGGAAGGCGCGGCGGGGACGCGGCCACCGGCCAGGGACCGCGAACCGGGCACCGACACAGCGACGCTGCAAACGCCCCACGTTAGCACGGGACACACACCGTGCGGGCCTCCCACGGCCGCACCGCTCATCGCGCAACGACAGCCGGGCCTGCCTGACAACCGTCGTGGTGCCTGGTCGCGGGGGCGGAGGCCATATCCCGGCCTTCACACCGACTCGCCGACAGACGGCCATGATCCTCACTAGCCGATCCTGCGCCCGTAAGCCGACGCTGCACCACTGGGCTGCGAGCCGTTCGCGGTCGAGTATCCGCCAGAACTGGAGGACCGGGCCCGTGCGAAAGCCAAGCTCTCCCCCGCAGCCTCGCGTGACGTTCCCGGAGCAGCTGCTGCACGAGCTCGCGGAGGCGGGCGGCCGGATCGTCAAGAACGGAAGCGGGCCGGATTCCGTGAACTGGCCGTCCCGTATCGCCGCTGCCCGCAGGTCCGGAAGGATCCCACGAATATGTGAGCGCCGTGCGCACGCGAATCGAGGCCATGCCGCCGGGGAAGGCGAGAACCGAAGCCGAAGCACGGATCAGCTGGGCAGCGGACACCGTGGAGCGTCGCGACCCCCTGGAAACTCCGCCCCAGTTGCCCGACATCCCCGAGCCGCGAGCCGACGACCTGAAGCCCTTCCTCGGCCACTGGAGCCCCTACGGCCCCTGACCCGCCACCCGCCCGACGGCCCGCCCAGCGTCACAGCCGATTGCAGCACTAGGCGTTCAGCAACGGCTACTTCACATCACCGCGAGAACAGGCACATAGCTGGACCCACGGTGACCGCACCGCAGTTCATCAGGGCCGGAAGGGCGGCCGGACGCTGAGCAGCTCGGTCCGCAGCACGGGCGTGCCGTCGACAGGCGCCGGGTCCTGCGTAGTTGGCTCGATACCACCAGCAGCGATCTTGTCGAGCGTCTTCAGGCCGGCGGCACCGACGGTGCCGAACACCGTGTAGTTGGGTCGCAGCGCGGAGTCGCCGTAGACGACGAAGAACTGCGAACCGTTCGTGTTCGGCCCGGCGTTGGCCATCGCCAGCAAACCGCGCCCGTAAAGGCGACGGACGCCGGTCGGATCGCTCGGTGCCGGCGGCAGGTCCACCGGCAGCTCGTCCTTGTACTCGTACCCCGGCCCACCCTCGCCAGTGCCGGTCGGGTCGCCACACTGCAGGACCTTCAGCGTCGGATACGCCGTCAGCCGATGGCACACCGTACGGTCGTAGAACCGGTGCCGCGCCAGGTGCACGAAGCTCTGGACCGTGCACGGCGCCTTCGCCCGGTCCAGACGCAGCGGGAGCGGGCCCTGGCTGCTCCGGACAGCCATACCGACCGTGCCGCGACTGGGGGTGTGCCGCGGGTCGGGCGGCAGGGGAACCTGCCGCGCCGCCGGCTCGTCCGGAGTCCGGGTGTACTGGCAAGGACCGTGCGTGGTTCGCGGCGGGGCATCGTAAGCGGAGGCGGTGGTGCTGCCCCCGGACACGACCAACGCTGCTGCCGCCCATGCGGTCATGAGAGCTCGGTTCATCCTGCACACCCTCCAAAAGATCGCCAGATTTCGGAGCGGTCGCAGCCTAAAGCGCGGCCCGGCGGGCGAGAACCCGCCCGCAAGCCAAATCCACCTCCAGCATGACCAGCTACACGACGACGCCCCGCCCGCAGCAAGCCGGCGGGGCGTCGTCGTATCAGGTCCCCGTCTACGCAGGACCCCCGCCGGAAGAAGCCGACGGGGGTCCTCACCTGTCACGAGCGATCACAAGCGGATCACAACCCCATGGACGCACTCACGTCACAAAGCTCTGACCTGGACTTACGCGCCCACCCTGGACCAACTGGACGCCTGCGGACGGTTTCTACGACATGTGCCAGGTCGTGCCGAGTGAGGGCAGGGTGTTCGGTGGTGTCTCGCTCACCCGTCTGCCCCTCTCATGTATCACGACTGCCCCCATGACAGGGATGGTGAGGATGTCGGTCGGATCAGGCGGAAGACCTCCCGGGCGGCGTGCCGCTTGAGGCATCGGACGATTTCACGCCGGGTCCCGCCCTCTTTGATGCGGCGTTCACAGTAGTCCTGGGTGCGCGAGCCGTATCACGGGGACTTCTACTCACCGTCCGCCGACAACTCCCCCAAGGGAATTCGCCGGAACTCGATCGTTTCATACGCCGTCCGAACACCCGTTTCGTACAGGATTCCTATGCTCTCGCCATCCGTCTGAACGAGGTCCGAGTACCCGGCCTTCCGAGCGGACAAGGTCAGCGCCTTGCCGAAGGACCGCCCCCCGTCCGTACTGCTCCACAACGCCATCGCCGCACGGTCGGTCGGCACGGACGGCCCTGAGAACAACAGGTTGCCTCTCTCCCCGGCCAGTTGCAGCACGCTGCCCTCCACCAGGGGCACGTCGTTCAGCGAAGGCTGCTCCGCATAGCCCCGGTCCAGGCTGGCGCCCCCGTCACTGGAGTAGGCGTCCAGGCGGTTCCCCGAGCTCGTGCCCTTCTGGTTCCGGGCATTGAAATACAGTCGTCCGTCCGGCAGTTGGGCCGCTGTCGACTCGTTGGCGTTGTACACACCTTCGTAGGAATCGTCGATGAAGCCGAGGTGCCAGGACTTCCCCCCGTCGTCGCTGTAGATCGTGTGCGCCCCGTAGTACTTGGGCTCCTGGCCGGTGTCCGGCGACCCCACAGGCGGCGCGGAAGAGTGGTTCGCCGGGACGACCAGCCGCCCCGCGTGGTCCCCCCGCGTCAGCGCTATGGCATGGCCCGGCCCTGTGGCGTACCAACGCCAGTCCGGCCTCTTCACCGCCGAGGTGATCTCCCGCGGGGCGGAGAAGGAGCGTCCGTCGTCCTCACTCGTCTGCACGAAGACCCGCCGGCCCTGCTGGCCCGTGGCCTCACCGCGCAGAATCCGCGCTTCGGTGACGTCACCACTGTGGTACGAGGTGACGAGCACGATGTTCCCTGTCCGGGGATCGACGACCGGGGCCGGGTTGCCCCGGGTGTTCCCCTCGCCCTTTGCGACGACTTGCAGCCGCCCCCATGTGCATCCGCCGTCCCACGACCTCCTGAGCACGACGTCGATGTCGCCGTGGTCCGCCCTGCCACCGGCCCGGCCTTCGGCGAAGGCGAGCAAGGTCCCGCCGCGAGTACGGACGACGGCAGGTATGCGGTAGCTGTCATGGCCTCCCGCCCCCGAGACGTACGGAACCGAGGAGACGCATCTTCGTTCCGGCTCGGCATCCGCGCTGTCGGCCCGATCCGCCCAGAACCGGACGAAGACCACGAGCGCAGCGATGCCGATCACGACAGAGCCGAGCACGGACATACGACGGCTCGGGAAGGGACGGCTCATTGCTCTCCAGGTCAGCGGGACGATCCAGCCGAACCTAATGGCACGCCTGCGACGCGAAAACGGCTTTGAGGTGAAGGAGAGATGAAGGACCGGGCGGCTAGGCACGCGCTCTGGTTCTGTCAGCCCTGCCATCGGAGGCCCCGCCAGAGTGACGCCGATATCCGGTGGGGCCTCCGCATTACTCAACCGACAGGACTCGTCAGCCGGAGGCGAAGAACTCGACGACGTGACGGGCTACTTCGTCCAGTGCGTCGAGGGAGTAGTCACGGCGCTCCGGCCCGGATTCCTCCACACGGAATCCCGACCCGTCTCTACGGAACCGGAACACCCGATCGTCCCGCCGGGGAGGGGGCATGGTGAAGCGGAGGTCGCCGTAGCTGATCTCCGGATAGAAACTCCTCAGTTCACCGAAAGGCGCGAGAGCGACGAGCAGCCGCTGGCCGCCCGTGTGGTGGACCGACTCCAGCAGGTCCTCCCACTGGGCTTCGGCGACCCTTCCCTCCAGGAACGCGCGCGCCAGCCTCCCTGGGGTCATGAACGGGAACTCCGACACGAAGTCGTCGAGGGGCTCGCCGCCCTGCCAGGCGGCAGCCGCCCGAAGCACCTGCTCGACGTCCTCGGTCCCTCCCCTCGCCCATTCGATGCCGGACTCGTGGATTGCCACGGGGAAGGACCTCTCCCAGGCCCCGACCTTGATCCAGACGTCACCACGATCAGTGGCAAGCATTGCCCCGGGGGTGCAGTCGTAGATTCCCTCGAGCTTCAATCCGAGCCCCGCAGCCCGGCGCTCGAGCGCCTTGGCCAAGCCTTCGGACACGTCGAGGTCAGGGTAATGCAGGGCCGGATCCCATGAATCTTCTGGCAGCCTCTTGCTATTCATCCCAGGGAACCGAACCTTCGCACTTGCACATGGTGAACGGACTTCTGACCGGATCGAGTTTGCCGAACGTGGACCAGTCAGGCTCAGCGGGACGGGCCACCGGGACGGACTTTCCACCCGGACCCACTTCGTAGAAGTGCACGGAATCCCATGAACGCTGACCATTGGCAACCGCCCTGGCGATCCAGCTCATCTCAAGCTCTGTGGCCTTGCCTCCCTCGAGACCGTTCCTCGCCGCGCCCTCGAAATCTGTTTCCCATCCCGTCAAGTTGACGCGGAGAGTGACGTTGGGGTCGCCGATCATTCGCTCCACGGGGAACTTCCAGCCGTCATCCGGGTTGTTGATCATGTGGGTGTAGTTATTCGCCTCGTCCCACTCCGCGGTTCCCATGGTTCGCCACCCAAGGGCGAGATCACAGTTGTGCACCAGGACCGGCGTGGAACCGGCGAGCACATAGTACGTGTGGAGTTCCTCGACGGTGAGGTTGTACATGTCGCCCGCGCCGGCCCGGTGGCGCACGCCGACCAGGCGGACATGGCCGTCATCGGCGGTGCTGAGGTCGTGGCCCGCGGTGAGCTCGCCGGCTTGGATCCACGCGTGTGCCGTGGCGTCCCAGAACGGGTGCTTGAAAGTGGTGGGGATGGTGACCGTACGGCCCTGCTTGTCACGGATCCTCAGGTCGACCAGGTCCGTGTCGCGATGGCTGCCCTGAGCGGTGACCGTGCGTGCACCTTGGCGCTTGCCCGTCTTCGGATCTGCCGCCTCCACTTTGTCGCCGGGCTTGATCTTCCCGATCTGTTTGGTGCGCCCGTCCTTCATGAGCACGCGGGTCGAGGGGGTGAAGCTGCACAGAATCCGCCCGGCCTTGGCCATCGCGCCGATGAATCTGGTGGCGCCCCGGGCGATACCGCCGGCGTCCGCCGAGGACATGGCCATGCCGAGGGTGTCGCACTTGTCCTGGTTGTGGTTGAAGGCACATTGGTACCAGGGTTCGAGCATCGTCATGTCACCGAAGGCGGACATGACGGTCTTCAGGAGCTGCTTGTCGGAGTCGATCTCCGCTTGCGTGTAGCAGGTGTCGTACTTCGGGAGCGGCAGGACCGGATTGCCGAAGCACTTCGACGGCTTGAAGAAGTAGTTGTAGAGCTTCTGCGCCTCCTTCTGCCGCTTCTTCCTGAAGTACTCCTCGGTCTCCTTGTTGGCCTTGTTGACCTTCTCGATGTTCTTCTTCACGCACGCCGAGTCGCAGCTGTTGTCCTTGTGGCCGCACAGTTCGGGGTTGGCGTCGCACTTCGTGCGGCCCGTCGGGTCGCTGTAGGTGACCGGGTTGTTCTCCGTGTAGCTGTAGCCGTTCATCTGCTGCGGGTCGGTCGAGTCCATGACCGGGTCGACGCTGATGAAACGGCCGGTCGCGAGGTCGTACTCGCGGGCTCCGAGGTGGGTCAGCCCGGTCGTACTGTCGTCGGTGCCCCCGATGAAACCCTTCTGGCCGGGCCATGAGGCCGGTGCCTGGCCGCGGGCGGCGCCGAAGGGGGTCGAGCGGCGCTGCTGCATGGACAGGTCGGTGGCGTTGACAGCGAGCTCGGAGGTGCCGTGGTGGTCGCCGACGAGGAACGACAGCTTGCCGTCGTCGGTGCGGATCGCCTGGTTGCCGCCGCCGAGGTCGTAGTAACGGGTGGCCTTGGCGGTGGTGGCGCCCTTGGCGAGGGTGATCTCGGTGGAGCCGAGGTAGAGCGTTGTGTCGGCGTCGGTGCGGCGGATCAGGCGGTTGCCGTCGGCGTCGTAGACATAGGAGGTGGTCTTGGCCCCCTCGGTGACCTTGGCGAGGTGCCCCTCGGCATCCCAGTCGAGGGTCTGCTTGTCACCGCCGATGGTGCGGGTGTGCGTGTTGCCGACCGTGTCGTACGTGTAGTTGTCGATCCCCGTGCCGTTGAACCCGGTGGTGGTGACCTGGGTCAGGCCGTGCGGCCGCGGGGACTTGGGAGCGGGGTAGTCGTAGGTGCGCTTGACGTCCTTGGCGGCGTCGCCGGTGGAGTCGTGGAGCGTCTCGGTGCGGCGGTTGCCGGTGGCGTCGTAGGTGTACGACTGCCAGTAGGGGGCGGGTCCGCCGAGCAGCGATCCGGCGATGGCCGAGCAGCCGGTGGCGCCCTGGGCCCAGGCCTCGGTGAGGCGGCCGAGGTGGTCGTAGCGGAAGCACTGGTTGTCGGTGCCGTCGCGCGACACGTCGCTGATCGACGTGATGTTGCCGGCCTGGTCGTAGCCGAAGGTGGACGACTTGTCGACGCCGGGCACGCCCTCACGGTCGACCCGCGTGTTGTCCAGGCGCTGGGTGCCCCACTGGTAGGTGTTGGTGACCTGGGTCTTCTTGCCACCGCTCTGATAGGTGAACTGCAGTGGCTTGCCGGTGTAGCTGTAGGCGGTACCGGTGATGTACGTGACGCCGCCCGTGCCGGAGAGCGTCACCGGGCGCAGGATCTCGTCGTACGTCGGGGTGAGGACGTCGGAGGCAAGGCTGCCCGCCGCCGGGTAGCTGCTCGACTGGACGGTGCCGTCGGGGTTGTACTTGATGTTCGACTGGTAGGCCCCGGCCAGGGCGCCCTCGGACGCCGGGATCGTGGTGGTCACGCGGTTGGGGCGGTAGAGCGTGTCGTAGATGTTGTAGGTGGTGGTGTACGCGCTGCCGCTCGCGCCGTCGACGTAGCGGGTGGCGGAGGCCGGCTGGCCCTCGTAGCCGGCCGGGTCCCAGACGCGCTTGGTCAGCAGCGGGCCGGTGGCGGAGCCGTCGTGGGTCTCCAGCTCACGGCCCAGGCCGTCGTAGACGTGGGTGATGGTCTGCTTCGGCACGCGGTCGTCGGTGCTGGTGATCAGTTGATTGCGGTCGTCGTAGGTGTAGGTGCTCTCGCCCTTGTCGGGGTCCTTCGACCAGTTCTTGTTGCCCCGCTGGTCGTAGCTGTACGCCCACTGGTTGCCGACGGGGTCGGTGACCGCGGCCAGCCGCCCGGCGGGATCGTAGTCGTAGTGGGTTGTGGACGGGGTGCCGGTCGGCGTCGCGGCGTCGTACTGCAGCAGGTCGGTGGTGTGGCCGCGGACGTCGGTGATGGTGGTGCTCGGGGTGCCGCCGGCCGGCGGGGTGACGGTGGTGCGGTCGCCGCCGTAGCTGGTGCTGGTGGTGGCGAGCACCGTGCCGCCGTCGCCGTTGCCGGCCACCTGCTGGGACTTGGTGACGCGGGCGAGGCCGTCGTAGGTGTTCCAGGTCTGGGTCTCCACCGCAAGGGCGTCGTCAAGCTTGAGCAGCTCGGTGGAGGGTGCCTTGGTGTTGTAGTACGGCGCGAAGACCTTGGCCGTCAGGCCGCGTTCGTCGTAGAAGACGTCGTTGACCAGCATGCCGCCGGACGGGCCGGGGGTCTGGGTCTGACGAGACCGCAGAAAGCCGTCGTACAAGGTGTACGAGGTACGCTGCCCGCCGTCGTTCTTCAGCGTCTTGGTGGCCACCGCCACCGGCTTGCCGTCGGTGATGGTGTAGTCGAACTCGTAGTTCGGGGTCTGGTTGTTGGCTTTGGAGCGGTCGGGCAGCCAGATCTTGAGGCCGCGGCCGAGCGCGTCGTAGGTCCTGTCGGTGCGCTTGTTGTTCGTGTCCAGCACGGTCACGGGCATTCCGCGCAACGTGTCGTACGTGGTCGTGCTGGTCTGGGCGGTGGAGGCGGTGCCCGGGGTGGCCGGCGGGGTGGTGACGGTGACCGTGGTCGGGAAGCCGGTGGCCGGGTTGTACGCCGTGGTCGTCGTCCGGCCGTCACTGCGGCCGGTGCGCGTCGGGGTGCCGGTCTGGGTCGCGGTGACCGTGCCGGTGATGTCGGTGCTGGTGAGCTGGCGACCGTAGGTGGTGTCGTAGGTGACGCCGGACTCCAGGTAGGTCGCGGTGGTGCCGTTGTGCGACTGCAGGCTCGCGATGCGCGTGGGGTCGCCCCTGGTGGGGGCGGCGTTGTACGCCTGGCCGTCGTAGGCGGTGCGGATGTCGGACAGAACGTCCTTGCTGCGGTCCGGGGTGGCATCGCACTTGACCGCCACGGTCTCCACCCGCGAGGGCTTGGTCAGTATCCAGTCGGCGATGTTGTCGACGTAGGTGGTGCGGGTGCACTGGTCGTCGGCCGCGGTGCCGGTGCTACCGAAGTCCTCGAGCTGTGTGACACGGCCGGCGGTGTCCTCGTAGGTGTTGGTCTGGTAGGTCTGCCGCCACTTGTCGCCCACGCCGTCGTCGAGCGAGGTCCAGGTCCGGACGGAGGCGGTGCCGGTCAGGTTTGCGGTGGTGGTGCCCCACACCCGGACCCGGCTGGCCGTCTGGTGGTGCCAGGGTGTGCTGACGGTTTTCTCGAGCACCCGGCCGCCGGGGCCGCTGTAGTCCTCGGTCTTGTACTCGAAGCCGGCTGCGGAGTCGTGGTCGGTGATGGTGCCGCCGTTGTCGTCGGAGACACTGGCGGACTTGGTGCCGCCGGACGGGGCCGCCCGGTCGCCGTCCATGCCGCGCAGGAAGTAGTGGTCGGTCTGCGACTTCATGCCGACCGGGTCCTGGCCGCCGGTGCGTTCTCGTACATGGCCGTAGCCGCGCCACTGCGACCAGGTCTTGTACTTCTCCTTGGTCAGGCCGTCATCGTCGGCGTAGTGCCAGGCCGCGCCGTCGAGGTAGTCGTAGCGGGTGACCATGTCCGGCGAGGAGTTGGTGCGGTCGGTCTCGGTGACCGACTCCACCACGTACTTGTTGAACCACTGCAGGCTCGGGTCGGCGTCGCCGGACTTGGTGAAGTAGACCGGGTAGCAGCGGGTGGTGTTGGTCTGCGGGGTCGGCAGGTTGCCCGCGTCGCAGGCCGCCGCGGAGTAGTTGACGTCGATCTGGCCGCCGGACTCGTCGGCGACGGCGGAGAGGCGCTCCTTGATGAACGGCGCGGTGTTGTCACCGGGGATGTCGAGGCGGTTGGCGTCCTGGTGGTATCCGAAGGTCACCTTGGGGAGGGTGATCTCGGGGGTGGCCGACCTGCCGGTGTGCTGGATCGAGTCGAGCAGCAGCTGGTAGTCGATGTCCGCCATGCCCCAGCGGTGGCCCAGCGCCCAGGTGTCGACCGGGGCGTACGTGCCGTCCGACTTCAGCACTTGTGTGGTGACATCGGTCAGGCGCTTACGGGTCCAGAAGCTCGGGGAGGCGGATTTGGTGCAGTCCTCCCCGGACTTGCAGTTCAGGTCCCAGGGCGTGTCGTACCAGTAGAACTTCTTGTCGTCGATGGTCGAGGCGTCGCAGGTCACACCGGTCTGCGGCAGGCAGCGCTCGGCCGAGGTGAAGGAGACCTTGGCGAGGGCCTTGGCCGAGTAGACGGTGTCCTTGCGCAGGCCGTACTCGATCCGGTCCAGATAGCCGCCGCGGTCGTAGGCCGTCTCGTCGGCGACCGTGAGGTTCCGGGCGTAGTAGTTGGATTCCTTCTTGTAGTAGTAGGCGATCGCGTTGCCGTGGACGTCGACGGCGTAGTCGAGGTTCCAGCGGTAGGCCTGCCGGCACCAGGAGTCGGCGAAGGTGGCGGCGTGGCAGGGCTCGTCCGCGTCGTCGCCGTAGACGGGGGTCGTCCAGGTGGAGTCGGTGGTGTCCTTGCCCGATGCCCAGCCGGGCAGGCGGTTGTAGCCGAAGAAGTACTGGGTGCCGTCGGTCGTGGTGACCTTCCAGTACTCGTCGTTGCGGGCGCCGTTGGAGCGGACGTCGGTGGTGGTGCCGTAGACGCGCTGGATCTTGGTGCCGTCGTCGCCCTTGATCCTGAAGGTGTCGGTACCGGTCGGGATCAGCTCTCCGGCACGCCCGTTGAACGAGATGGTGGCGTTGTCGTACGCCCAGCACAGGTCGCCGGGCTTGTTGCCGTCGGCGTTCTTCACGTCGTCGTCGGCACAGCCCTTGTAGCTGCGCTCGATGGAGCCGGGCCACAGGTTGAAGCCGTCGCCCGCCCAGGAGGACTGGTTGTTGGTCGAGGACGTACGGCCGTCGACGCCCCCGGAGGAGTAGGACAGGCCCACGCTGGGCGCGAACTTGCCGGGCACGCCCGGCACGGGCATGTCGTACGACCAGGAGAAGCTCCCCGAGTTCAGGCTCGTCGACCAGGTCGCGGAGGGGGACAACTGGCTGGCGGTGTAGTCGCCGTGGTCGCTGGAGGCACCGCCGGCGGCGGCTGTGGTCGCCGCCAGCATCATCGGCTCGGCGCCCGCGATGCTGACGTCACCGGACAGCTTGGTCCCGTCGTTACGGGCGTCGACCGGCTGCTGCGTGCGGCACTCGGCGCGCTGCGGGGTCGTCGCGGCGCAGGCGGGCAGCCGTACCAGCTTCAGGCGGGCGGCGTAGGCACCGCCGTACGCCTGCGCGAAGGCGGAGTGGTCGACGCTGACGCCGACCTTGGTGCCCTGGGCACCGGTCCCGCGCCGCACGGAGAACAGCAGGCCCTCGACACCGGCCTTCCGGGCGGCCTTCGCGTCCAGCACGCGTACGGTCGCGGCACCCTTCAACGCCGTCGGCGCCTTCTTCGCCGCGGGCGCCGTCAGCGACACCGGCAGCGTTCCCGCGCGCCGCGTGACCGCCTTCTCGCCCGGTCGCAGGGTCACCGTTGCCGACCCGGCCTTCGGCCACGTGTGCCGCGGCGCCACGGGCGGCACCTTGCGCTGCCCGTCCGTCCCCCGCGGCAGCGACTTCACCGTGTGGCCGGACAGCGCCTTCTCCGAGGCCGGGACCTTCGGCATGTCGTCCGCCTGCGCCGACGACAGCGTGAACGCCCCCTGCAGCAGTGTTCCGACCAGCACCGCGGACACCGTCACGGCGACTCTGCGCCGCGCTCTCGCCCGTCCCCATCTATCCAAGATCATGTGTTTCCCCCATTCACCCGCTGGTTGATTCCGACGCCACAGCGACCCGGCGGCCCCATCGGAACCGTGGCCGCCCGCGAATCGACCCGCCCTCGCGTGGAGCGCGGGTACTAATGCCACCCGTGCGCGGGGAGCGGGCCGTTGGGTCCGCCCCCCGCATCGGTCGTGCCGGCTGTTACGGGCCGGGGACCGTGGCCAGGTCCGTACCGTTGGCCAGCCGGTCGATCTGCTCTTCCGAGGCCACGCCCTGGAGGGTCCACACGTCGTCGATCACGCCGGGCCAGTACTCGCCCCACGTGCCGTCCGTCCTGCCACGGCCGAGCTGGAGGCCGGCGGTGGCGTTGAACGGCAGGACGTTGGAGTTCCAGGACACCGAGTCGGTGCAGCCCGCGACATCCGGACTCCCGTCGTCGTCACTGTCGGCGCAGACGACCTGCTCCAGGTTGCCGTCGACATACAGCCGCATCTGATCGGCGAAGGCGTCGTAGACCACCGCCAGATGGTTCCAGCTCGTGTTGTTCATGAAGTTGGGATGCTCGGCCGTCGCCACCGTCGCTCCCTTGACGTCGGAGCCCGGCATCGCCAGCTGCCATCGGCCGGCGTTCGCCGGGTCGGTCGCACTGGGTACGTACCGCACCGCGAAGCCGCTGTTGACCGAGCCCGCCTGCGAGAACACCGTCACCGGATGGTCCGGCCGGGCAGCCGTGCTCACCCACGCGGCGGCGGTGAAGCTGGTCCCGGTGGAGACGGGCGAGGTGGCCGTGGCGGCGTAGTCGCCGTTGCCGTCCAGCAGCAGCCCACCGGGGCCCACGTAGTTGGAGTTGCCGGAAACGTCGATCGAGGCGTTGCCGCCCAGCGTCAGTGCCCGCTTGCCCGAGGAGTCGTCCGCGGAAGTCAGTGGTGTGCCGGAGCCGGAGTCCAGTTTCCAGCGGCCCTGGACGACCGGACGGGCCTTGTTCAGCTCCTTGACCTCGTCCCCGGACAGCGTCCGGTCGAACAGCCGGACATCGTCCAGGTCGCCCTTCATGAAGGCCTGGGGTCCGCCCGTCGCCTTGTAGCCCAGGGTGACCGGGCCGGTGGCGAGCCAGGGGGTGGTGAAGGGCTGTGTGTCTTTCAGTACCCCGTCGACGTAGAGCCGGATCTCACCGACGTCGTAGTCGTAGACGCCCACGACATGGGTCCACTCCCCGAGTCGGGCGGCCGCGCAGTTCACGTTCGGATCGCAGGCGTTCTGCCGGGCCCGCACCAGCGTGGCGCTGGTCGAGTCGGAACCGGCGCGCAGGAAGGCCCAGCCGCCGAGTGCCGAGGAGTGGACCAGTTCGAAACCTGGGACACTGGCGCTTCCTTGGGTCACCGCCGTCATCGCCCGGCTCTCCTTGTCCTTGGGCAGCCTGGCCCAGGCGGAGACCGCGAAGCTCTGATAAGTGTCCAGCACCGGCTGCGAGGTGATCACACCGTCGTCGACGCCGTCGAACGTGGCCGCCGTACCGTCGACGCCCGCGGAACCCAGCACCGTTCCACCGTTGACGGTCGCCGTCACCTCCTGCGACCGGCCGACGGCCGCGGTCGCTGTGGCTTCCTCGTCCAGCGGCCAGACCACCTTCGCCGGACGGTTGGTGTTCACCGGCTGCTTGGCGTACAGGCGGCCGATCTGTGCGTCGGTGAGCTGGTAGTCGAAGAGCTGGGCCTCGTCCAGATCACCGGTGAAGTAGTTGCTCAGGGTGCCGTAGTGCTGGGCGGCGCCGAGGAGAGTACGGCCGCGGGAGTCCCACGGGGTGGTGAACGCCGCACTGCCGACCAGCGCGCCGTCGACGTACAGCCTCAGCTCCTGCTTCGTGTTGTCGAAGACGCCGACCAGGTGGGTCCAGGTGCCCAGCCGTGCGGCGGCACAGGCGGTGTCGCCGGTCGGACAGGCGGGCTGCGAGGCGCGCGAGATGGCCGGAGACGAGGCGTCGACGCTGTGCCGCAGGAACTGCCAGCCCCCCAGCACGGGGGAGTAGTAGATCTCGAAGCCGCTGGTGTTGGCTCCGGCCTGCGAGAGAGCCACGACCGAGGTGCCGGGCTGGGTGGCGGGCAGCCTGGCCCAGGTCGACACGGAGAAGCTCTTGCGCGTGTTGAGGACCGGGGAGGTGGTGGCGGCGTAGTCGTCCGTGCCGTCGAAGTGCAGACCGTGGCCCAGGACGCCTTCCCCGCCCGGCGTCGCGCCGTTCAGCTGGGCGGGCCACTCCCCGCCCGTACCGCTGGCCGTGGCCGAGCCGGCCGCCTCGTTGAGCTTCATGTTCAGCCGGTCGGGCTGGCCCGCGTTGACCCGGAACTGATAGGTGCGGATCTCACTGCCGTTGCCCGCGGTGTCGAAGGCCTGCGCCGTGAGGAAGTTGACGCCGGACTTCGTCGGCATGAACTTCGTCGTCTGCGCGGCGCCGCCAGAAGTGGTCAGCGTGTGCGCGCTGGTCGGGTCGCCGTTGATGCCGAACCAGTACTTGGCCACATCCGTGGACGAGGAGTCGATGGTGAAGGCGCCGTACCGGCCCACCCCGTCCAGCCACGGGTCGTTCGGGTCCTCGGGGTCCGAGGCCGGGTACTGGGTGGAGGCGATCGAGGGACCGGCGGGCACGCTCGTGTCGTAGACCATGAGGCAGTCGGGCGCCGCACCCGAATAGCTCCACGGCGACCATTGCGCGCTGTCGTAGGAGCGCACATGCCAGCCGACGTACTTGTTCTTCGGGATGCTCGTCGGAAGCGAGATCGAGAAGTCGGAACCCGACTTCTTGTAGGTCGTCCGGGCCGAGGTCCAGCGTGCCGTGAAGCCCTTGCCGTCACCGGTGTCCCAGGACGCCTGGAACTGCACGGCGATGCTGTCGCCGTCCGGGTCCGTCACGTCGTTCGCCCGGATCGTGGGCAGGATGCGGACCCGCTTGGCGGTCGCGGAGCAGGCGCCGCCGGGGTCCTGCGTCAGCTGCGACGTGCGGATCTGCGTCGGCGGACGGTTGTACTGCACCCGCAGCCACGCGTCGTCGGAGAACCGCTTCCACGACAGCACGTCGTTCTCGTCCCTGGCCTTCAGGCCGAACGTCGTGGTCGACCAGCCGTTGGCCGCCGCCTGCTGCACCGCACGCAGCGCCCAGAACTCCACACTGCCGCCCGGGCACTCACTGCTCCAGCCCTTCGCCTCGCTCAGCGTCTTCTGCAGGTCGACCCAGAAGCCGTCGGCGTTCTGCGTGTTCCACGTCGTCGAGGAGTTGATCCCCTTGGTGCGCCACAACTGCACATCGGTCTTGGTACAGCTGTAGGAGTGTGTCTCGTTGACCACGAACTCCGCCGACAGGACGGTCTTGCCCGCGAAGCGCGAGGTCGGGATCGTGTAGAAGATCCGCTTGACGTCCTCGGGCGCGCAGCGCGTGTCACCCGCGCAGTAGCCCATGCCCGAGTCGGAGTTGCCGTTGAACTTCCACTGCGGGGACGAGGCCCAGTAGCGGGAGGCGAAGGTCCAGCTGCTCGCCTTCGGCGTGTACCACTGCGGGTCGATATAGACCGGGAACGTGGCGTTCTTCAGCAGTTTCTGGTCCGGCGTCAGCACCAGCGCGTCATCACCCGAGGGGACGCTCACGCCGATGGGCGCGACCTTCGCGGACTCGCCGGGCCCGTGCGACGGATCGGCGGCTTCGGCCGCCTTCCCGGCTGCCGTGCGTGCCGCTGCGGTCGACGCGCCCTTGCTGGAGTCCCACATCATCGGCCGCGCGGCCTCGAAGACCGGCCCGCCGGCGCCCGTGTCGACCGCCGCGAGGCCGCCGTCCGGCGTGGTGCGTACGTCCATGCCGTCGGCGTCCATCGCCAGCCGCAGCTCGGCCAGCTTCGGATTCGCCGCCGCTTCGGGCGTCTTGACGACCAGCACCTCCGAAGCGCCGTCGACGCTCGCCTTCACCTGAAGGTCCACGTCCCCCAGCACCGACGGATAGGTCGCCGTGTCACCGTCGATCACCGGCTCCGGGAGCGCCGTCGGCCAGAACAGGGACAGCTTCCGGCCCGCCCGCTCCAGCGTGATCAGCGGCTGCTTCTTCCCGCCGCCGGAGAAGGCGATACCCACCGTCGCCGCCTTGGGCGCGACGCTGCCGTCCGCGCGTTTCTCCAGCGCGGTGTCGATCGCCTTCCACCCGCCATCCACCCGCGCCCGCACCGGACGCAGATGTTCCACGGCCTCGAAATTGCCGTTCGGCAGGGCGTACGTCTCGCTGGTTTCACCACGCAGCGAGGCGATCTCCACCTTCTTTCCCGAACGTGCGGCCTGACCGAAAGCGGCGCTCTCCGTGTCCTTCGCCGTCGCCGCTCCCTGGGCCGCTTCCTGCTGCGCCCTGGGAGCGGCGACCGCCGTCCCCGTGAAGCCCGGCACCATCCCGCCCAGCAACGTCAGACCTGCAACGGCGCTCACTGCGCATGCAGCGGCGCGGCCCCGTTTGGGAACCGTCATCCCCCAGCCCTCCCCCGGACTTTTGATCTACAAAACGATCAAGACATCGCCAGTCGAAGGTAAAGGGAGGGCAATAGCTCGTCCAGATCAACCGATGCGCAAATCCAGGGATTTGACCGACAAGGCCTATGGAGAATCTGTGTGACCCCCGTCACGATGTCCACACTCCGCCATTACGTCGGGCGGGAAATGGCAGCACACATCGAAATGAAAGAGAACTCCAGATGAACACTACATGGATACGGCAATGCCTTTGTGTATGTCACTCCGTGATACCGAACATCAGCCCAACCAGCGGTGCAGTCGCAGGGCGGCCACGGCACACAACTGACGCCTCGACAACTGCATCGGCCTGCAGAATGGCCCGGCCGCCCAGTACGCGAGGTTCACCGGTTCCGGTCGCAGGCGGGGAGGCGCCGTAGGACCGTGGTGAAGGAAGGGCCAAGCGGCTGCCGAACCCGCTGGTAAAAGCGCGGCAGCCGGCTTCCCGGAGCAGCACTCTCTGGCCAGGGCGCGGTCACGCCGGCGGCGGAAAAACGCGTAGACCCGGTCCCACGGCGGGAAGTCCACCGGCATCGCCCGCCACTTGATGCCATTGTCGACGAGGTAGCGGACCGCATCGAGGATCGCCCGGTGGCAGTACACCTCCGGCTGCCCTCCCCGGCCGCGCATCCAGCCCGGCACCGGGACCAGCGGCCGGACCACGGCCCACTCCACGTCCGTCATGTCCGAGGGATACCGCCGAACACGTTCCGGGTGATCGGCCGCATTTCCGAACCGGTGAGCGACACCATCACACGTCGGTGCAGCCGAGTTGAACTCCACCGGCGCGAACAAGGGTGCGCGGTCGCTACTGCGAGACCTGAACCGGGAGAACGTCCTGGAACGGAAGCCCGGGGTCGGGGGCCGCGCGATCTACCGCATCCCCGGGGCGGGCCGGAGTGGCTGTACGTCCTGGATCCGAAACTGGACACTGTCGACGGGGGGCCACCGACCCCCGCGCAGGTGTCGAAGCTGGCTGGCGAGGAGACCGGGCCGGGGCAATGGTGGCTGGGCCGAAAGCTCAAGGAGATGAAAGCCGGCGTCCGGTTGTGGATCTACTTCGCAGCACCGGAAAAGAAGATCGCTGCCATGGCCGAGGTGACCTCGGAGCCGTACCCGGCACCGGCTGGCTCCGAAAAGTCCTACCTGGTCAACGCGACATCGCATGCCGAGGCAACTGAGGCGCTACGGAACAACCCGGTGAGGTTGGAGGCGATGGCGAACCAGCATCCTCAGGGGTGCGTGGGCCTGGCTGACGCGGATTTGGCGCCGGCACTAAAGCACGCGGCTCTGTAACGACGATGCTCCCCGCCCCCGCAGGGATGGTCCCGGGGAAGCCTCGCCGTGGGACATTGGCGACCCCTGCTCCCCGCGCCCGCGGGAACGGTCCCTTGCCCCCGCCGAATAGATACCGACGTGATCCTGCTCCCCGCACCCGCGGGGATGGTCCCTCTCGCGCGGCCGCAGCCGCCGGATCCTCGCCCTGCTCCCCGCGCCCGCAGGGATGGTCCTCGTCTTCGACCGGCCGATCGGCGCCGACGATTGGCCGTATGCCTCAAGCCGACTCCCCGGCCCGGCAAGCCGACCCTGAGCCGGGTCGGCCGGACCGTCACCCTCCCGCTGCGGCAGGCTCGTCGAGGGAGTACACACCGTCGACCAGCAGGTCACCGCCGATGACGGCGACGTGATGACCGGCAGCTGTCGCTTCCCCCCAGGCCACAGCCACACAGAAACTCCAGCCTCATAAGTGGCGAGCAGCGGATTCAATCTGTTGGCCAGAGTGCCGAATCCAAAGCCCGACGGGACGATGCCGGCAGGTCAGACGCCTGCATCGTAGGGCGGGTGGGACTCGAAGCCACGGCCGACGGATGGCGAGTCCACTGATCTGCTCCACGACGTATTTCTCCCCGCCGACTTCCCACCCCCGACATAGGGCTGGGGTCGGAAAGCCAGACCAGGGACCGTCCTGACCACACCGTCCGAAGCCCAATCGAGCCGCGTGTGGGCCGAGTCAGCACCCGGCAACAGCCCCGTTTCCGCAAGCCGGAAGCGGCGTCCCGTGGGTGTCATCGGGGGGCGAACAGCCGGTCGACAGCCGTCTCTCTGCGTCCTTCAATCCAACAACCTCCTTGCGATTCCTGCCCCCAAGCCTTCGCACCACCAGTCCGACCTGCGAAAACGCACCGGAGAGCCGAAAGGATGGCAGATTCGACCCGGATTCGACCCCGACGCCCTCTCACGCGCCAACGAACACACCTGATCTGCGACGATGCAACTTCTGCTCCTGTACGGACAGTTTGCGGCGCAGTAATCGATACAAAATGTTCAATGACGACATATCGCGCGAAGCGGAAGCGCGGGGCTGGGCACGAAACATCGCCGGAAACGGTCAGCGAGGTGGCCGGCCCGGCGCGCTCCTGATTTCCCTCCCGACAAGCGAGCACCTGCCCTGAACAGGTAGTTTCCCCAGCCCCTTCCGTGAGACGGAAGAGGTATTGCGGCACAGCGGTGCCCTTCCGGACGATGCCACCACAGCAGACAGACGGGAGCCGCAACGATGCCGCACATGACCACTTTCGCCAGGAACCAGTGGTACGTCGCCGCCTACAGTCACGAGGTCGGCCGGGAGTTGCTCGGGCGGACGGTTCTCGGGGAACCGCTCGTGTTCTACCGCACTGAGGAGGACGGCACCCCGGTCGCCCTCAACGACCGATGCGTGCACCGGCGTTACCCGCTGTCGCAGAGCGGTCTCGACGGTGACCGGATCGTCTGCGGGTACCACGGGTTCACCTACGACCGGACCGGCGCATGCGTGTACGTGCCGGGGCAGAAACGCATCCCGCGCACCGCCCGGGTCGCCTCCTACCCGGTGGTCGAGCAGGACTCCCTGGTGTGGGTGTGGATCGGCGACCCCGGGCTCGCCGACGCGGACACCATCCCGCGGGCCCGGCACCTCGACGCCCCCGGCTGGACGACCGTACGGGGCATGGAGCCCATCGACGCCGACTACGGCCTCCTCGTCGACAACCTCCTCGATCTCTCCCACGAGACCTATCTGCACGGCGGCTACATAGGCACCCCGGAGGTCGCCGAGACGCCGATCACCACGGAGGTCGACGAGGGCGCCGGGATCGTGCGGGTCAGCCGGCACATGGACGACGCCGAGTGCCCGCCGTTCTACGCCCGTTCCACCGGGATCGAGGGCCGGATCACCCGCTGGCAGGACATCGAGTACCACGCGCCCTGTCTGTATCTGCTGCACAGCCGGATCGCGCCGGTCGGTGTGGGGCCGGAGGCCGACGGCAGCGACCCGAACGGTTTCCACACGGAGATCACCTACGCGATCACCCCCTCCTCGGACGGCAAGGTGTACGACTTCTGGATGGTCTCCCGGGACTGGGCGACGGACGACGCCGAGGTCACCGACTTCCTGCGGAGCAACAACCACACGGTCGTCATGCAGGACGTCGACGCCCTCAACCTCCTCCAGCGGACGCTGGGTTCGGAACGCGCCGGCTACCAGGAGCTGAGCATCAACATCGACACCGGCGGCCTCGCCGCCCGCCGTATCCTCGCCCGGCTGGTCGAGGAGGGCGACAAGCCCGTGGAGAAGGTCCTGTGAGCACGCCGGCCGGTGAGATCTACCGCGTCGACTGGCTGCCGGGCACCGACGTGCTGCACGGCACCTGTCACTGCGGAGCCGAGCACACCGCGCAGGACCCGGTCGAGATGTGGGAGTGGATGCTCGGCCACCCCGAAGGACACCAGCCCCCGGAGCGCACCACATGAGCCTGTACGAAGCCGAACTGGTCGTCGGCGAGAGGGTGCCGGCGGCCGACGGGGTCCTCGCCCTCACCCTTCGGCATCCTCTCGGCGAGGTCCTTCCGGAGTGGGAGCCGGGGGCGCACATAGATGTCGTGCTCGGCCCTGGGCTGGAGCGGCAGTTCTCGCTGTGCGGGGATCCCGGGGACCGTGCGGGCTGGCGTGTGGCCGTGCTGCGGGAGCCCGCGGGGCGGGGCGGATCGGCCTACGTGCACGAGCAGTTGGGCGTCGGCGACAAGGTGCGGGTACGCGGCCCGCGCAACCACTTCCGGCTGGAGCCGGCCCCGCGCTACCGGTTCGTCGCGGGCGGCATCGGCATCACCCCGATCCTGCCGATGCTGGCCGCCGCCCAGGCCGCGGGCGCCGAGTGGACGCTGCTGTACGGCGGCCGGACCCGGCGGTCCATGGCGTTCACCGGCGAGTTGGCGCGGTACGGCGGGGAGCGGGTCACCGTCGCCCCGCAGGACGCGACCGGGCTGCTGGACCTCGGCCCGGTGCTGGACGACGTCCCGGACGGCACCCTGGTGTACTGCTGCGGTCCGGGGCCGCTGCTGGACGCGGTGGAGGAGCGCTGCCCGGCGGGCGTGCTGCGGGTGGAGCGCTTTCAGCCGAAGGCCCGACAAGGGGGCATGGAGGCGGAGTTCGAGGTGGTCCTCGGGCGCAGCGGTCGTACCCTCACCGTCGCACCCGGAGTCTCCGTGCTCGACACCGTCCGGGCCGCCGGGGTGGAGGTGCTCTACTCCTGCACGGAGGGCACCTGCGGGACGTGTGAGACCGATGTCCTCGAAGGCACCCCGGACCACCGGGACTCGGTGCTCGGCGAGGAGGAGCGGGCGGCCGGGGAGACCATGCTCATCTGTGTGTCGCGGTGCCGAGGCAAGCGCCTGGTGCTCGATCTGTGATCCGCAGGTCCGCCTCGATCCGCGTCGCCGCCACGAGCAGAGGCGACAGCAGGTCGCGGCGGACCGCGGCGGCGGACATCCGGCCGGAGTGGACCGCCAGGGCCACCCCGGCCACCACCTGGCCGCTCTGGTCCCGCACCGGGGCGGCCAGGGTTCTGACGCCGACCTCCAGGTCGTCTTCGAGCAGGGCGAATCCCTGACGGCGTATCGACTCCGCTTCGGGCAGGCCGGGTGAGCAGGGCTCGGGCGGGTGGGCGAGCAGCACCGCCCCCGCCGCCGTCCGGTGGGCCGGATACCTCGCACCCACCGCGACGGTCGCCGCCATCACCCGCCGGGCCGGCACCGCGGCGACATGCACCACCGCGTCTGCGTCCAGGACGCAGAGTGACGCCGACTCCCCCACCAGCACGGTGAGTTGCTCCAGATGCGGCTGGGCGAGGCGCGGCAGGTCGAGGCCGGAGAGGTAGGCGTAGCCGAGTTCCAGGACGCGCGGGGTGAGGCGGAACCGGCGGCCGTCCGAGTGGACGTAGCCCAGGTCGACGAGGGTGAGCAGCAGGCGGCGGGCGGCGGCCCGGGGCAGGTCGCAGGCGCGGGCCACCTCGCTGAGCGTGCGCGCCGGATGTTCGGCGTCGAAGGCGCGGATCACGGCCAGGCCGCGCTCGAAGGACCTCACGAAATGCGGTGCGCGGGCATCACTCGACATCGGCGCCTCCCGGTCCGGTACGTCCCGTCACGGTCCGTCGCGGTCCGCCGTCGCGCGGCGGTTCGACGGCTCGACACGGAGAACACGGTGAGAGCGCGGTTCAGTAACTGTCAACAATTTTGTCAGCTGAACCCATTGACCGGGTTGTCCGGCCGGTTCTACCTTCCCGCTGAGCACCATCCGAGCACCACTGTGCGCACAGCGCACGCCCTGTCGGAACACCGTTGTCTGCACAGGAGGAGCCCATGCGTCGTCTGCTCGCCGGTCTCGCGGCCGGCACCATCCTGCTCACCACGGCGGCCTGCGGCTCCTTGGGGGGCTCGTCGTCCACATCGTCCTCGTCGGGCGGCACCACCACCGTCAAGGTGGGCATCATCCCCATCGTCGACGTGGCCCCCCTCTACCTCGGACAGAAAAAGGGCTTCTACGGCAAGCGCGGCCTGAAACTGTCGATGACGCTCGCGCAGGGCGGCGCGGCCATCGTGCCGGGTGTGACGAGCGGTCAGTTCCAGTTCGGCTTCAGCAACATGACCTCGCTGATGATCGCCCAGTCCAACAGCGTGCCGGTGCAGGCGATCGCGAACGGCGTGGCCTCGACGGGCGTGGCGGGCAAGGACTTCGGTGGGCTCGTCGTGAAGAAGGGCAGCGCCATCACCTCGGCGAAGCAGCTGGAGGGCAAGAAGGTCGCCGTCAACACGCTGAAGAACATCAACGAGACCGCGGTCCGCGAGTCGGTGCGCAAAGACGGCGGCGACCCGGACAAGGTGAGCTTCGTCGAGCTGGCCTTCGACCAGATGCCGGCCGCTCTCGACAAGGGACAGATAGACGCGGCGATGGCGGTCGAGCCGGCGCTGGCCACCATGAAGCTCCAGGGCGCCACCGAGATCGCCTCGCCGATGGTCGACGTGGCGAAGAACCTCACCGTTGCCATGTACTTCACCTCGACCTCGTACGCGCAGCAGAACCCGGACGTCGTGAAGAGGTTCCAGCAGGCCACGGCCGAGTCGCTGGCCTACGCGGACGCGCACCCGGACGAGGTCCGGCAGATCGTCACCACCTACACCAAGACGCCCGCGGACGTGCTGGCCGCGGTGACCCTGCCGAAGTGGCCGGCCGACCCGAACCGTGCGTCCATCGACGCGCTGGAGAAGCTGAGCGAGCAGGACGGCCTCTTCAAGACGGCACCCGACCTGGACAAGCTGCTGCCGTGAAAGAGGTGAAGGGGCTGAACACCGCACTCGGTGCAGCCGGGCTCGCGGCCTTCCTCGCCCTCGGCGAGGCGGTGCCGCGGCTGGGTCTGGTCAAGGCGGACTACTTCCCGCCGACCAGCCGGATCGCCCGTGCCCTGGGCACCGAACTCGCCGACGGGGCCTTCTGGTCGGCGCTCGGCGACACCCTCACGGGCTGGGCGGCGGGCCTGGCCGTCGCGGTCGGCGCCGGCATCGTGGCGGGGGTCGTCCTCTCGGTCGTCCCGCATCTGCGCGAGGCCACCGCCTCCACGGTCGAGTTCCTCCGCCCGATCCCCTCGGTCGCCCTGATCCCCCTCGCCATCCTGCTCTACGGCACCGAACTCCGCTCGGTCCTGCTGCTCGTCGTCTACGCCTCCTTCTGGCAGGTCCTGATCCAGGTGATGTACGGCGTCCAGGACGTCGATCCGGTCGCCGAGGAGACCGCGCGGTCGTACGGACTGGGTACCTGGGCCCGGATCCGCCATGTGCTGTGGCCGACCGCGCTGCCGTACGTCATGACCGGCGTCCGGCTGGCCGCCGCGGTCGCGCTGATCCTCACCATCACCGCCGAACTGGTCATCGGCGCACCGGGGCTGGGCCAGCAGATCGCCGTCGCGCAGGCCTCGCAGGCGGTGCCGGACATGTACGCCCTGATCGTGGTCACCGGCCTGCTGGGCCTGCTCATCAACGTGGGCGCCCGGTCCCTGGAGCGGCGGGCGCTGGCCTGGCACCAGTCGGTGCGCGGGGAGGTGGCGGTGTGAGGCGGCTGCTGCTCGCAGCGGTGTACGTCCTGGCCCTGCCGGTCGTGCTGGTCGCCCTGTGGTGGGTGGCCTCCGACGGCAGTACGAACGTCTACTGGCCGCCGCTGCGCACCATCCTGAAGACCTTCCCGGACGTCTGGACCGGTCAGCGGCTCCGTGACGACCTGCTGCGCAGTGTGCTGCGGCTGCTCGCCGGGTACGCGACGGCGGCCGTCGTGGGCGTGGCCCTGGGCACGGTCGTCGGCTCCTACCGGCGGGTGCGGGCGGTGTGTGAACCGGTCCTCGAATTCCTGCGGGCGGTACCGCCGCCCGTCCTCGTCCCCGTCATCATGCTGTTCGCGGGCATCGGCGACGCCATGAAGATCGTGGTGATCGTCAGCGGCTGCGTCTGGCCGATCCTGCTCAACACGGTCGAGGGCGTACGGGCGGTCGACCCGGTGATGACGGAGACGGCCCGCTCCTACGGCATCACGGGCGTGACCCGGCTGCGTACGCTGGTACTGCGTTCGGCGAGCCCGCAGATCTTCGCGGGCCTGCGGCAGGCGCTGTCGATCGGGATCATCCTGATGGTCATCAGCGAGATGTCCGCGGCCAGCAACGGGCTCGGCTTCACCATCGTGCAGTTCCAGCGCAGCTTCGCGATCCCCGACATGTGGACCGGGATCCTGGTGCTGGGCCTGCTCGGCTTCGCGCTGTCGGTGGTCTTCCAGCTGGTCGAGCGCCGGGTGCTCGGCTGGTACCACGGGCTGCGCGCGACAACCCGGCGGTCCTGAAGTGAGCATCGTGAAGGGGCGGTCCATGCTCGACGTACGCGGCCTGAAGAAGGTCTACGACGGTTCCGGTCGCCGCGTCGAGGCGGTGCGGGACCTCACCTTCACCGTGGAGGCGGGCGAACTCGTCTGTCTTGTCGGCCCGTCGGGCTGCGGCAAGACCACCCTGCTCAAGTGCATGGGCGGCCTGCTCACCCCGACCGGCGGCGAAGTCCTCCTGGAGGGACGGCAGGTGACCGGGCCGCCGCCCGGGATGGCGTTCGTCTTCCAGGAGTACGGCCGCAGCCTGTTCCCCTGGATGCGGGTCGCCGAGAACGTCGAACTCCCCCTCAAGCAGAAGCGGTTGCCCCGGGAGCGACGCAGGGAACTGGTCTGTGACGCGCTGCGCTCGGTGGGCCTCGCGGACGCCGCCGGCGCCTACCCCTGGCAGCTCTCGGGCGGCATGCAGCAGCGGGTCGCGATCGCGCGGGCCCTCGCCTACGAACCCCGGGTCCTGCTGATGGACGAGCCGTTCGCCGCCGTCGACGCCCAGACCCGGGCCGATCTGGAGGATCTGGTCCGGGGTCTGTGGCGGGAGCGCGGGATCACGATCCTGTTCGTCACCCACGACATCGACGAGGCGGTCTATCTGGGCCAGCGGGTGATCGTCCTGTCCGCCTCCCCGACCGTCGTCCAGGAACAGCTGAAGGTCGATCTGCCGGACCGGCGCGACCAGTTGCACACCCGGGTCGCCCCACGCTTCGCCGAACTGCGCACCCATGTGTACGAGCAGATCCAGGCGGCGAAACGCGGGACTCCCGGGGCGGCGGAGGTCACGACGTCAGATACGCCTCCACCTCGCTGAACTGTGCGGCCGGCCAGGCGTTGTTGGCGGTGACGGTCAGCCGCAGATAACGCAGGTTGGTGCTGCCGGGCAGGGCCACGGTGACGGTGTTGCCGGTGGCCGGGTCGAACCGGTAGCCGGCGGAACCCACGACGGTCGAGTAGTTCGAGCCGTCGGTGCTGCCCAGCACGGTGATGGTCTGGGTGCGCGCGCCCCAGGCCGAGGACGGCGGCAGCTTCAGCGCCAGCCGGCGGGCCGCGTAGGAGGAGCCGAGGTCGACGGTCAGCGACTGCGGGAAGGCGTTGTTGGCGGACTCCCAGTAGCTGTTGGCGTCACCGTCGACCGCCTTGCCGGGCGTGTACACGTCCTGCGAGCCGGTGGCGGTCGCCGGGCGGCCCTTGGCGAGGTTGCGCGCCGGGTCGGGGTCGGGGTTGCCGGTGCCGGGCTGCGGCCAGCTGGAGCAGTCCGACCAGGTGCCGGCCCAGCCGGAGTTGCCGCCGCCGTCGGTGAGCGCGAAGGAGCCGGAGTTCGCCGGGTAGGGGCAGTTGTAGACGCCGGCGGCGCCGACGCCGGTGGCGGTGACGTTGCGGAAGGTGGCGGCGCCCTGCGCCTCGGCCTGCACCACGACCGTCCCGGTGTTGCGCACGGTCGCGCCGGTCACGTTGATGTTCCGGACCGGGTATCCCTGCCCGCCGCCGGAGACGAACTCGAAGGCGCTGTACGGGCTGTCGGTGATCGTGGTGTTGGTGATGTTGACGGTGGCGTTGATGGCGCTGTCGTAGGAGTCGACGCGCAGTGCGCCCATCGGGTGGTTCCAGTTGGGGTTGATCGCTCCCGTGCGCACGAGCGTGTTGCCGTCGACCGTGATGGTGCCGGCGAGCGGGGAGAAGGGGTCCGCGAACTTCTGGTTGGAGATGGCGATACCGCTGCCCAGCGCGTTGGTGTCGGAGATCAGGTTGTTCCGCACGGCGATGTCGGTGCCGCCGTAGATCGCGATGCCGTTGGCCAGGTTCGGCTGGGAGATGGTGTTGTTGGTGAAGCTGGAGTTGGTGTCCGGCGAGTACAGCGACCACATGGCCAGGGAGTCGTCGCCCTGGTTGCGCAGGAAGTTGCCCCGGACCTGGACGCCGTGGGCGGTGCCGTTGAGGTTGAGGCCGTCGGCGGTGGTGTCGAGGATGCGGTTGTTCTCGACGACCAGGTTGTCGTTGTTGCCGGTCAGCCAGAACCCGCACTTGAGGTGCTGGATCCACATCCCGGACACCGAACTGTTCGGCCCCAGTGACCCGTTGACGAAGTTGTCCGGGTTGGAGTCGACGCGTTCGGTGACCTCGCCGATCACCGCGAAGTTGTTGATGTGGACGTTCCCGGAGGAGCTGGACTGGTCGATGAAGCGCGAGGTGTGCACGACCGAGTACCAGCTGCCGGCGCCCTGGAGGGTGACGTTCTGTACGCCGCTCAGGGATGACGTGAGCTTGTAGTCGCCCGGCGGGATCCACACCGTCCCGCCCTGGGCGGCCGCGATGGCGTCCCGGAAGGCCTGGGTGGAGTCGCCGTTGCCGCTGGGGTCGGCGCCCTTGGAGGTGACGGAGACCGACCCGGCGGGCTGGGCGGCGGCCCCGGCCACCTGCTCGAAGTCGGCCACGTCGACGGTGACCTGGGTGCCGGTGGACTCGAAGGCCACCTTGTCGCCTGCCTGGACGTTCTGGCCGAGCAGCAGGCGTGCGTTGTCGAAGAAGTGGTGCTGCTTGGCGCCGGCGATCCAGCCGGTGTCGACGTAGGAGTACTTGGAGGTGACGGTCAGGGTCTTCGCGAGCTTGACCCCGTTGACGTACACGTTGAGGGTGCCGGACTGGCCGTCGGGGACGCTGTAGGAGACGTTCACGGCGTTGGACGCCTGGGGCGCGGTGAACTCGACGCGCTGCCCGGAGGTGAGGCGCACGGCCTGGCGGCCGGAGGCCTCGGAGGCGAGGGTTCCCTGGGTGTAGTCCGGGCCGATCCTGGTGCCGGTGGTGGTCGCCGCCTCCGCCTCGACCGAGGTGAAGGGGAGGCTCGCGCCCACGGCCGCGTGGGCGGCGGGCGCGACGGCGACGAGCATGCCGGCGGCGAGGGCGACAGCGGCCGCCACTGCTGGCATGCTCCTGACAGATCTGCCTGTGGTGCTGTGCATCTGCTGATCCCTTCGAGGTGGGGGGAGGGGGATAGCGCGAGCGGAACCGGCGGCTCAGATCATCAGCCAGGCCGCCGTGTCCTGCGGCAGACGGCCTGTGCCGTCCAACGGGCCGCTGGTGAGGAGAAGTTGGGTGTGGGCGGGGAGCTCGGCGGGGTCGGGCGCGAGGTTGACCACACAGATCAGTCCCTCGGCGCGGGTGAAGGCGAGGACGCCCTCGGGAGCGGGCAGCCAGGTCAGCGGGCCGGCCCCGAAGAGCGGGCGGGCGGCGATGGCGCGGCGGTAGAGGCTGAGCATGGAGTCGGCGTCCTCCTGCTGGCGGTCGGCCGCGTACGAGGCCCAGCCGGCCGGCTGCGGCAGCCATGGCTCCTCGCGCGAACCGAACCCCGCGTACGGCAGATCGGCGGCCCAGGGCATCGGCACCCGGCAGCCGTCCCGGCCGGGGTCGGTGCCGCCCGACCGGAAGTACATCGGATCCTGGATGTGGTCCGCCGGGATCTCGGCCTCGGGCAGCCCCAGCTCCTCCCCCTGGTACACGTACACCGCGCCGGGCAACGCCAGGGACAGCAGCGCGGCCGCGCGGGCCCTGCGGGTGCCCAGCTCCAGGTCCGTGGGGGTGCCGAAGGCCTTGGTCGCGAAGTCGAAGGCGGTGTCCTGGCGGCCGTAGCGGGTGACCGTGCGGGTCACGTCGTGGTTGCACAGCACCCAGGTGGCGGGCGCGCCGACCGGGGCGTGCTCGGCGAGGGTGGTGTCGATCGACGTCCGCAGCCGGTTCGCGTCCCAGGGGCAGGACAGGAAGGAGAAGTTGAAGGCGGTGTGCAGTTCGTCGGGGCGGAGGTAGCGGGCGAAGCGCTCGGCGTCGGGGAGCCAGACCTCACCGACGAAGACCCCGTCGTAGGCGTCGGCGACCGCGCGCCACGCGCGGTAGACGTCATGGAGGTCGTCGCGGTCGACGAAGGGGTGCGGCTGCGGGTCCGTGGCCAGGTCGGGCAGGTCCGGGTCCTTGGCGAGCAGGGCGGCGGAGTCGATACGGACGCCGGCGACGCCCCGCTCGAACCAGAACCGCAGGATGTCCTCGTGCTCCTGACGGACGGCCGGGTGGGCCCAGTTGAGGTCGGGCTGTTCGGGGGTGAACAGGTGCAGGTACCAGTCGCCGTCGGGCAGCCGGGTCCACACCGGTTCGGTGGAGCCGAGGAACTGCGACGGCCAGTCGTTGGGCGGGAGTTCGCCGTGTGCGCCACGCCCCGGGCGGAAGTGGAACAGCTCGCGCTCGGGGCTGCCGGGCCCTGCCGCCAACGCCGCCTGGAACCAGGGGTGCTGGTCGGAGACATGGTTGGGGACGATGTCGATGATCGTCCGGATGCCCAGCTCCCCCGCCTCGGCGATGAGCTTCTCGGCCTCGGCGAGGGTGCCGAACGCCGGGTCGATGGCCCGGTAGTCGGCGACGTCGTAGCCGCCGTCCTTCAGCGGTGACAGGTACCAGGGGTTGAACCACAGGGCGTCCACGCCCAGTTGGGCGAGGTACGGCAGCTTGGCGCGGACGCCCGCGAGGTCGCCGGTGCCGTCGCCGTCGCCGTCCGCGAAGCTGCGGACGTACACCTGGTAGATGACGGCGGAACGCCACCAGTCGAGGTCCTTCGGGGCATGGCTGGGCTGTCCCACTGTGCGTGCCTTTCTGTCGGAGGAAGGGCGTCAGCCCTTGGTGCTGCCCGCGCTGATCCCGGCGATGATGTGCCGCTGGAAGACGAGGAACAGCGCGACCATCGGGATGCTGGCGATCACCATCGCGGCGATGAGCACGGTGAGCTGGATGTTCTGCGACAGCTGGACCAGGGCCACGCTGATGGGCTGCTTGTCGGTGTCCGAGAAGACCATCAGCGGCCACAGGAAGTCCTGCCACACCGCGACCAGGGCGAAGATCGACACCACCCCGAGCACCGGGCGGGACATGGGCAGCACCACCGACCACAGGATGCGCAGCTTGCCGGCGCCGTCGATCTCGGCGGCCTCCAGCACATCGCGCGGCAGTTGGTCGAAGAACCGCTTGAGGAGATAGAGGTTGAAGGCGTTGGCGACGGCCGGGAGCCAGATGCCGAGCGGGTCGTTCAGCAGGCTGGTGTGGATGAACGGCAGGTCGGCCACGGTCAGGTACTTGGGCACGACCAGGGCCTGGGCCGGGACCATCAGGGTGGCCAG
This sequence comes from Streptomyces sp. NPDC048417, assembly GCF_040651615.1. Taxonomy (NCBI): domain Bacteria; kingdom Bacillati; phylum Actinomycetota; class Actinomycetes; order Kitasatosporales; family Streptomycetaceae; genus Streptomyces; species Streptomyces sp. NPDC048417. Next base: position 113,278 of record NZ_JBEZKI010000023.1, on the reverse strand, counting down.
GATCCCGCCGAGGACCACCTTGCCGAACGCGGGCTTCAGTTTCGACAGGGCGTAGGCGGCGGCCGTGCAGAACACCAGCTGGAAGGCCCAGGCGCCGGCCGCCTGCACCACCGTGTTCCACAGGTGCTGGGGCAGCTGCATCAGGTCCCAGGCGTCGGTGTACCCGGTCAGGTGCAGGTGCTTGGGGATGAGGGTGGGCGGGGTCTGGGCGACCTCGTCCGGGGACTTCATCGCGCCGGTCACCATCCAGAACACGGGGAACAGGAAGGCGAGCGCGAAGAGCAGGACGACACCGGTGAAGACGGTCCAGTAGATCGCCCTGCCCCGGGGGCGGGCCAGGGTCGCCGGCGAGATCAGGGTGCGGGTGGCGCTGCTCATCCGTCCTCCCCGGAGCGGGTCAGCCGCAGATAGACGGCGGAGAAGACACCGAGCAGCACCAGGAGCATGACGCTGAGGGCGCAGGCGCCGCCGAAGTCGTTGTAGAGGAACGCGTACTTGTAGATGAGGTAGAGCACGGTGACCGTGGCGTTCTCCGGACCGCCTCCCGTGATGACGAACGGCTCGGTGAACACCTGCATGGTGGCGATGATCTGAAGGAGCATCAGCATCAGGATGACGAACCTGGTCTGGGGGATCGTCACGTGCCGGATGCGTTGCAGGAGGTTCGCGCCGTCGAGTTCGGCGGCCTCGTACAGCTCGCCGGGGATGGACTGGAGGGCGGCCAGGTAGATCAGGACGGTGCCGCCCATGTTCGCCCACGTGGCCACGATCACCAGGGAGATGAGCGCGGTGTCGGCGCCGTTGGACCAGTTCGAGGTGGGCAGGTGGAGGAAGCGCAGGGTCTCGTTGGCGAGGCCGGATCCCGGGTCGTAGAACCACTTCCACAGCAGGGCGCTGACCACCGGCGGGATCATCACCGGCAGGTAGACCACGACCCGGAAGAACGCCTTCGCGTGCCGCAGCTCGTTGAGGACCAGGGCGAGAACGAACGGGATCGCGAACCCGATCAGCAGCGCGAGCAGCGTGAAGGTGAGGGTGTTGCGCCAGGCCGCCGAGAACTCGGGGTCGTGCAGGACCCGGGTGAAGTTGGCGGTGCCGACCCATTCCGGGGACGAGCCGGGCGTGTACTTCTGGAAGGCGATCACGACCGCGCGGATCGCCGGGTACCAGGAGAACAGGGCGAAGCAGATCAGTCCGCCGAGCAGGAAGCCGTAGGCGCGGGCCTGGTCGAGGAGCCGGCGCCGCCTCCGGTCCCCTGCCGGGGGCGGCGCCGGGGCCTGTCGGGCGCCGACCGCCGCGGGGGCGGGTCGGCGCTCGGCCGTCTTGGTCATCGCGGTCAGCTCCGGGCCAGGATGCCGTCGATCTTCTCGTTGGCGTCCTTGAGGAGCTGGTCGATGTCGGCGTCCTTCTTCGTGAGGACGGCGGAGACGGCGCCGTCGAGGACGGAGTAGATCTGCTGGGCGTTGGGCGGCTCGATCTTCATCTGGAGGGACTGGTTGCCGTCCAGGAAGGCCTGGTAGTTCTCCACCGGGACGTTGGCGTTGGCCTTCTTGACCTGCTGGTCCTTGGCGTCGGCGGCGCCGGTGAACAGACGCGGCTCGGGCAGGCCTACGGGTGCGTTGTTCTTCTTGGCGCGGGCGTAGTCGCCGAGGAAGCCGTCACCCGGGGTGAGGAACATGGAGTCGAGCCACTTGAGGCCGGCCTTGATCTGCGCCGGGCTGTCCTTCTTGTTGAACATGTAGCCGTCGCCGCCGATGAGGGTGCCCTGGCCGCCGGGCATCGGGGCGAGGGCGAGGTCCTTGTAGTTGCCGCCCTTCTCCTTGACCAGGATCGGGATGTTGTCGGGGGCGGAGAGATACATGCCGAGCTTGCCCGAACCCATCATCTGCTGGACGTCGTTGAGGATCAGCAACTGCTTGCTGCCCATGGTGTTGTCGGTCCAGCGCATGTCGTGCAGGTTCTGCAGGACCGCGTGGCCCTGCGGGGTGTCGACGGTCGCCGTCTTGCCGTCGGCGGAGACGACGTCACCGCCCTGCGAGTACAGCTCGGCGGTGAAGTGCCAGCCACCCTGGTTCTGCGCGCTGTAGTCGGCGTACCCGACGGTGCCGTTGCCGAGGGCGGCTATCTTCTTGGCGTCGGCGCGGACCTCTTCCCAGGTCGCCGGCGGCTTGTCGGGGTCGAGACCGGCCTTCTGGAACAGCGCGCGGTTGTAGATCAGGCCCATGCTGTATCCGGTGCGCGGGATGCCGTAGACCTTGCCGTCCACGGTGTAGATGTCCCGCAGCTGCTTCTGGATGGTGTCGTAGCTCTTGAGGTCCTTGAGGTACGGCGTGAGGTCGGCCGCCTGGTTGATGTCCACGACGTGCTTGGCGTCGGTGAAGTACGTGTAGAAGACGTCCTCCATCTGGCCGCCGGCCAGCTTGGCGTCGAAGGTCTTCGGGTCCTGACAGGGGAACGCGTCGTGCGCGACGACGTCGATGTCCGGGTTCTTCTTCTCGAAGTCGGCGATGTCCTGATCGAAGAACGAGCGGTCGACCTTGGCGCTCTTCGGCGGCTCGCAGTTGACGGTGATACGCGTCTTGCCGCTCCCCGCGTCGTCGTCGCCCGACCCGCAGGCCGAGGCCGAGAGCGCAAGGGACGAGCAGACGCCGATCGCGACGAGAGCACGGCGGAACCCGGTGCTGGACATCGGTGGACCCCCCAGAACAGGAGCAGTTGGGCGCCGCACCAGGACCGGTGGGCGCCGCACACTCAAGCACCGGCAGCACTGCCGCGCAAGATGTCGCGCAGAATCTGTAATTATTCGACAGCGGATGGGATCTGTTGACTCTCAGGCTTTCGGCGCTTGCGCGGTCGACCCCCTGACGACCAGCTCCGGCTCGAACAGCAGCTCCTCCGCCGGGACGACCGTGCCGCCGATCTGAGCGTTCAGCAGCTCGACGGCGGCCCGGCCCATGGCCTCGATGGGCTGGCGCACGGTGGTGAGCGGGGGTTCGGTGCAGTTCATGAACGCCGAGTCGTCGTAGCCGACGACCGACACCTGGGACGGGACGTCCAGGCCCTTGCGACGGGCTGCCCTGATCGCTCCCAGCGCCAGGGGGTCACTGGCGCAGATGATCCCGGTGACGCCCTGGTCGATGAGGCGCGTGGCGGCCGCGTGACCGCCCTCGATCGAGAACATGGCCCGGGCGACGCTCGCGTCCGGGAGGTCGCCCATCGTGCGCACGGCGGCCAGCTTGCGGGCCGACGGCATGTGGTCGGCGGGGCCGAGGACGAGCCCGATCCGCTCGTGACCGAGGGAGGCGAGGTGCCGCCACGCCTGTTCCACCGCCACGGCGTCGTCGCAGGACACGGCGGGGAAGCCGAGATGGTCGATGGCCGCGTTGATCAGCACCACCGGGATGTTGCGGTCGGCGAGCAGCCGGTAGTGGTCGTGCGGTGCGTCGGCCTGGGCGAACAGACCGCCGGCGAACACGACACCGGAGACCTGCTGTTGCAGCAGCAACTCCACATAGTCCGCCTCGGAGACCCCGCCCTTGGTCTGGGTGCACAGCACCGGGGTGAGCCCGAGCTGGGCGAGCGCGCCGCCGATGACCTCGGCGAAGGCCGGGAAGATGGGGTTCTGCAGCTCGGGCAGGACCAGGCCGACGAGCCGGGCACGCTCGCCGCGCAGCTGGGTGGGGCGCTCGTAGCCCAGGACGTCCAGGGCCGAGAGCACCGCCTGCCGGGTGGCCTCGGAGACCCCGGGCTTGCCGTTGAGTACCCGGCTGACCGTGGCCTCGCTGACCCCGACCTTCTTGGCCACTTCCGCAAGTCGTCGCGTCATGGACGCAAGCGTAGCGCAAGCTACGCAAGTAGTTTGCGTAAGCCTGGGGAGCCGGGGTCAGACACGGCTGCCCGTGGCCGTGTCCGCCGACAGCCGCTGGGCGACGTAGATGGGGACCACCGACAGCAGCACGAGCACGGCCGCCACCACGTTCACCACCGGTGCCTGCTGGGGGCGGGTCATGTTGTCGTAGATCCACAGCGGGAGGGTCTGGACACCCGGCCCCGCGGTGAAGGTGGTGACCACGATCTCGTCGAAGGAGAGCGCGAAGGCGAGCAGGCCGCCCGCGAGCAGCGCCGAGCGCACCAGCGGGAAGGTGACGTCGGCGAAGGCCCGGAAGGTGTCGGCGCCCAGGTCGGCCGCCGCCTCCTCGTAGGTGCCCGAGGTGCGGCGCAGCCGGGCGACGACGTTGTTGAAGACGATCACCACGCAGAAGGTGGCGTGTCCGACGACCACGGTGAACAGGCCGAGCCCGACGCCGAGCGGCTCAAGGACCGTGCTGAAGGCCGAGTTGAGGGCGATGCCGGTGACGATGCCGGGCAGGGCGATCGGCAGGACGACCACGAAGGAGAGGGCGTCCCGGCCGAAGAAGCGGTACCGGGCGACCGCGAAGGCGATCAGCGTGCCGAGCACCAGGGCGATCGCGGTGGCGCCGAGCCCGGCCTTCACCGAGGTCCACAGGGCCGCGCGGGCACCGGAGCTGTGCCAGGCGACCGACCACCAGTGGGTGGTCAGGCCGGGCGGCGGCCAGCTCGCGCTGCGGTCGGGGTTCAGGGAGTTGACGAGGACCAGCAGCAACGGCACGTAGATCACCGCGAAGCCGAACCCGGCGGCGACACGCACCGCGATCCGCGCGGAACGGGAGAGTTGCACGGCGGGCTCCTCTACAGGCTGCTCAGCGCGCCGGTGCGGCGCATCGCGAGCAGATACAGCACGATGACGACGACCGGGACGGTGGCGAGCGCGGCGGCCATGGGCAGGTTGAGTTCGATGTTGGCGTAGACGAGGTTGCCGATGAGCTGGGTCTTGCCGCCGACGATCTGCACGGTGATGTAGTCGCCGAGGCTGAGCGAGAAGGTGAACACCGACCCGGCGGCGACCGACGGCAGCACCATCGGCAGCACCACGGAGCGGAAGGTCCGCCCGGCGCGGGCGCCAAGGTCCGCGGAGGCGTCCAGCAGGTTGTCCGGCAGCTGCTCCAGCGCGGTGTGGATCGGCAGGATCATGTACGGCAGCCACAGATAGGTCAGGGCGAGCACGGTGGCCGGCAGCCCGAAGCCGGGCCCGCTCAGCCCGAGGGGCTTCAGCAGCCAGTCGGCGAGCCCGCCCTCGGACAGGATCAGCCGCCAGGCGTACACCTTGACCAGGTAACTCGCCCACAGCGGGGTGAGGATGGCGACCACCAGGAGCGGGCGCAGGCTCGGCCTGGCCACCCGGGCGGTGTAGAAGGCGACCGGGAAGGCGATCACCGCGCACAGGACGGTCACCGCGAGGGCGACGCCGACGCTGCGCAGGATCACCTGCCGGAACACCGGTGTCGTGAACAGCTCGTGGAAGTTGTCGGTCGACCAGACCTTCACCACCTCGGAGGTGAAGGAGTCCGTCGTCCAGAACGCGGAGACGAACAGCACCGCCAGCGAGCCCAGATAGAGCACGGCCAGCCACAGCAGCGGGGCGGTCAGCAGCAGGGCGAGGCGGAGCCGGGGGCGCCGGTGCAGCGCCCCCGCGGTCCGGGTGAGCACGGTCATGGCTCAGCCCTTGATCTCGGTCCAGGCCTGCACCCACTTCGCGTACGGCACGCACTTGACGTCGGTACGGCCGTCCAGGCACTGCTCGATGGGCGTGTTCCAGAAGGCGATGTTCTTCCAGTAGCTCTCGTCGGCCGCGTGGTAGGTCGCGCAGAAGCTCTTGTCGCTGGTCAGGTCGCAGGCCTTGGCGTTGGCAGGCGCCTCGCCGAAGTACTCGGCGACCTCGGCGTTGACCTTCGGGGAGACGATCCAGTTCAGCCACTGGTAGGCGCAGTCGGGGTGCTTGGCCTTGGCGGACACCATCCAGGTGTCGGACCAGCCCGTCGAACCCTCCTTGGGCACGAAGGCCTTGACCTTGGCGCCCTCGTCGGCGGCCAGGTTGGCGATGACCTGCCAGCTGGTGCCGATGACGGAGTCGCCGCTCTTGAAGGCGGAGATCTCCTTGAGGTAGTCGCTCCAGTACTCGCCGATGTCCGCGTTCTGCTTCTTCAGCAGGGCGACGGCCGCGTCGAACTGCTTCTGGTCGAGGGCGTAGGGGTCCTTGATCTTCAACTCGGGCTTGGTGGCCTTGAGATACAGGGCCGCGTCGGCGATGTAGATCGGCGAGTCGTAGGCGGTGACATGGCCCCGGTACTTCGCCGCGTCGTCGAAGACGGCCGACCAGGAGGTGGGCGCGGGGGTCACCTTCTGCGTGTTGTACATCAGCAGGTTGGCGCCGCGGCCGTGCGGGATGCCGTACATCTGGCCCTTGACCGAGTTCCAGGCGCCGTTCTTCAGGCCGCTGAAGACGTCCTTGTAGTTCGGTACGAGCTTGGTGTTGACCGGGGCCGCGTCGCCGGAGGCGATCAGGCGCAGGGAGGCGTCGCCGGAGGCGGAGACGGCGTCGTACTCGCCGGTCTTCATCAGTTTGACCATCTCGTCGGAGCTGGCGGCGACCTTGGAGTGGACCTGGCAGCCGGTCTGCTTCTCGAAGTCGGTGACCCAGTCCACCTTGGGGTCGTCGGAGCCGTCCTCGACATAGCCGGCCCAGGCGATCAGGTTGACCTCGCCCTCGCTCTTGCCGAGCTTGGCGAGGGGCTTGAGGTCGGGCGGGTTGAGGCCGGTGGAGGAACCTGAGCCGGAGGAGCCGCAGGCGGTGGCGGTGGCGGCCAGCAGCAGCGCGACGGCGGCGGCCGCGGTGCGGGGACGGGGGAGGCGCACGACGTACTCCAGACGTGAGGGACGGCGGATCCAGCCGGGACGGGCGGCGGGTCAGTCGGGGACGTGGACGGTGTGCCGGCGCTGCCAGCGCAGCCGGACGCGGGTGCCGCGGTAGGCGGCGACGTCCTCGGCGGAGGTGTCGAGGTTCTGCTGGAGCGCGGTGAGCCGGCCGCCGCCGTCCAGGTCGACCAGGAAGCGGGTGGCGTCGCCGAGGTAGACCACCTCGGCGACGGTGCCGACGGCGTCGGCGTGGTCGGATTCGCCCGGGCCCGCGGTCTCCTCGAGGACCCGGATCTTCTCGGGCCGGATGCTGTGGGTGCCGCTCTCGCCGAGCACCCGCCGGGCGGTGTCCCCGGTCAGCAGGTTGGAGGTCCCGACGAAGGAGGCGACGAAGGCGCTGGCGGGGCGTTCGTAGATCTCGGCGGGGGTGCCTACCTGTTCGATACGGCCCTGGTGGAAGACGGCGACGCGGTCGCTCATCGTCAGGGCCTCCTCCTGGTCGTGGGTGACGAAGACGAAGGTGATGCCCACCTCCCGTTGCAGGGCTTTGAGTTCGAGCTGCATCTGCTCGCGCAGCTTGAGGTCGAGGGCGCCGAGGGGCTCGTCGAGCAGCAGGACGCGGGGCCTCCCGACGAGGGCGCGGGCGAGGGCGACGCGCTGGCGCTGGCCGCCGGAGAGCTGGGCGGGGCGGCGGCCGCCGAAGCCGTCCAGGCGGACCTCGGCGAGGGCCTTGCGGGCGCGGACCAGGCGTTCGGCCCTGGCGATCCCGCGGACCCTGAGGGAGTAGGCGACGTTCTGCTCGACGTTCATGTGCGGGAACAGGGCGTAGTCCTGGAAGACGGTGTGCACGTCCCGTTCGAAGGGGGCACGGCGGGTGACGTCCTGCCCCGCGAGTTCGACCACGCCCGAGGTGGGGCTCTCGAAGCCGGCTATCAGGCGCAGGACGGTGGTCTTGCCGGAGCCCGAGGGGCCGAGCATCGAGAAGAACTCGCCGTCACGGATCTCCAGGTCGACTCCCGCCACGGCGCTGGTCTCGCCGAACGACTTCCGCAGATCCCGCAACCGGATCGCGCTGGCCTCCATGGGCGGGAACCTTTCTGGCGCTCTCTTGCGTTGCACGTAGTGAACGGAAAGATATGAAGTCATAGTTCAAAGCTCAAGACCCTTCTGAGGTAAAGCTTGGGTCAACGCACAGGGTGGTGGGCCGTGGAACAGCAGCAGACGGACGGCGGCGCCCGAAAGGCCGTCTTCGCCCGGGTGGACAGCGGGGCCCGGGTCGACGCCGTCGTACGCCGGATCGGCGACGCCATCGAACTCGGCCTGCTCGCCGACGGCGAGCAGCTGCCCGGCGAGACGGAGCTGGCCGGACAGCTGGGGGTGTCCACGGTGACCCTGCGGGAGGCCCTGATGGCGCTGCGCCAGCAGGGCCTGGTCGTCACCCGCAGGGGCCGCGGCGGCGGCAGCTTCGTCTCCCTGCCGGACACACCCGGCCGGGAGCGTCTGACGGAGCGGCTGCGCGGCTGGAGCCCCGAGGAGCTGCGCGACCTCGGCGACCACTGGGCGGCCCTGTCCGGCACCGCCGCGCACCTCGCCGCACAGCGCACCGAGGACCACGACCTTGACCAGCTCCGCCGGACCACCGAGGAGTTGCGGGGGGCCCGGGACACGTCGGCGCGTTGCCGGCTGTACGGCCGTTTCCATGTGGAACTGGCCGCCGCCGCCCAGTCGGCCCGGCTCACCCGGGAACAGGTGGCGCTCCAGAGGGAGGTCGGGGCGCTGCTGTGCCTTGTGCTCGGCGACGACGAATATCGTGAAGAGGTGGCGGACCGTCACCGGTCCGTAATCTCGGCCGTGCAGGATGGGGCGGACGCATCGGCCAGGGAGCTGGCCGAGCGGTGCGTGCGGGACTCGACGGCGCGGCTCATCGCCCTGCGGCTGGCCCTGTAGCCGCGCCGCCCCGCTCCCCCGTCCGCCGGAGGGCAGCATGAGCCGCGGCACCGTCCCCGCCACTCCCGCGTCCAGGACGCCGGCCGCCGCCGAGGGGTATGTGGCCGAGCGGGTCGGCCGCGCCCTGGAGGCGGTGTTCGACGCCGTGGCGCAGACCCGCGCCGACACCGCCGCGCTGCTGGCCCGGGTGGCCGCCGAGGGCCGCCGGCCGGTGACCGCGGACCTCGCGGCACTGCGCCCCGGGCTCCATCTGCGGCTGATGCGGCAGGAGTTGGTCTCCGGTGTCGGTTTCGTGGCCGCACCCGGACTGCTGGCCGACGTGCCGGCCTGGCTGGAGTGGTGGCAGAGCGACGCCGGCGGGGACGTACGGCCGCTGCTCCTCGACCTCGACCCGCGCACCTCGGCCTACTCCGACTACACGCACTGGGACTGGTTCACGCTGCCCCGGGACACCGGGCGGCGGGCGGTGGCCGGGCCGTACGTCGACTACCTCTGCTCGGACGAGTACAGCCTCACCCTGTCCGCACCGGTGGTACGGGCGGGCCGCTTCCTGGGCGTGGCCGCCGCCGACGTGTATCTACGGCACTTCGAGGCGGCCGCACTGCCCCTGCTGCGGGCGCTGCCCGGCCCCGCCCGGCTGGTCAACGCGCGCGGCCGGGTGGCGGCGTCGGCGGACCCGGCGCATCTGGCCGGCTCGCTGACCAAGGGACCGGACTTCGCGGCCGTGCTGGAGAGCGGGCGGCCGGGCACGTTCGGCGCGCTGCGGTTGGTGCCCTGCCGGGGTGTGCCGCTCGTCCTGGCGGTGGCCCCGGCGTGAGACGGGACCCGCGTCGGGGCGGTGGCGGATGCGGGCCGGAGCCGGTGCGGGCGTCCGGCCCGGCGCCGTCGGCGACCTGAACGCCGGCGGTGCCGGGTCAGGCGTCGGGGGCGGGAACCACGGTCAGATGGGCGCCCAGGCCGCCGGGCCGGCGGGCGCGGCGCGGGGCGGCGGGGCGGGGGGCGGCGCGCAGCACCAGGGTGTAACGCGCGTAGCCCATGTCGTGCAGGGTCCTGGCGGTCTCGCCGACCACCCGGCACTCGGTGGCGCCCAGCGCGGGGTCCGGGTGCAGCACCGGCCGGACGGCGCCGTCGAGCCGGGCACCCTCCTCGCCGACCGCGCGCAGCCAGTGCGGCAGACCGTACCGGAAGGCGGCCTCCATGATCGGGTCCTGGGCGATCTCCCGGCGGATCGACTGGAGTTCGTGGTCGTGGGCGTACCGCTCCAGGGTGGTCTTGAACTGGGCCAGCATCGGCAGGCACCAGCCCGACTCGTGCGCGCCGAGCACCGAGCCGGCGTCCGGGTGGAACAGGACGAACCGGAGGAAGTTGTCCCCGGGCATGGCGGTGGGATGCGGGGCGACCCCCCGGAAAAGTGTCTCGAACGCGCCGTTGGCCAGCACCACGTCCCAGCGGTGGTCGACCACCAGGGACGGGAAAGGGACCGCGTCCAGCAGCAACGCGTAGTCCTGGAGATATGCCTGGGCCTCAAGACTTTCGGGGACGGGCCGCGGCGCCGGCCGCCGCCCACCTGCCTGATATGCCATCGGGAGGTCACCCCTCTTGCCTATGCGGCCTTCTCGCGGCGATGTGATCCTGCTGCCCCATCCAGAGGCATGTCAACTATCGTGGCATTTCATGCCTGTTGACGGCCGAAATTGGCCACAGTTGTGGCGACACCTGGATGTGAGTTCGAACGACCCGCTAATCTCCGGGAAGTTCACGCCGGGCAGTCCACGGCGACCGCCGGTGCGAAGCCCCTGATTCCCCTGAGAGACGTAGGAGTTCTGTCGGTGACGGATGGCTACGAGGATCCGGGCGCCACGGCGACCGCCCAGCTGCCGGCCGTCGTCTCCCGCGTCACCGCGCTCGCCGACCGGCTCGGCGTGGCGTACGCCGAGGTCTACGACGTCGGACGGCTCTCCCACGCCTGCGGTGTCCCCGAGTCCGTGGTCAAGGCCCTGCTCAGCGGCCGGCCCGCGGGCGAACCCGATGTCCAGGAACGCTTCCTGCAACGCCTCGACCTGCTGCGCCGCACCCGCCTCAAGCCCAATGGCCGCAAGCACACCCAGCAGGAGATCGCCGACGGCGCGGGCATGTCCCGGCAGCAGGCCGGCGCCCTGCTCAACGGCGACCGGCGGCCGACCATGGAGCACTGCGACGCCCTCCAGCGCTTCTTCCGGGTACACGCCGGATTCCTCACCGCCGCGGACCCCGAGGCGCTGGCCGGTGCCCTCCAGCGCGTCGAGCAGGAGCTGCTGCAGAAGCTGGCCGACCGGGAGCGGGCGGCGGCCGAGGCCGCGGCGGACCCCCTGGAGCGGCTGTTGCAGGACCACGGGGTGCGCGGGATCGCCTGGCGGGCCGCCCAGCTGCCCACCGACCAGCACCGGGACAAGGTCGCGGAATGGCTGGACATGCTCCTGGAAAGCGTCAAGCGGCCCGAGTCGTGAGCTGAGGGGGAACGGGAGAAGATGGCCATCGACAGGGACATGCGCCGGCTGAGCGGCGAGCTGGTCGGGGAGCTGACCCTGCCCGCGCCCGCCCCGCCGCAGGAGCTGTACCGGGCGCTGTGCGACGCGATGGGCCGCCGCCGCGGCCGCCCGGTCCTGTTCCGTACGGCCGTCTTCCCGCCCGGCACGGCCAGCGGGCTCTGGCTCGACCTGGCCGACCGCGACCTGGTCGTGGTCGAGGAACGCACCGCTCCCGACCACCAGTTGGTGATCCTCGGCCACGAGCTGTGGCACATGCACGCCGACCACCACGGCCATGACATCGAGGGGGTCGCGGTGGCGGCACGGCTCATCGAGGAAGGCACGGGCCACGGCGCGGTCACCGACCTGGCCGCGGTCCAGGCCGCCGTCCGGCGGGTGGCCGCCCGCACCCGCTTCGACCAGGCCGAGGAACAGGACGCGGAGACCTTCGGGCTGCTGCTGGCCAGCAAGTGCCGGACCTGGCTCGCGGGTTCGGCCCTGCGCGGTCCGGTGCGGCGGCACGACGTGGCGGGGCGCATCAAGGCCTCGCTGGGCTATCCGGGGAAGTGAGCCCGCCCGGCCGGATTCCGGTGCGGGCCAGGCGAGGAGACGTTCCCTCAGGAGGGGGTCGCGGTGCGGTTCCGCGTCGGCTGAGCGGGCGAACCGAGGCGTAGCGGGCAGGCGTTGTCAGTGGCGGACGGCAAGCTGGTGGGTGCGCACCGCACACGCGGTGCGGCCGCGCCGTCCGGGCGCGTGACCGTGACGACCGACGGGGAGAGCCGAGCCATGCCCACCGCCGTACTGACCGACCGTGAGCGCACCGCCGTCCAGGCCTATCTGCGGCTGCTGCACACCGTCCGCGCGGCCTTCGACGGACCGCCGGACGGCGCTCGCCCCTTCCTGGTCCCGCCGGCCGTGCTCGCCGAGGCCGAGGAGGCCCTGGCCCGAGCCGGGCTCACCGGCAACGAGGAGGCGTTCTTCCGTCTCCTGCACGACTGGTGCCCACCCACCTGAGCCGGCGGAGCACGACCCGGGGCGCTGTCAGGGGTGCGGCACGACCACGGCCGAGGTCAGCATGCCGTGCCCCACGCTCCAGCGGCCCTCGAAGACCTGCAACTGCTCCCCGCCGACCTCGGGGCCGGGGACCAGGAGCCGGGCACGCAGGGTGCCCTGCGGCCGCGCGCCGGGCTCCGGGACGAGCTCGATGTCGGCCTCCATGAAGTCCAGCCACTTCCCGGTGAGGGGGAACCACGCCTTGTAGACGGATTCCTTGGCGCTGAACAGCAGACGGTCCCAGTGCACGCCGGGCCGCTCGGCCACGAGGCGGCTCAGCCGCTCCTGCTCCGAGGGCAGCAGGACGGACTCCGCGACGCCCTCGGGCAGCGGGGCGTGCGGTTCGGCGTCGATGCCGAGGGAGGCCAGGTCGGTGGCGCGGACCAGGGCGGCGGCGCAGTAGCCCTCGCAGTGGGTCATGCTGCCGACCAGCCCGTCCGGCCAGCGCGGTGCGCCGCGCTCGCCGCTCACGACGGGCTGCGGCGGGACCCCGAGCTTCTCCATGGCGCGCCGGGCGCAGGCGCGCACGGCGGAGAACTCGCGGCGGCGCTTGGGCACGGCACGCGCGACGAGCGCCGCCTCCTCGGGGTAGAGGGGGGCTTCGCGGATCGCCTCGTCACCGATCATCTCCACGGCCACCACCGAGTCCGGGAGCAGCTCCTCGATCACCGGTTCCGACCTCCATCGGCAGAATTCGGCGCAGCTTGCCCGGGGGCTGGGAGCGCTTGCGCCACTCGCGGGGGTATCCCACGGAGACCTCTTCGAAGCGGACGCCGTCGTGCCAGGTGGTCCGGGGGATGTGCAGATGACCGTAGACCATGGTGTCGACACGGAACCGGCGGTGCCAGTCGGCGGTGAGGGTGGTGCCGCACCACATGGCGAACTCGGGGTACCACAGGACGTCCATGGGGTGCCGGTCCAGCGGGTAGTGGCCCGCCAGCACGGTCGGCAGCTCCTCGGGCAGTTCGGCGAGCCGTCGCTCGGTGGCCTCGACCCGGGCTCGGCACCAGTCCTCGCGGGTCGGGTAGGGGTCGGGGTGCAGCAGGTACTCGTCGTTGCAGACGATGCCGGTGCCGTGCGCGTAGGCGAGGCCCTCTTCCTTGGTGGCGCAGCCGGCCGGCAGGAAGGAGTAGTCGTACAGGAGGAAGAGCGGTGCGACGACGACCGGGCCGCCGGGGCCCTCCCAGACGGGATAGGGGTCCTCGGGGCTGACCACGCCGAGTTCCCGGCAGAGGCCGACGAGGTGCTCGTAGCGGGCGACACCGCGCAGGGTGACCGGATCCTTGGGGTGGGTCCACAGGTCGTGGTTGCCGGGGGCCCACAGCACCTTGGCGAAGCGGCCGGCGAAGGTCTCCAGGACCCAGCGGATGTCGGCGACGGTCTCCGCGACGTCGCCGGCCACGATCAGCCAGTCGTCATCCGTCTCGGGGCGCATCTTCTCGACGAGCTCGCGGTTCTCCGGGTACGAGATGTGCAGGTCACTGATGGCCAGCAGCTGCCCGGCACCGGCCGTGGACTCCACCCCGCACCCCTTCCGATCATCCCGTCGCCACCCACCTCAACACATGACGGGTCCACGGAACAAGGGGACTTGTCGGCCTGTCGGCGGTCATTCGACGGCCGGCCCTCGACAGGTCGCGCCGGTCGACGGCCGTCCGTCAGGGAAACCGACGTGGACGGTGCAGGAGAACGCGCGTGGACAGTCCCGGGAAATCCGTAACACCGGCGTTGCACGCGAGGCCCCTTGAAAGCCGTATGATCCCCACAACACCACCGCCACGAACTTCCCTTCGTCCAGGGCGGTTTGGTGACCCTCCAACCACCCTGCCCGGGCACGGGCCCGCTGAGTCCTGCCCGAAAACCCCGGAAGGCGGCATTAATGCGCTCTCGCGTACGCGTCTGGCTCAACCGCACGTACGCGGAGAACGTGTTCTTCATGGATCAGCTGCGGAAAAATCCCAGCGACCGGGCGGTCGAGATCCATGCGACGCACGGTGACGCCGACTCCCCCGTGCTGGCCGCCGCCGACACCGCCGACCTGGAGCCGGAGGGCCTCTCCCCCGCCGCCTACGTCGAGTACGCGCTCGACCAGTGCCAGCGCCGTGGCATCGATGTCTTCGTGCCCAGGCTGCACCAGTCGGCGATCGTCGCCCACCGGACCGACTTCGAGGCGGTCGGTACGGCCCTGCTGGCGCCGACGCCGGAGGGCACGGCGGTCTTCGAGGACAAGGCGACCGCGTACGAGGCCGTCGCTTCGGTCGGGGTCCCGGTGCCGCCGTGGTGGCGGGTCCGCACGGCGGACGAACTGACCACCGCGGTCGAGGCACTGGAGGCCGACGGGCACAAGGCCTGCTTCAAGCCGGCCGCCGGTGCAGGTGGCGTGGGCTTCCGGGTGATCACGCGCGCCCCCTTCTCGCTCTTCCACCTCAACGGGTTCCCGGGGCCGTATGTCCAGCTCGACCTGGTCGTCGAGGCGTTGCGGCGGGCCGACCAGCCGGTGGACTGGCTGGTGATGCCGCGGCTGGAGGAGCCGGAGGTGTCCGTGGACTGCCTCACCGGGCCCGACAACCGGGTCCGGCTGGCGGTGGGCCGCACGAAGAAGGGCCGCCGCCGCGGTTTCACCCTGGACGAGCGGTGGCTGAAGCCGGCCCGGCTGATCGCCGAGGGCTTCGGGCTGCACTATCTGTCCAACATCCAGTTCCGGATGTACGGCGACGAGCCGGTGCTGCTCGACGTCAACACGCGTCCCGCCGGTGGGTTGCACCAGCTGTCGCTCTGTGGGATCAACGCGCCGTGGGCGGCCGTGCAGTTGGCGCTGGGCGAGGACCCCGGGGTGATCGAGCCGCCGTTCCTGGGGCAGGACTACGCGGTGGTGTCGGGACCGAGGCATGTGCTGCCGTCGATTCCCTTGCGGCGGGAGGAGGCCGACGTGGTGTTGGCGCCGACGTTGCCCATGGAAGTGGAGTCGGTGGACGCTGCGGCTGCGGTGTTGCCGCTCTAGGTCGTCGGCCGGGTGCGGGTTGTGTGTGGTTGCTCGCGCCCACGCGGCGGAGCCGCATATCGATACAGCCCCGCGCCCCTGACGGGGCCCACACTCACCGGTATGGACCAATTCACGCTCGTTTCCTTGACAGGGGGATTGGTCCATACCAACTTTGTTGCGCACCCCCCTTGCACCTTCGTGCAACTCCCGAACACCCCCATTCCAACAGGGAGATCGCGTGCGCAACTCGCTCAGACGTTCCAGACGTCGGATACTCGCACTGCTCGGGTCCGCCGCCCTCGCGCTCGCCGGGGCCATCGCGCTTCCCGGTACCGCGCAGGCGGCCAACATCCTCTCCAACCCCGGCTTCGAGTCGGGGAGTCTGTCGCCCTGGTCCTGCACCGGGAACCTGGGCTCGGTCGTCTCCTCCCCCGTGCACGGCGGGTCCAGGGCCCTCGCCGGGGCCGTGAGTTCCAGTGACACCGCCCAGTGCACGCAGACCGTCGCCGTGCAGCCCAACACCACCTACTCGCTCAGCAGCTGGGTCCGCGGCTCGTACGTCTATCTCGGGGTGACCGGCGGCGCCTCCACCTGGACCAGCTCGCCGTCCCAGTACAGCCAGCTGAGCGTCTCCTTCACCACCGGTGCCTCGCAGACCAGCGCCCAGATCTACGTCCACGGCTGGTACGCGCAGGGCACCTACTACGCCGACGACGTCAGCCTCGACGGGCCCGGCGGCAGCTCCGACACCCAGGCGCCCACCGCGCCCGGCGGCCTCACCTCCACCGGCAAGACCTCGTCCAGCGTGTCACTGTCCTGGTCGGCCGCGACGGACAACGTCGGGGTGACGGCGTACGACATCTACAGCGGGTCGAGCCAGGTGCTGAGCGTCTCCGGGACGAGTGCCACGGTGAGCGGGCTGTCGGCCAGTACGGCGTACACGTTCACGGTCAAGGCACGGGACGCGGCCGGGAACGTGTCGGCCGCCTCCAACTCCGTGAGTGTCACGACCGACGCGGGCAGCGGCGGCGGGACCGGCTTCAAGCAGGCCGCGCCCTACCTCTTCGAGGGCTGGGGCGATCCGCCGAGCCCCTCGACCGTGATGAGCGCGACCGGCATCAAGTCGTTCACCATGGCCTTCGTGCTGGACTCGGGCGGCTGCAGCCCGGCCTGGGACGGCAGCCGGGCGCTGACCGGCGGTGTCGACCAGACCGCGATCAACCAGATCAAGGCGGCCGGCGGTGACATCACCCCGTCGTTCGGCGGCTGGCAGGGCAGCAAGCTCGGCGCCAACTGCTCCTCCGCGAGCGCGCTGGCCGGGGCGATCCAGAAGGTGATCGACGCCTACGGTCTCAAATCCGTCGACATGGACATCGAGAACACCGACGAGTTCGAGAACGAGGCCGTGCAGGCGAAGATCCTGACCGCCCTGAAGACGGTCAAGGCCAACAACCCCGGTCTGAAGACGATCGTCACCTTCGGAACGTCCACCACCGGGCCCACGTACTACGGCAACCGGCTCATCGAGCAGGCGCAGTCGCTCGGCGCGAACATCGACGTCTTCACGATCATGCCGTTCGACTTCGGCGGCGGCGCCGACATGTACGGCAACACCGTGGCGGCGGCCGAGGGGCTGAAGACCAAGCTGAAGTCCACCTTCGGGTGGGACGACGCGACGGCCTACGCGCACATCGGGATCTCCGGCATGAACGGTCTGTCGGACCAGCAGGAGACCACGACCCCGGCGATCTGGACGCAGATCCGTGACTGGGGGAACTCGCACCACATCGCCCGGCTCGCGTTCTGGGCCGTGAACCGGGACCGCGGCTGCGCGGGCGGTGGCGTGGTGAGCAACTGCTCCGGGATCAGCCAGAGCAACTGGCAGTTCACCTCGATCACGGCCGGCTTCACCGGCTGAGCATCGGCGGCGGTGGCGTGGGGGTGCCTAGACCGGGTATCCCCACGCCTTCGCGATCTCGGCGAGCCGGGGCGGGAGTTCGGCGGCGGGGTCGGCCTGGCGCGCGGCCTGGATACGGCCGGACTTGATCTCGCTGCTCCAGTCGCCGAGCTTCGGCTTGAAGGTGCCGTGGTCCTGCTTGCCGTAGTCGAGCATGCCGCTCTCCCACGGGACGCCGAGGTAGGCGCACAGGCCGCGGGTGACCCGTTCCGGTTCGGCGGTGAGGTCCTCGTAGGTGATCACATGGGCGCCGGGGAGCCGCTGCCGGGCCTCTTCCAGCTTCTCGGCGTAGCTGAGGACCTCGGCGCGGATCCCCTCGTGGTCGGGGTCGGCGCGGCGGCTGGTCAGGGACTGGATGACGGCGTCGGGGTGGCGCAGCAGCAGGACGAACCGGGCGTCGGGCCAACATCGGTGCAGCCGGGGCCAGATGAGGGTGTTGGGCGGGGTCTTGTCGACGATGACGTCCTTGCCGCTGCGGCTGAGCTCCAGGTGCAGCACCCGGTCCCACAGGACGTGCTCCAGCTCCTCGCGGTCGAGGGCGAGCTCCTTCATGGCGTCCGCGGTGAACTCCCGGGACATCCGGACGTGGACCGTGCGCAGATGCATCTCGTGCGGGGCGCGGATGCGGCTGTGGCTGTTCAGCAGGACCCGCAGCAGCGTGGAGCCGGAGCGTACCGAGGAGAGGACGAAGACCGGGGCCTCCACCAGGCGCGGGGCGCGCGGGGCCACGTACCCCTCGGAGGGCCGCGGACCGGCCGGACGCTGCGTCGGGATCGCGTCCAGGGTCTTGCGCGGAGGACTCACCGCCTGCGCCATGAGCCGTCCCCGGCGCTTGAGCCCCTTGGCGATCGCTGACATTCGCGGGTCTCGCACGGTGATGCCTTTCTCTCGTCCCTGCCGTTCCGCATCCCAGGGGTGGCAGGCGAACTCAAGATGTCCAGGAGGCGAACCGGAGGGGTCACCGCGGCCCGAAAAGCCGCCGTGACCAGCCGATTTACCGTTCCCTTAATTCTTCATATAAGAATTCCCGACTTTTGGCATCGAACCGCCTCAGAACCGGATCAGAACGCTGATCAGAACCGGCCGGATCCCCGGTACAGCTCCAGCTCCCCGTCCAGTTCGACGGCGAGGACCGTGGCGTACGGGTCGAGGTCGGCCGCGGCCGGCGGGTCGATCCACAGCACACCGACCGCCTCGTGCAGCCCGCCGACGACACGGTGGGCGAGTTCGGTGCCGGTACCGAGCACGCTGACCTTCCGGACCGGGGTGACCAGGCCGCGGACGCCGATCTCGGCGCGCGGGATGTCGTACAGGGTGAGGTAGAGGGTGCGGCCGTCGGCGGAGAGGGTGCTCGGCCCGTAGTGGTGCCCGGCCGGCAGTCCGCGGACCGTGCCGTACACGGCCTCGGCGTGTCCCCGGATCCACTCCCCCAGGCCTTCGAGGCGCTCGACCTGCGGCTGCGGGATGGTGCCGTCCTCCGTCGGGCCGACGTCCAGGAGGAGATTGCCGCCACCGCCGATGGTCTCGGTGAAGTAGCGGATCAGCTGGCTGAGCGACTTGTGGTTGTGGTCGTGGTGCCGGAAGCCCCACGAGTCGTTGATGGTGAGGCACAGCTCCCAGGGCCCGGCGGGGGGTTCGACGGGTGCGCCCTGTTCCGGTGTCGCGTAGTCGCCCTCGCTGAGCATCCGGGCGTTGAAGACGACGTCCGGTGAGTAGGAACGGACGAGCGCGGCGAGTTCCCTGATCCGCCACTGCTCCTCGCTGCGGTCCCACTCGCCGTCGAACCACATCAGGTCGGGCCGGTACCGGGAGGCCAACTCGCGTATCTGGCCGTCACGGTAGACGATGAACCGCTCCCAGGCATGGAGGTCCTCGTCCTCGGCCGAGCACTCGGAGTAGGGGTTGTCCTCCTGCTCGGGCGGGCGGCCCGGCTTGCGGGTGCTGGCGTAGTCGGGGTGGTTCCAGTCGGAGTGCGAGTAGTAGAGACCGACCTTGAGTCCCTGCTCGCGGAGGGCGTCGGCGTAGCCGGCGAGGTAGTCCCTGCCGAGGTTGAGATCGCCGAACCCGGTGTCCCACAGCGCCACTCCGTCGTGATGACGGCTGGTGAGCACGGCGTACCTGGCGCCGGCGCGGGCGAACAGGTCGGCCCAGGCGCGCGGGTCGTACTTCGCGCCGGTGAAGCGGCCGAGCTGGGACATGTACTGGTCGTGCGGCACGATGTCGTCGTAGAACGACCAGGACTCCTGGACACCGTCGACGGCGTAGATCCCCCAGTGGACGAAGATGCCCAACTTGGCGTCGGTGAACCACGTTTGCATGGGCACGGATGGACTCCGGTTGTGTACAGGGTCGGTCGGGAAAAGGGGTGGGCCCGGCGGAAGACCGCCGGGCCCGCCTCCGGGGGCTACTGGCCGGTGGCCGCCCGCTGCAGACGGAGCGTCAGGATCTGGAAGGGCCGCAGCGCCACGGCGACCGTGTCCCCTTCGGTGTCCGCCGTCTCCAGGGGCCGCTCCAGCAGGTCGGTCACCTGGGCGCCGGCGAGCGGGAAGCCGGTGCGCAGCACGCCCTCGGCACGGCCGCCGCTCGACTCGTAGAGCCGGACCACGACATCGCCGGAGGCGTCGTCGGCGAGCTTGACCGCCTCGATCGTCACGCCCGCGCCGGCGACCGAGACGACCGGCTCCGGCGCGCCCGCCGCGTCGGCCACCCGGAGCGGAAGGTTGAGGGCGTAGCCCGCGGCGACCGCGTCCTCGATGCTCGCGCCGGGGAGGAGGGAGTAGGTGAAGCGGTGCCGGCCCTGGTCGGCGCCCGGGTCCGGGACGCGCGGGGCGCGGACCAGGGAGAGGCGGACCGTGGTGGTCGTACCTCCGTCCTCGCGGACCGTGCGGGAGACGTCGTGGCCGTAGGTCGAGTCGTTGATGACGGCGACTCCGTAGCCGGGCTCGGCGAGGTGCACCCAGCGGTGGCCGGAGACCTCGAAGCGGGCCGCCTCCCAGGTGGTGTTGGTGTGCGTGGGCCGCTGGACATGGCCGAACTGGATCTCCGCGGAGGAGTGCGCGGCACGGATGTCCACGGGGAACCCGGCCTTGAGGAACTTCTCGGCCTCGTGCCAGTCGATGTCCGTCTCGAAGTCGATCCGGGGGCTGCCCGCGCGGACGGTGATCGTCTGGGTGACCTTCGAGCCGTTGCCGAAGGCGCGGGTGACGCGGATCGCGCCGAGCAGCGGGTCCTCGTCGACGACCGTGATCTCCGAGGGGTCCAGCAGGTCCGTGTAGCGGTTCTTGTAGTGCTTGTCGACGTCCCAGGCGTCCCAGTAGTTGGGGAGGTCGGTGTGCAGGCGGAGCAGGTTGCCCTGGCCGGCGAGGACCTCACGGTTGGCCCGCAGGTCGCGAACGGACGACAGCGTGCCGTCCGCCGCGATCTCCACGCGCACCAGGCCGTTGTCGAGCACCCGGCCGGGGACGGTCACCGGCCGCGGAGCCTCGACGTCACCCGTCAGCGGCGCGCTGCCGCTCGCCGGCACCGCCACGTACACCGGCGTGCCCGCGCCGTCGCGGACGACCTCGGCACGGTCGTAGGGGCTGGTGTTGAAGACCCGGGCGGTGCCGCCGCCGAGCGCGGTGATCGCCTCGGCGGTGAGTGCCTCCAGCTCCTGGGCGACACGGGCGTACTCGGCCTCGGCCTCGCGGTGCACCCAGGCGATCGAGGAGCCCGGCAGGATGTCGTGGAACTGGTGCAGCAGGACCGTCTTCCAGAGCCGGTCGAGCTTGTCGTGCGGGTAGCGGTAGCCGGGCGCGTGCAGCGCGGCCGTCGTGGCCCACAGCTCGGCCTCGCGCAGCTTGTGCTCGCTGCGCCGGTTGCCCTGCTTGGTGCGGGCCTGGGAGGTGTAGGTGGCGCGGTGCAGCTCCAGGTAGAGCTCGCCGACCCAGACCGGCGCGTCCTCGTACTCGGCGCGGGCCTTGGCGAAGAAGGCGTCCGGGTGCTCGACCTCGACCCGCGGGGAGCCCTCCAGGTCCTTGAGCCGGCGCGCCCTCTCCATGATCTCGCGGGTGGGGCCGCCACCGCCGTCGCCCCAGCCGAACGGGGCCAGCGAGCGGGTGGCACCGCCCTTCTCGGCGTAGTTGCGGACCGCGCGGGACATCTCCACGCCGCTGAAGCGGGCGTTGTAGGTGTCGACGGGCGGGAAGTGGGTGAAGATGCGGGTGCCGTCGATGCCCTCCCACCAGAAGGTGTGGTGGGGGAACTTGTTGGTCTGGTTCCAGGAGATCTTCTGGGTGAGGAACCACTCGTTGCCGGCGAGCTTGGCGATCTGCGGGTAGGCCGCGTTGTAGCCGAAGGAGTCCGGCAGCCACACCCCCTTGGTCTCGACACCGAAGTGCTCCATGAAGAACCGCTTGCCGTGGACGAACTGGCGGGCGACCGCCTCGCCGCCCGGCAGGTTGCCGTCGGACTCCACCCACATGCCGCCGACCGGCGCCCACTGGCCCTTCTTCACCGACTCCTGGATCCGGGCCCAGACCTGCGGGTAGTTGTCGCGCACCCACTCGTACTGCTGGGCCTGCGAGCAGGCGAAGACGAACTCCTCGTACTCGTCGGCCAGCGAGGTGACGTTGGAGAAGGTCCGGGAGGTCTTGCGCTTGGTCTCGCGGATCGGCCAGAGCCAGGCCGAGTCGATGTGCGCGTGGCCGACGCCGGAGATGCGGTGCGCGCTGGCGTTCGCGGGCTTCGACAGCGCCGGCTTCAGGGCCTCGCGCACGGCGGCGGCCGACCCGGAGATGTCGTCCAGGTCGAGCAGGTCCATCGCGTGGTCGAGGGCGTGCATGATCTCGTGTCGGCGCGGGTCGTGCTCGCCCAGCTCCAGCATCAGCTCGCGCAGCACCTGGACGTCCAGGTCGAGGTGGAAGACCTCCTCGTCCAGGACGGCGATGTCGGCCCGCCTGAAGGTGTAGAGCGGCTTGTCGCCGGCCGTCAGCACGTCGCCGAGCGGGGTCGGCGCCGCGAAGTCGTTCGCCAGGATGTCGGGGTTGGAGGCGGCCTCGACCAGGTAGTCGATCACCTCGCCGCCCGTCGCCGGGTTGGCGATCGCCACGTACTGGTTGAGCGGGTTGACCGCCTTCAGCGGGGTCCCGTCGGTGAGATGGACCAGGGCCTCGGCCTGGTTGCCCGGCCAGTCACCCACGAAGCCGAGGTCGATGACGGCCTCGACCCGGCGGCCCGCGAACCCGGCGGGCACCCGGCCGCGCATCCGGAACCAGGTGGTCCCCCACGGCGGGCCCCACGGGGTGTCCATCGCGAACGGCTCGTACGGGGCGGCCGCGGCCTCCTCGAAGGGCACCGGCTCCCCGGGTGCCTGCCAGGCGGACACCTCGAAGGGGACGGCGGCCGCGTAGATCGCGGGCTTGATGCGCTGGTTGTGGAGGCGCTCTACGCGCTCCTCGATCCGGCGGCGTTCGTCGTGCATGGAAGTCTCCAGAAGAGGGATGGAAAGCGCTTTCCGAGCGACTGGTTACTTAAGATACGCGAGGCCGGGGTGGACCTCGGTGTACCCCTCCACCAGCCGGCGGGCCACGTTCACCGAGTCGACCAGCGGGTGCAGGGCGAACGCCTTCACGGCCGTCGTACGGGAGCCGGACTCGGCGGCGGCGAGCACCTCGCGCTCGACGGCCTTGACCGAGCAGACAAGGCCGGTGGCGTGATCAGGAAGCGGATCGACGGCGACCGGGTGGGCGCCGTTGGCGTCGACCAGGCAGGGGACCTCGATGACGGCCTCGCCGTCGAGCACCGACAGGGTGGAGCGGTTGCGGACGTTGAGGATCAGGGTGGTGCGCTCGTCGCGGGCGATGGCCCGCATCAGCGCCAGGGCGACCTTCTCGTAGCCGCCGGAGAGGTCGTCGGCGTCGCGTTCGCCGGCGCCGGCGGTCTCCCGGTTCTCGGACATGTAGGTCGCCTCGCGCTCGGCGCGGGTGCGGTCCCAGGCCGCCAGGGCCTCGGCACCGGGGTCCCGGACCTCCTCGTAGAAGTGCGCCTGCTGGTCGCGCAGGAACGCGCCACGGGTCTTCTCGGCCTGCTGGTAGGCGCGGACGGCCTCGCGGTTGAAGTAGTAGTAGTGCAGGTACTCGTTGGGGATCGCGCCGAGGGACTGGAGCCAGTCCACGCCGAAGAGCTTGCCCTCCTCGAAGGAGCCGAGCAGATCGGGGTCGGCGAGCAGGCGCGGGAGTTCGTCGCGGCCGGCGACGCGCAGGCCGCGCACCCAGCCGAGGTGGTTCAGGCCGACGTAGTCGATCCAGGCCTCGCGCGGGTCGGCGCCGAGCACCCGGGCGATACGGCGGCCGAGGCCGACCGGGGAGTCGCAGATGCCGATGACGCGGTCGCCGAGGTGGCGGGACATGGCCTCGGTGACCAGTCCGGCGGGGTTGGTGAAGTTGATGACCCAGGCGTCGGGGGCCAGGCGGGCCACCCGGCGGGCGATGTCGACGGCGACCGGGACGGTCCGCAGGCCGTAGGCGATGCCGCCCGCGCCCACCGTCTCCTGGCCGAGGACACCCTCGGCGAGGGCCACCCGCTCGTCGTCGGCCCTGCCCTCCAGGCCGCCGACGCGGATCGCGGAGAAGACGAAGTCGGCCCCGCGCAGGGCCTCGTCGAGGTCGGTGGTGGCGGTCACCGTGGGCGCGTCGGGGACGCCGGCCGCCTGTTCGGCAAGGACCCGGGCGACCGCGGAGAGCCGGCCGGCGTCGAGGTCGTGCAGCACGACCTCGGTGACCCGCCCCTCGGCCCGGTCCGTCAGCAGTGCGCCGTACACGAGCGGCACCCGGAATCCGCCGCCGCCCAGAATCGTCAGTTTCACGCTAGAGCCTTTCCTGCCAGGACCACCTCGACACCGGCCTCCTCCAGGGCGGACCGGGTCGCGGGGTCGACCGGCGCGTTGGTCACCACCATGTCCAGGTCCTCGGGACCACAGACCTTCGCCATGCCCGTACCCGGGAACTTGGCGGCATCGGCGAGCAGCGCCACCTTGTCGCTCGCCTTGATCATCGCCCGCTTGACCGGCACCTCCACCACCGTCGTGTCCATCACCTGCCCGCCGGGGCGCACCCCGCTGGTGCCGAGGAAGAGCCAGTCGGCGTGCAGCTGGCGCAGGTTGTCCTCGGTGAGGAAGCCGACCAGGGAGCGGTACTCGCGCCGGACCATGCCGCCGAGCAGCACCAGCTCGATGCCCTCGTCGTCGGCGAGCTCCTCGTAGACCACCAGGTTGCTGGTGATCACGGTGAGCCGGCGGCCGTGCAGCTGGCGGGCCAGCCGGTAGGCGGTGGTGCCGATGTCCAGGAGGACCGACTGGCCGTCCGCGACCAGGGCCGCCGCGCGCGCCGCTATGGCGTCCTTCTCCGCGATCCGCACCTCGGCGACCTCGGCGAAGGGCTGGTCGCCCTCGTCGGCGACGGCACCGCCGTGGACCCGCGTCAGCAGCCCCTCCTCCTCCAGTCTCAGCAGGTCACGCCGGATGGTGGCGGGGCTCACGCCCAGTTGCTCGGAGAGATCGGTCACGGCCGCGGGGCCGCCCGAGCGCAGGGCCCGCAGGATGAGTTGATGTCGTCGTTCTGCCAGCACGCGCCGAACACTACTCGTCATCTTCAATCATTTCCATGCTCAGTTCTGCTCGGGTATTGACCAATCTCGCGTGGCAGCGCACGATTCCGCTCATCGAAATTGACGAGTTTTGACGAGAGGGTGGCGTGTGGACGACGACATGCCCGATGTGCTGCTGACCGGGCTGCTCTTCTACGACCTCGTCCTCACGGGGCTCGGGAAGCCGCCGACACCCGGCGAGGAGATCTGGACGGCCGGCATGGGCTGCGGCCCCGGCGGCATCGCCAACCTCGCGGTGGCCGCGTCCCGCTTCGGCCTGCGCACCTCACTGGCCACGGTCTTCGGCGACGACTTCTACGGCGCCTACTGCCAGGGGGTCCTCGCCGGGCAGGAAGGCGTCGACCTCTCCCTCTCCCGGGTCGCCGACGGCTGGCCCACCCCGGTCACCGTCGCCCTGGCCCACGGTCAGGACCGGGCCCTGATCACCCACGGCTCGGAGCCGCCGTACTCGCAGGACGTGCTGATGGGCGACCCGCCCGAGGCCCGCACCGCCCTCGTGCACATCGAGGCCGAACCCCGCGAGTGGATCGCCAAGGCCGCCGCCAACGGCACCCGTGTCTACGCCGACGTCGGCTGGGACCCCACCCAGCAGTGGTCCCGTGACCTCCTGGACCAGCTCGCCCTGTGCCACGCCTTCCTCCCGAACGAGACCGAGGCGATGGCCTACACCCGCACCGACAGCCCGGTCGCGGCCCTCGGCACCCTCGCCGAACTGGTCCCGGTGGCCGTGGTGACCCGCGGCGGGGACGGCGCGGTGGCCGTCGACCAGAGCACCGGCGAGTTCGCGGAGGTCCCGGCCCTCGCCGTGGACGTCCTCGACGCGACGGGC
Source organism: Streptomyces sp. NPDC048417 (assembly GCF_040651615.1). Classification (NCBI taxonomy): domain Bacteria; kingdom Bacillati; phylum Actinomycetota; class Actinomycetes; order Kitasatosporales; family Streptomycetaceae; genus Streptomyces; species Streptomyces sp. NPDC048417. Next base: position 87,584 of record NZ_JBEZKI010000023.1, on the reverse strand, counting down.
GCCGGCGACGTCTTCGGGGCGAGCTTCGTCACCGCCTCCCTCGCCGGCTGGCCGCTGGACGAACGGCTGCGGTTCGCCGTACTCGCCGCCGGTCTCTCCGTCGGCAACCACGGCGGGGCACTGGCCGCCCCCGGCTGGTACGGCGTCGACCGCTGGTGGCGCTCGCTCACCGACCCCGACCTGAAACGCGCCTACGGGTTCCTCACCGACCGGCTGCCGGCCGACCCCGGCCCGCCCGTCCGCCACGCACCCGTCACACCCCCCGCACGGCAGTTCTGAGCCCCGACACCCCCACGCTCCAAGTGAAAGTCCCGAACAGATCCGAAAGATCCGAAAGGCGGTGAGAGCTGTGCGGCTCTCACGTAGAGGCCTGCTGCGCGCGGGCCTGGCCGGTACGGCCGCCACGGCGCTCGGCGGCCTGGCATCCGGCTGTGCCGTTCCGACCGGTTCCACCGGCCGGAACATGGTCCTGTGGTACTGGGACGGCGGCCTCGGCGACACGGTCATCAAGAACGCCAAGGCCCGCTACGACGCGAACGTCGATCTGCAGGCCATCAAGATCGGCGGCTACTACCGGTCGAAGCTGCTCACCACCATGACCGGCCGGGCCCACATCCCGGACATCGCGGGCCTCAAGGGCGAGGACATGGCGTCCTACCTGCCCAACGCGAACCAGTTCGTGGACCTGCGCACGCTGGGCGCGGACAAGTACAAGAGCCAGTACCTGCCCTGGAAGTGGGACCAGGGCATCGCCGACGACGGCACCATGGTCGGCTTCCCCATCGACTGCGGCCCGGTCGCGCACTTCTACCAGTACCAGGTCTTCCAGAAGGCCGGACTGCCCTACGAACCCGACGACGTCTCCGCCGAGCTGAACACCTGGGAGAAGTTCTTCGCCGCCGGCGAGCAGCTGAGGAAGCGGATCCCGGGGACCTGTCTGCTCTCCGACGTCAACGCGGTCTTCGAGAACGTGGTGCAGCAGGGCAGCCAGCGGTACGTCGACAAGGACCGGCACTTCATCGGCGACCAGGACCACGTCCGCCGGGCCTGGGCGCTGGCCGTGGAGGCGAAACGGCGGGGGATCGTCTCGGACCTGGTCAGCGGCACGCCGGACCAGCTGTCCGCGCTCCAGGACGGCAAGCTGCCCAGCCAGCTCAACGCCTCCTGGGCCACCAACGACATCAAGACCGGCGTACCGAAGACCAAGGGCAGATGGCGGGTGGCCCAGATGCCGGTACGGCCGTCCAACAACGGCGGTTCGTTCCTGTCGATCACCAAGGAGTGCCGCGAGCCCGAGCAGGCGTTCCGGATCATCACCTGGATGCTGAACGCCGCCAACCAGGCACAGGGCTTCGTGGACGCGGGACTCTTCCCGTCCACCCCCGCGTCGTACGACCTGAAGACCCTGCGCGCGCCCGACCCCTTCTTCGGCGGCCAGGTGACGATGGACGTCTTCGGGCCCGCCGCGCAGAAGATCGCGGTCGCCTACAACAGCCCGTTCGACGTGGCGCTCTCGCAGCCCCTCAAGGACGAGATCAAGAACGTCGGCGTCCTCGGCAAGAACCCCGAGCAGGCCTGGAAGGACGCCATGAGCAAGTGCCGGCGCATCGCCAAGCACCTGGGGGTGAGCTACTGATGGCCACCGCACTGGAGAAGCCCACGGCGACCGTGGAACAGACCGCCACGGCCGGTCCCCGTACGGGATTTCGCAAGTACTGGCACCTCTACGCCGCGATCTCCCCCTTCTACCTCCTCTTCCTCTGCTTCGGCCTGATCCCGGTCGGCTTCTCGCTCTACGTCTCCCTGCACCGGTGGGACGGCCTCGGCTCGATGGAGTGGGCGGGCCTGTCGCAGTACGGGTATCTGCTGAGCGACACCGACTTCTGGACCGCGGTCGGGAACACCATCGTCATCTGGGCGCTCGCCACCTTCCCCATGATCTTCCTGGCGATGGTGACGGCCGTGATGCTCAACTCGGCGGTCCGCTTCAAGAACGTCTACCGCTTCGCCTACTTCCTGCCGAACGTCACCTCGGTGGTCGCGATCGCGATCATCTTCGGCTCGGTGTTCTCCACCAACTTCGGCCTGGTGAACGCCTTCCTGCAGGCGGTCGGCCTCGACCAGGTCGCCTGGCTCAACACCCCGTGGGGCATCAAGGTCGCCATCGCCACGCTGATGACCTGGCAGTGGACCGGCTACAACGCGATCATCTTCCTCGCCGGACTCCAGACGGTCCCCGGTGAACTGTACGAAGCGGCCCGGATGGACGGCGCCGGGCCGATGCAGACCTTCTTCCGGATCACGCTGCCGATGATGCGGCCGGTACTGCTGTTCGTGCTCGTCGTGTCGACCGTCACCGGTCTGCAGAGCTTCTCCGAACCACAGGTGCTGCTCCAGACCACCGCCAACGACTCGACGTTCGCGGGCGGTCCGGGCCACGCCGGCCAGACCATGGTCCTCTACTTCTTCCAGCAGACCTTCGACAACAACGACTTCGGCTACGGCGCCGCCGTGGCCTGGGGCATCTTCCTCGTCGTCATCATCTTCTCGATCATCAACTGGCGCCTGGTGCAGCGCCGGGGCGAAGACTAGGGAGGCCGCACACCATGGCATCCATCCGCACAACCCGCCCCAGGGCCATCAAGGGCACCCGCGGCCGCGGTATCGCCCTGCACGCCGTCCTGGTCATCGGTCTGCTGCTCTCGGCCTTCCCGTTCTACTGGGCCGTGATCATGTCGACACACACCTCGTCGGAGATCTTCTCCTACCCGCCGAAGCTGCTGCCCGGCTCGCACTTCCTGGAGAACGCCCGCAGCCTCTTCGACAACATCGACTTCTTCGGGTCGATGTGGAACTCGCTGCTGGTCGCGGGTTCGGTGACCTTCCTGGTCCTGTTCTTCGACTCGCTGGCGGCCTTCGTCTTCGCCAAGTTCGCCTTCCCCGGCAAGAACGCGCTGTTCGCCCTGCTGATGGTCATCTTCATGGTGCCGGCCCAGCTGTCGGCCATACCGCAGTTCGTGATCATGGCGAAGCTGGGCTGGATCGGCTCGATGACCTCGCTGATCGTGCCGGCGGCGGCCAACGCGTTCGGCATCTTCTGGATGCGCCAGTACATGAAGGGCGCCATCCACGACGAACTCCTCGACGCCTCCCGCATCGACGGGGCCAACTTCCTCCGCCAGTACTGGCACGTGGCCCTCCCGGTGGTCCGGCCGGGTCTCGCCTTCCTCGGCATCTTCACGTTCATGGGCCAGTGGAACGACTACGCCTGGCCCCTGATCGCCCTGACCAACCCGGACAACGTCACCCTCCAGGTCGCGCTGTCCCAGCTCAACGGCACCCACGGCACCACCGACTACGGAATGGTCATGACCGGTGCGCTCCTCGCCCTCGTCCCGCTGCTGATCGTGTTCGCGATCGGCGCCCGTCAGATCATCGGTGACCTGGCCAAGGGAGCCATCAAGTGACGGACCCGCTGGTGGCCGTCCGCCCCTGGGAGGCACCCGAGGTGACCTCCTGGGGGCGGTTGCCGATGAACGCCGTCGACCGCCGCCCGGGGGCGCTGTCCCTGGACGGCGAGTGGCGCTTCCAGCTGCTGCCCGCTCCGGACGCGGCGGTCGTGGGGACCTGGTCGACCGCGCACGTCCCGGGTGCCTGGACCCTGCAGGACACGGACGACCGTCCGCAGTACACGAACGTCCGGATGCCGTTCGCGGAGTTCCCGCCGCAGGCGCCCGCCGCCAACCCGACCGGGGTCTACGAGCGCGAGCTGGACGTGCCCGCCGACTGGGCCGGCCGCCGGGTCGTCCTCCAGGTCGGCGCCGCCGAGAGCGTCCTCCTCGTGCACGTGGACGGGCGGCCCGTCGGCATCTCCAAGGACTCCCACCTCGCCGCCGAGTTCGACCTCACCGAGGTCGTACGCCCCGGCGAGCGGTCGGTCCTGCGGCTGACCGTGGTCAAGTGGTCGGACGCCTCGCACATCGAGGACCAGGACCACTGGTGGCACGGCGGGATCACCCGCCCCGTGCTGCTGTACGCGACCGACCCGCTGTATCTCGCGGACGTGACCGTGCGGGCGCGGCGGGACGGCGGGCTGCGGGTGGACTGCGCCGTACGGGACCACGACGGTGCGCTCCCGGACGGCTGGTACGTCACCGGCGACCTGGACGGTGAACTCCTTGCGCAGGACGCCGAGTTCGACCGGTTCAACGCCGAGGACGACCGGGTCTCCGACTTCCTGGGCGAGGCCCGTATCCACGCCACCGTGCCCGAGGCGCGCACCTGGAACGCGGAGCAGCCCGAGCTGTACGGGCTGACCGTCCGGCTGCACCGCGCGGACGGCACGGTCGCCGACACGTCGTACCACCGCGTCGGCTTCCGGGACGTCGAGATCGCCGGCCGGGACCTGCTGGTCAACGGCGAGCGGGTCTTCATCCGGGGCGTGAACCGGCACGACTTCCACCCCCTCACCGGGCGGACGGTGTCGTACGACGACATGCGCGCGGATCTCGTGGTGCTGAAGCGGTTCGGCTTCAACGCGATCCGCACCTCGCACTACCCGAACGACCCCGCCCTCTACGACCTCGCCGACGAGCTGGGTTTCTACGTCGTCGACGAGGCCGACATCGAGTCCCACGACCACGCGCACGAGATCGCGGACGACCCGCGCCATCTGAACGCCTTCGTGGACCGGGTCTCGCGGATGGTGCTGCGGGACAAGAACCATCCGTCGGTCATCATCTGGTCGCTGGGCAACGAGTCCGACTACGGGGCGAACCACGACGCGGCGGCCGGCTGGGTACGGCGGCACGACCCGACCCGGCCGATCCAGTACGAGGGGGCGGCCAAGCGCGGCTGGGCGGACCCGCACGTCGCCTCCGACATCGCCTGCCCGATGTACGCGCCGCTGGAGGACTGCGTGGCGCACGCGCTGTCCGGAGAGCAGACGAAACCGCTGATCGAGTGCGAGTACTCGCACGCGATGGGCAACAGCAACGGCACGCTGGCCGACCACTGGGCCGCCATCGAGTCCACTCCGGGTCTTCAGGGCGGGTTCATCTGGGAGTTCTGGGACCACGGAATTCTCCAGCGGGTGAGCGACGGCAGACCGGTCGGGCGTACAGGCGCCGGACTGTATGACAACGGTGTCGCCTCGCCCGGCCACCGCTGGGCGTACGGCGGCGACTTCGGCGAGGCCCTGCACGACGGGGCGTTCGTCGCGGACGGCATGGTCTTCCCGGACCGCACCCCCAAGCCCGCGATGTACGAGCACCGGGAGATCGCGGCGCCGGTCCGCATCCGGTGCTTCCGGCACGAGGGCATCGTGCTCGCCAACCACCAGCACTTCCGGGGCCTCGACTGGCTGACCGGCACCTGGGAGCTGGCGCTGGCCGACGGCCGCACCCTGACCGGGCCGGCCGAGCTGCCCGAGCTCTGCCCCGGCGAGACCGCGGCCGTGCCGCTGCCCTTCGAGGTGCCGGCGGACGGCGGCGAGGCATGGCTGACGCTGCGGGTGACCACGGCCGCGGACCAGGCCTGGGCGCCGGCCGGTACGGAGATCTGCGCACCGCAGATCCGGATCCGGGCGGCGGACACGCCCAGGCGGCCGGTGCCGGCGGGACCCGCCGTCGAGGTGGACGGCGAGGGTCTGCTGCTGCATCCGCTGCTGACGGCCGCGCCTGCGCTCTCGCTGTGGCGGGCGCCCACGGACAACGACGAGCTGGGCGGGACCGCGCGGCGCTGGCGGGCCTGGGGTCTGGACAGCCTGGTGCGCAAGGTGGTCTCGCTGCACCACGAGCAGGACCAGGTGACCGTGGTCGCCGAGTACGCCGGTACGACGGGAGTCGTGCGGCACCGGCAGGAGTTCACCGCGGTCGAGGGCGGCATCCGGGTCGACGAGTTGGCCGAGGTGCCCGAGGAGTTCGACGACGTGGCCCGGGTCGGCTCGGTCTTCGAGACCGTGGCCGGGCTGGATCTGCTGGAGTGGTTCGGTCAGGGTCCCTGGGAGTCGTACCCGGACCGTGCCGCCGGTGCCCCGGTCGGCCACCACTTGGTCCCCGTGGACGAGCTGTTCACCCCGTATCTGCGGCCCCAGGAGAGCGGCGGCCGCCATGGCGTACGACGGTTCACACTGTCGGCGCCGGACGCCACCGGACTCGCGGTCGAGCTGGACGAGCCCCGCCAGGTATCCGTCACCCGCTACCGCGCCGAGGACCTCACCGCCGTCACCCACCACGACCAACTCGTGCCCCGGGCCGGCTGCGTGGTCCACATCGACGCCGCACACCGGGGCCTCGGTACGGCGTCGTGCGGTCCCGACACCTTCCCCTCCTACCTCGTCGCACCGGGCGTCCACCGCTGGAGCTGGACCCTGCGCGTCCGCTGAGATCCCCCCACGCCCTTCGCCGTCACTTCTCCTTATCCACGGAGCACACGTGTGTACGTCGCATGACCACGTCCAGGGCGAGGCCGCGCAGGCCGGAGCCGGCAGACGTAACTTCCTCAGGGCCACCGCGCTGCTCGGCGCCGCCACCGCCGGGGTCGCGCTGCCGGCCGTCGCCGAGGCCTCCTCCGGCTCCGCCCGGCGCCCCGACCCGGAGAGCCGTCGCTTCACCCTCGCGGTGATGCCCGACACCCAGTACCTCTTCGACGGGCCGAGCATCAACCCGGCGCCGATCGAGGCGTCGCTGCGGTATCTGCTGGAGCAGGGCGGTGAAGCCGACGGGAACATCGTCTTCCTGAGCCACCTGGGCGATCTCACCCAGAACGGGGCCGAGGAGGAGTTCGCCGCGATCAGCAAGGCGTTCGGGATCCTGGACCGGCGCGGGGTCGGCTACAGCGTGCTGGCCGGCAACCACGACATCGGGTCGTCCACGGACGACCAGCGCGGCTCGACGCCGTACCTGGACGCCTTCGGGCCGCAGCGCTTCAAGGACAAGCCCACCTTCGGCGGGGCCTCTTCGGACGGCTACAACACCTACCACCTGTTCCGCGCCGCCGGGCGCGAGTGGCTGGTGCTGGCGCTGGACTGGCGGCTGTCGGCGAAGGGCTACGCCTGGGCGAAGGACGTCATCGCACAGCACCCGAAGGCGCCGGTCATCCTCACCACACACGAACTGGTCGTCGACGACGACACGTTGTCCGACTACGGGCAGCAGCTGTGGGACCAGCTGATCGACGAACACGACCAGATCTTCCTCACCCTGAACGGTCACTTCTGGCCGGCCCGCCGCGCCACCCGCAAGAACGCGGCCGGCCACGAGGTCCATCTGCACCTGACGAACTACCAGAACCGCTACTTCGGCGGCGCCGCGATGATCCGCCTCTACCACTTCGACCTGGACCGCGACGTCATCGACGTAGAGACGGTGTCGCCGTGGATCCTCGGCCGGGCCAAGAAGGGCCTCAACGAGCTGGAGCGGCGGGAGATGGAGCTGAGCGGCGACGGGGACCGCTTCTCCGTCGGCATCGACTTCGCGGACCGCTTCGCGGGCTTCGCCCCGGTGCCGGTCCGTCCGGCGCGGCCCGCCTCGCGGCTGCTGGTCCGGGGCACGGCCGCCTACTGGCGGTTCGACTCGGCGGTCTCCGGCACGGTCCGCGACCTGTCCGGCAACGGCAACGACCTCACCGTGGTCTCGGTGGGCGGCGGCACCCTCGGCTGGTCGGCGGACCACCACCCGGACCAGCCGGGCCACGGCAGCCTGGAGTTCACCGGCTACAAGTCCCCGCTGACGGGCGCGTACCTGCGGACGGTCGACGGCGCCCCGCTCAACTCGGCGACGTTCAAGGACGGTTACACCATCGAGGTGTTCTACCGGCTGCCCGCCGACTGGGATTCCTCGCACAACGCATGGTCGGGCCTGGTCAGCCGGACCGGCCGCAACGGCTCGGTCGGCACCGTCACCGACGACCCGGACGAGCCGCTGGCCACCCTGTCCATCTCCGACGGGCCGGGCCCGCAGTGGGCGATGCACCCGCTCAACCAGCGGCAGCTGGTCACCAACTGGGGTGACGAGACCGCCCGCGAGACCTGGTGGCACCTGGCCGTGGTCAACGACGGACGGCACACCACGATGTACGTCCAGGGCTGCCCGGTGGCCCGCAACCCGCACGCCGCCGCGATCGGCATCGCCTCGTCCGGGAAGCCGTGGCTGCTCGGCGGCTACGAGTACGCGGACCGGATCGACCAGATCCTGCACGGCCGCCTCGGCGACGTCCGGATCGTCTCCCGGGCGCTGCCCGTCTCCTCCTTCATGACCCACTGACTCCCGTGACGAGGATCATCATCATGACCGAGCAGCAGCTGCCCAGCTGGGCCGATCCTGCCGTCTCCCCGCCCGACACCAGGGTCGTCCAGACGAAGGACGTGTCCGGCCGCAAGGGCTCCTACACCCTGCGCATCCCGCTCACCGCGGGAGACGAGTCCTTCTACGTCCGGCTGCGGGGCAGCGACGGCAACCGGAACGGCGTGGGCTGTCCGGGCGCGTCGATCGACCCGCACGGCCCGATCGCCCACGAGCCGGGGAACGGCGACCCGTGGGCGGACACGTGGTGCTACTCGAACCCGATCTTCGTGGACGTGGTGGGCTGAGCACCCCGGTCGGCCGCGGGCCGGTGGGGACTGGTCGCGCAGTTCCTCCCCCAGCCTTCGGCTGGGGGTACCCCCAGCGCCCCTTACGGGGCTCACTCAGCTGCGGGCAGTCGTGCCTCCCCCAGTGCCCAAAGGGCCTGGGAGGTGCCCCAGGGCGCCACGGGTGGGCGGTGGGGCCCCCTCTGGGTGAGGCACGGCCGGCGCCGGTAAGCGAAGGGGCGCTGGGCTGCGTCCGACATGCGGCTGCCGCCGCGTGGGCGCGCCCCGCCCCCCACCGGCCTGCGGCTCCCCCACCGCCGCGGCCCGGGAAGCCGGTACCCAGGCGAAGCCCTACGCGTAGAACCGCGACAGACTCCGCAGCACGGCGGCCGGCTTGGTGCCGCCCTCGATCTCGATCGTCCCGTCCACGGCGATCTGCACCCCGCCCGGCACCTCCTCGACCTCCGCCAGCCGGGCGGCCAGGCGGATACGGGAGCCGGCCTTCACCGGGGACGGGAAACGCACCTTGTCCAGGCCGTAGTTGACCTTCGTGGTGACGCCCTGGACGTCCAGCAGCTCGGTGAACAGGGGGATGAAGAGGGAGAGGGTCAGATAGCCGTGGGCGATCGGGGCGCCGAAGGGGCCCTCGGCCGCGCGCTCGGGGTCGACGTGGATCCACTGGTGGTCGCCGGTCGCGTCGGCGAAGGTGCCGATGCGGTCCTGGGTGACCTCGATCCACTCGCTGGTGCCCAGGTCGCTGCCCGCGAGCTTCTTCAGTTCGTCGAGGCCGTTGACGGTGACGCTCATGTCGCTTTCCTTTTCCTTGGAGCTACGAGGTGGCGGAGCCGTAGCGTTTGCGCACACGGGACTTGAGGAGCTTTCCGGAGGCGGTGCGCGGGAGTTCGTCCGCGAGCACCACCGACTTGGGGAGCTTGTACTTGGCGAGGCGGCCGGACAGCGAGGCCAGCACCTCGTCGGGGTCGAGGACGGCGCCTTCTCGGGGGACGACCACCGCACGCGGCACCTCGCCCCACTTGTCGTCCGGCACGCCGATCACCGCGCACTCCACGATGTCGGGGTGGGCGAGGAGCAGGTCCTCGATCTCGGCGGGGTAGATGTTCTCGCCACCGGAGATGATCATGTCCTTGAGCCGGTCGACGATGAAGACGTAACCGTCCGCGTCGACCCGGGCCGCGTCCCCGCTGCGGAACCAGCCGTCCGCGAAACAGGCCGCGGTCTCCTCCGGCAACCCCCAGTAGCCGGGCATGACATGGGGGCCGCGGACCATGACCTCGCCGGGCTCGTCGACGTCGACCGGGGTCAGGTCGGGCCGTACCACCCGTACATCGCTGAAGAAGTGCGGCACGCCCGCCGAGCCCGCCTTGCCGATCGCGTGCTCGGCGTCGAGGAAGAGCGTGCCGGGCGCGGCCTCGGTCATGCCGTAGCCCTGGAGGAAGGTCAGCCCGCGTTCCTGGTAGGCCGCGATCAGCGGGGTCGGGACCGGGGAGCCGCCGCAGGTGAGGATGCGGAGGGAGGAGAGGTCGGCGGCCGGCCAGCGCGGGTGGCGGGCCACCTGCTCGAACATGGTCGGCACCCCGAACATGAAGGTGATCCGGTGTTCTTCGATCAGGTCGAGGGTCGTCTCCGGGGCGAAGGCCTCCACCAGGACACAGGCGCCGCCCTTCAGGAGGACCGGCAGGGCGAGCATGTTGAGGCCCGCCGTGTGGAACAACGGGGCGGAGACCAGGGCGCGTTCGTCGGCGATCAGGTCGGTGTCGACCAGGACGTTGACCGCGTTCCAGGTCAGGTTGGCGTGCGTGAGCATCGCGCCCTTGGGGCGGCCGGTCGTCCCCGAGGTGTACATGATGATGCAGGTGTCGTCGAGGGTCACGGGCTCGTCGATCGGGTCGTCCGCCGCGGAGGCCAGCAACTCCTCGTACTCGGGACCGACTTCGACGTACGTCCGGACGTCGGTGGTGCCGGGCAGGCCCGCGACGAGACCGGCGTGCGAGGGGCCGTACAGCAGGGCCTTGGCGCCGGAGTCGGCGAGCTGGTAGGCGATCTCCGGCCCGGCCAGGCGGGTGTTGAGCGGGACGAAGACCGCCCCGAGGATGCCGGCCGCGAAGAGGGTCTCCAGGTAGGCGGGGTGGTTGGGGCCGAGGTAGGCGACGCGGTCGCCGCGGCGGACGCCCCGGGCCCGCAGGGCGTGCGCGAGGCGGGTGGTGCGCGTGTACAACGTGCGGTAGTCGGTGGAGTGTTCACCGTGTACCAGCGCCGTGCGGTGGGGGGTCTTGCGGGCCCGGCGTGCGGGCCACGACCCCAGTCCCTCGTTGCGCATCTCGGCCCCTTACGGCTTGGTCAGCCCGAGCAGGCGGGCGGCGTTCTCCTTGAGGATCTTCGGCCGGACCTCGTCCTTGACCGGGAGCTTCGCGAAGTCGGCGAGCCACCGGTCGGGGGTGAGGACGGGGAAGTCGGACCCGAAGAGGACCTTGTCCTTGAGCAGCGTGTTGGCGTACTGGACCAGTTGCGGCGGGAAGTACTTCGGCGACCAGCCGGACAGGTCGATGTGCACGCCCGGCTTGTGGGTGGCGACTGCAAGGGCCTCGTCCTGCCAGGGGAAGGACGGATGCGCCAGGATGATCTTCAGGTGCGGGAAGTCGGCCGCCACGTCGTCCACGTGCAACGGGTTGGAGTACTTCAGCCGGATCCCGCCGCCGCCCGGGACGCCGGCGCCGATGCCGGTCTGGCCGGTGTGGAAGAGGGCGATGGTGCCCGTCTCCTCGATCACCTCGTAGAGGCCGTACGCCACCGCGCGGTCGTCGGGGAAGAAGCCCTGGATGCTGGGGTGGAACTTGAACCCCTTCACCCCGTACTCCTCGACCAGCCGGCGGGCCTGGCGGACACCGGCCTTGCCGCGGAAGGGGTCGACGGAGGCGAAGGGGATCAGCACGTCCGCGTTGGCGGCCGCGGCCTCGGCGACCTCCTCGTTGGGGACGGGCGCGGTGCCGGTCGCCGACTCGGCGTCCACCGTGAAGATCACGGCGGCCATGTTCCGCTCGCGGTAGTAGGCGGCGGTCTCCTCGATGGTCGGCTTCCGCTTCCCCTCGACCTTGAAGTAGGCGGAGGAGGCGTCGTGCAGGTCGTCGTCCAGGGAGGAGTGGCCCTTGGCGGAGACCTCGGCGTGCGTGTGGACGTCGATCGCGGTGAGTGCCTCGATGTCCATCACGCCTCCGGGAGCTTGGGCGCCGGGATGCCGACCGTCTGGAGTTCGGCGCCGACCGAGGTGGGGAAGGCGTCGGCCAGGGTGTCCGGGGTCCAGCCACCGTCGGCGTAGGCGGCCCGGATCTCCTGGGGGTGCGACCAGAGTGCCACCTTGTCGCCGCCGATGCCGATGGCCTGGCCGGTGATGGAGCGGGCGGCAGCGGAGGCGAGGAAGGGGACGAGGGCCGCGCAGTCCTCGGGGGTGCCGAAGCCCTCGCCCTTGCGCAGGAAGTCCGGGAGCGGTTCGCCGTTCTTCAGGGCCTCGACGTACGGGGCGAAGGCGGGAATGGTCTCGGTCATCGCGGTGGCGGCCACCGGGACGATCGCGTTGACCGTGATGTCCGCCCGGCCCAGCTCCATCGACCAGGTGCGGGCCATGGCGGCGATGCCGGCCTTGGCGGCGGCGTAGTTGGTCTGGCCGAAGTTGCCGCGCTGGCCGGCCGGGGAGCCGACCAGGATCAGGGTGCCGCCCTCGCCCTGCTCGCGCATCCGGACGGCGGCGGCGCGGGCGCAGGTGAAGGTGCCCCTGAGGTGGGTGGTGAGCACCGCGTCGAAGTCGTCGTCGGTCATCTTCCACAGCACCTTGTCGCGCAGGATGCCCGCGTTGGTGACCAGGACGTCGAGGCGCCCGAACTCCGTCACGGCGCGGGCGACCAGCCGGTCCGCGGCCTCGCTCGTGCCGACCGGGACCACCTCGGCGACGGCGGTGCCGCCGGCCTCGGTGATGGACTTCACGGCCTGCTCGGCGACGGCCTCGTCCACGTCGTTCACGACCACGGAGGCACCGTGGGCGGCGAGTGCGTGGGCATAGGCGAGGCCGAGGCCCCGGCCACTGCCGGTGACGACGGCGGCCTTGCCGGTGAGATCGATGCTGGGCACGGGGGGTGTCCCTTCGGATGCGACGGGTACGGCTTCTCGGGTACGACGAATGCGGCTTCTCGGATACGACGGGTACGGCTTCGAGATCGAAGCTAAGAGCAATAATTGTTGTCGTCAATAGTTGTTGCCCATCCACAGGTGCGCCATGCTGGAGTCCGCGCCACAGACCGCCCCGCCTCCGGGGCCCGGACCAGGGAGACGGCCATCACCCGCCAGCACACCGAGAACCCGACCTCGATCGACGCGGACGAACCGTGGATGCGCGGGCTGCACGCGGACACGGGTTACCTGCTGTACCGCCTGGGCCTGCGCTCGGGGCAGCTCTTCAACACGTTCCTGCAGGAGTCGGGGGTACGGCTGCGCCACTACGCGGTGCTGCGTTTCCTCGCCACCTCGCAGGGCGCGCTCCAGCGGGAGCTGAGCACCCGGCTCGGCTACGACCCGAGCGCGATCGTCGGCCTGGTCGACGACCTGGAGAAGCTGGGCTTCGCCGAGCGGCGCCCCTCCCCCGACGACCGCCGCAGCCGGATCGTCGTCCTCACCGAGACCGGCGGTGCCTTCCTGCGGGACACCGACGAGGCGGGCCGGCGCGTCACGAAGGATCTGCTGGGCCCGCTCGACCCCGCCGAGCGCCAGGCGCTCCACGATCTGCTGCTGCGCGTCGCCGACCGGCCATGACCGCCGCCGCCCGCTCCGCGCCCGACCGGCTGCTGTCGGTGCTGGCCGCGTTCGACCACGGGCATCCGGCGCTCAGCCTGAGCGGTATCAGCCGCCGGGCCGGGCTCCCCCTGACCACCGCGCACCGCCTGGTCGGCGTGCTCACCGCCTGGGGCGCGCTGGAACGGGACGCGGACGGTCTCTACCACGTGGGACTGCGGCTGTGGGAGCTGGCCGCGCTGGCACCCCGGGGGCTCGCGCTGCGCCAGATCGCGCTGCCGTACCTGGAGGACCTGTACGAAGCGACCCATGAGAACGTGCAGTTGGCGGTGCGGGACGGGTCCGAGGTCGTCTACATCGAGTGGTTGTCGGGGCGTTCGGCGGTGGGCGTGCACATCCGGGTGGGCGCCCGCTGGCCGCTGCACGCGACGGGGGTGGGCCTCGCCCTGCTCGCGCACGAGACGCCCGGGTTCCAACAGGACTACTGCGCGGGGACGTTGGCCGCCTTCACGCCGTACACCATCACGGATCCGGGCCGGTTGCGCCGCTCGCTGGCCGAAGTACGGCGCACCGGCGCCGCGGTGAGCAGCCGCCAGGTGACCGACGACGCGCTGTCGGTGGCGGCTCCGGTGCGCGGGGCGGCAGGGCAGGTGGTCGCCGCGGTCTCGGTGGTGGTGCCGCAGGCCGACGCCCAGGTACCGGCGCTGGTCCCGGCGGTGCGGCTGGCTGCACGGGGGATCTCCCGGGCGCTGGGCTGGCAGCCGGAGCGGACCGGCCAGCCCGTGTAGCGTGGCCGGGTGACGGCAGGCAAGCAGTATCGGGAGCTGGGCGAGGCCGCCTGGGCATGGGTGTTGGACCAGGTCCGGGAGGCCGAAGGCCCCTGGCTGCGGGTCACGGTCCCCGAAGACGACGACGGGCACCCCGTCCCGCCGGAACACCGGGACTCGCTGTACTCGGGGATCGCGGGCCTGGCCCCGGTACTGGCGGAGATCGCGCGGCACCGGCCGCTCGGCGAACGCGAACAGGCCCTGGCGGCGGGGATCGTGAGCCGCCTGTCGGCACGGGCCGCCGGCACGACGGAGCCCTCGCTCTACCTCGGCCTGGCCGGGCACGCCACGGCGCTGCGGCTCCTCGCGCCGGGCAGCGAGGCGCTCGTACTGCGGCGGCTGGCCGAGCTGGCCACCCCCGACGGCTGGCGGACCACCTGTGCGTTCGTGCCGGGCTCGGACGCGCCGCTGAGCGACATCATCATGGGCGGGGCGGGCGTGGTGCTGACGGCGGTCTGGGCGGGCGGCGAGTTCGCGGAGCCGATGGCGGCGACGGGCGGCGAGGCCCTGCTGCGGATGGCGGACCGGACCGAGGCGGGCCTGGACTGGGGGATCGCGCCGAGCACGGAGTGGCGGCTGCCCAACTACTCGCACGGCACCGCCGGGGTGGCCGCCGCACTGGCGACGGCGGGCGCGGCACTGCACCGGGAGGACTTCGTGGCGGCCGCGGTGGAGGGGGCCCAACACGTGCTGTCCGTAGGCTCGTTGGCGGACGACGGCTTCATCGTCCCGCACCGGATCCCGCCGTCCGAGCGGTCCTCGGACCCGGTGACGTACACCTGGTGCCACGGCCCGGCAGGCACCTCGCACCTGTTCGCGGCACTGGCGCACGCGGGCGTGACCGAGGTGGCGGGCCATGAGGTCGACGCGCTGCGGCAGCGCTGCCTGACCTCGATCCTCACTTCGGGGGTCCCGCAGCGGCTGCGGCCGGGCTTCTGGGACAACGACGGCCGCTGCTGCGGCACCGCGGGGGTCGGAGACGTCCTGCTGGACGCCGCACAGGACTGCGCGGGTACGCCGAGGGCGGACGAACTGGCCGGCGCCGCGCTCCGGATGGGCGACGCGCTGGTGGAACGGGCGGTCAAGGACACCACGGGTGCCCGCTGGCGCTTCCTGGAACACCGCGAGGATCCCCCGCTGCTGCCGCCGGGCACGACGTGGATGCAGGGCGCGGCGGGCATCGCGGCCTACCTGCTGCGCCTCGCACGGTACCTCGACACCGGTCCGCAGGCCCCGGTCGTGGACCGGCCGGACCAGTGGTGGGCGGTGCCGGCGCGGGTCCGCGGTCAGGCGGGGTCGTCACAGGCGTGCCGCGCAAGCTTCTCGGCGGTCAGCGATCCGGGCCGGGCGTCGAACTCGTAGCAGTCCCGCGCGTCGGCGTCGCTGCCCGTGGACAGCCAGGCCCGGACGGTGGCCACGTCCGCCCCCTGCACGCCCCCCAGGAACCGGATGCCCGGGGTCTGCCACACCGCCGCGCCGTACACGGCGGCCGCACTGCCCTGGGCGTAGGCGGCGCGGAGTTCGCCGACCACGTCGGCGGCGACCTCGGATGACGGCCGGTACGTCCGGCGCAGCGCGTACGCCCCGTCCGAGTACTGCGACGGGTACGACGGCAGGTCGCCGCAGCCCCCGTCGGAGAGCCGATGGACCGAGACGGCGGGCGGCCGGACCCGGAACTCGTAGCAGCCGGTGGTCTCGGTCCTGCCCCAGATGACCGCCGGAGCGCCGCCCGTGAGCCGGGCGGTCACGGTGACGGTGCGGCCCTGCCTGCGCACCTTCGTGACGGGGGCGATCCGGTCCCGGTCGATCTCGGTGCCGAACAGGGTGCCGTCGGCGGCGGACTTCCGCAGCCGCGCCCCGGCCTCGGCGGCGGAGGCGCGCAGGTCGGCGCGGGCCTGCTGCCGGTAGTAGGCGGGCCCGACGGCACCGATCCACACCCAGAAGCCGATCACCACCAGCAGGGCGCCCACGAGCACGGCCAGGCAGCAGTTCCAGAGCCCGCCGACGGCTCCTCCCCTGCCGAGCGAACTCCCCCTGACCTCCTGGTCCTCCGCCACGAGCCGGTGCAACTCGCCCTGCCGTACGGCCCGCTCATGCCGATATGCCCTCAGTCTGTCGTCCCCCATGCCCTCAGGCTGCCCCGCCGGTCACCGGGCGACGGGCCCTGTTTCCGAGACGTGATCGATTCGGAGCCCGGACGGAGACCGGTCTCCGGCCGGCCGGGCGGGCGGCGCGCGTGCCCGTGGCCGTCCGGACCACATGCGGGACCGTAGCCTGCCGGACGACACGCGGGGCCCTACGTCAGCTGAGGGCCGCCGTCGCCGTGTACGTCACCTCGTCGTCCTCGTGCCGGGCCGTGCCCCGGCAGGTGAGCGTCGTGGCGGTGGAGACCTCGGGGCGGGTGACCTGCCCGTGGGCCGTGAGGGGTTCGCCCGCGCCCAGGCGGGGCGCTGTCGCCGCGCTCCGGGCGTGCACCACCCGGCCGCTCGGGGCGTCGAGGGTCAGCCGGGCGGCGTTCCAGGGCCGGGCGGAGCCGTTGGCGAGCGTGGCGGTGACCGTGAACTCCGCTCTCCCGCCGCCGACTTCGAGGGTCACACCGAAGGGCTTGCACGGGTACACCGGCGCCCACGACTCGCGCAGGTAGAGCAGGAACGGCTCGTCGCGGTGGGTGTGGACGAAGCCGAGCGCGCGTTCGGAGATCAGGTCGGGGGCGTAGACCTGCTGGGCGCCGCCCAGGAGAGCACCGCCGGGTTCAGCCCGGCAGTGCCGCGCGCAACCGCCGGTCGCGGGGCGCCGGTTTGCGGTCGAGGCGGGCGTCCAGGAGGCGCCGGGCCGCGTCGCAGCGGCCGGCCGCCACCAGGGCGTACAGCAACGTCTCCGTCACGACCTCCCGTTGGGCCGCGCTGCCGCCGACCCTGCGCAGCACCGGCAGCAGGGAGTCGAGCCCCCGGGCCGCCTCGTGGAAGCGCTCCTCGACGAGGTCGGCGAACGCCTCGCACAGCGGCGCGATCACCTCCCGCTGCACCGGGTCGGCGGCCGCCGCGTGGTCGCGCAGCCTGCGCAGCGCGGGCAGGTCGCCGGCGGCGGCGAGGGCGACGGCCGCGTGCAGCGCGGTGAACGCGGTCGCGGGCCGCTCCAGCACCTCCCGGGCCACCGAGTCCAGGACGTCCGCCGCCGGCAGGTCCCCGGCCCAGCTGTCGCTGAGCCGGGCCCGCCACAGCAGCGAACCGGAGTCCACCAGTGCCCGCACCCCGCGCACCCGGCCCGGCGCGAGCTGGGCGAACCAGCGGCGGCGGACGGCGGCCGGGTCGTCGAGGGCGAGTTCGTGCAGGGCGATGTGCCAGGAGAAGTGCGCCCGGTGCACCGTGCCCCGCCCGCGCCCGGACACCCAGCCGTCGAGCCAGTCCCGGCCCGCCTCGTGCGCCCCGGACTCGTAGTGGACGTGCGCCAGGGCGTGCACCGCGTGCCCGGACGCGGGTTCGGCGGCCAGCGCGCGGTGGGCCAGCTCCCCCGCCTCGTGCAGCCGGCCCTGCTCCTGGCGCAGGAAGGCCAGCAGCGAGGTGTGGAACCAGTGCCCGTCGTAGGCGGGCGAGGTCAGGTCGAGCAGCCGCAGGGCGTCGTCGTCCTGCAGGTCGCTCACCCCGGAGAACGCGATGGTGGGCACGGCCGCCGCGAGCGCCAGCGCGTCTGACGGGTGCTCCCGCAGATGCCGTACGAGCGCCTCGTCCCCGTCGTCACCGGTCACCCGGCGGGTGACCACGTCCACGAAGGACCGCTCGCGTTCGTCGGCGCGCTCGCGGGCCGAGCGCTGGGCGTCGGCGAGGGCGCGGGGCACGTCGACGGCGGCGGCGCACTCGTGGCCCAGCAGGGCGAGGGCCGCGTGGCCGAGGGCGAAGCCGGGGTCGAGGGCGACCGCGCGGGCGAGCGCGTCCTCGGCGCCGGAGCGCACCTTGAGGACCCGGCCGAGGCCGCTCCGGTAGGCGGCGGCCGCCTCGGCGTGGGTCGAGAGGGGCAGCCCGTGGCCGTCGACGGGACGCCGGGAGGCCCGCCTGCGCCCGGGCGGCGGCAGCAGCCGCTGGGCCAGCTCGGCGGCCTGGACGCGGATCTCGGGGATCGCCGTGGTCTCCCACAGCTCGCCCCGGCGCGGGGCGCCGAGCGTGAACAGGGGCCCCTCGGCGCGGCCTTGGGCGTCGAGGAGCCGGCCCTCGCGAGTGGCGGCGCCCATGCCCAGCGGTCCGGGGACGGCGAGCCCGGCGGTGAACAGGGCCTGCCACAGAGGTGTGTCGAGACGGCGGCCGGGTCCGGTGCAGTCGACCACCCAACCGACCTCCACCACATGGCCGTTGGACAGCTCGACGGCCAGGGGGCCGGCGTCGTCTTCCGTGACGCGGGCGACGGTGCCGGTGTGGACGTGCAGGCGGCGCGCGGTGCGGGCACGGGAGACGTGTTCGGCGGTCGCGGGGGCCATCCGGTGGCGGTGGGTGTTCCACAGGGCGCCCTCGCGGGCCAGGAACTCCTCGCGCTCCTGCGGGGAGAGGCTGCGCCACAGCCGCGCGGTGTGCGGGCGGAGGCTGTCCAGGCCCGGGCGCCAGTCACCGTGGGTGCGCACCGAGCGGCTCACATGGCGGTAGACGACGCGGCGCAGTCGGCCCAGCGAGGTGTCGTCGAGGCCCTCCGGGGCGGGCATGGCGCCGGCCGGGCCGAGGGCGTGCGGCTGGGGCAGCAGCCCGCTGCGGGACAGGGCGTGCACGGTACGGCCGGGGCGGTCGAGGGTGAGGGCGAGATCGACGGCGGTCAGACCGGTGCCGACCAGCAGGACGTCCTCGGGGCTGTCCCGTACGGGATCCAGGGCACCCGGCGCCCACGGGGTGCCGACGAACCGGTCCGAGGCGCGCAGGGCGGGCGGGGCCCAGCCGGCGGTGGTCCCGGCGGGACCGGTGGCCAGGACCGCGCTGTCCGCCACCAGGGGTCCCCCGTCGGCGAGGTGGAGTTCCACCCGGCCGTCGGGGGTGCCGGTACAGGACTCCGCGCGGGTGCGCAGCCGGCGGACCGCGACCGTGCCGTGGGCGCGGACGAGGGCCTGGCCGAAGGTGTCGGCGAGGTAGGCGCCGTAGCGGTAGCGGGTGGCGAAGTCGGCGCCGGTGACGGTGGGTTCGCCGTGCCGGCACAGCCAGCGGAGGAAGTGCCCGGGGTCGTCCGGGTAGGCGCTCATGTTGCCGGCGGGCACGTTGAGGCGGTGCCGGGGGTCGCGGGTGGCGTAGGCGGCGCCCCGGCCCGCCTCCGGGGCCGGGTCGATCAGGACGAGGTCGAGAGGGGTCCGGCGGCGGTGCGCCGTCTCGCAGAGCTGGACGGCGGTGAGGGTGCCCGCCGCTCCGGCTCCCACGATGGCCACGCTCTGCCGCTTGCGGACGTCGGTCACGGAATACCTCCGGCGGGGATCGGCGTACTGCTTCTTCACTATTCCGATCGGATAGGTGGGGAAGCCATCCCGGGAGGGGGATCTCACCGGAAACTCAGGCCGCCGGTCGGGCGTTCATACTCTGTTCACGAACGGAGGCGGGGGCAACCGGGGTTCCGGTCGACTCGTTCCGGCCCCGCGCGGCGAGGCCCTGCGCTCCTCATCCGAATCTCAGGGATCACCCCCGCGATTCAAAGGAGTCACCCATACAACCGGCGCAGGATGCCCTGACACAGGTGGACAAGTCAGGAAGGCGTGTCGTGGGCGTCCAGCACATATCGAACGGGTCCGGTCGGCAGTCGCGGAGGTGGACCCGGCGCGGGATCCTCGCCGCTCTCGGCGCGGTGCCCGCGGGGGCCGCGCTGGCCGGATGCGGTTCCTCGGCGGACGCCTCGGCCGCCACCGACGGCAAGGGCGCGACGGCCTCGGCCAAGTCCGCGACCAAGAAGGCCACGATCACCGTGACGCCGGTCTCCGGCACCAAGAAGGCCGACTTCACCAGCCCGGTCGAGGTCACGGTGACCGACGGCACGCTGGCCTCCGTGACCGTCGCGGGCAACGACGGCTCGGCGCTGTCGGGCACCTTCAACGACGCGAAGACGACATGGACCTCGGCGAAGAACCCCTACTCCGGCACGAAGTACACGGTGACGGCGAAGGCGCGGGGCGCGACCGACGAGACGGTGGCCACCTTCACCACCAAGTCCCCGGGTGAGACCTTCATCGGCTACTTCACGCCGGAGGCGGACTCCACGTCCGGTGTCGGCATGCCGGTGTCGATCAACTTCACGCACGCGGTCGCGGACCGGGCCGCGGTCCAGAAGGCGATCACGGTGACGGCGGAGCCGGAGGTCGAGATCGTCGGGCACTGGTTCAGCGACACCCGGCTCGACTTCCGCCCGGAGACGTACTGGGCGGCCGGCACCAAGATCACCCTCGGTCTGCGGCTGAAGGACGTCGAGGGGACGGACGGTGTCTACGGCACGCAGTCGAAGGACGTGACCTTCCACATCGGCCGGGAGCAGATCTCCACGGTCGATCTGTCGGCCAAGCAGATGGTGGTCAAGCGCGACGGCGCCACGTATGCCAGCTACCCGGTCTCCGGCGGCGACTCCGACCACACCACCTGGTCCGGGATCATGGTGATCAGCGAGCGGTTCAAGCAGACCCGGATGGAGTCCTCCACGGTCGGCCTCGGCGACGAGTACGACATCTCCGACGTCCCGCACGCCCAGCGCCTGACCACCTCCGGCACCTTCGTGCACGGCAACTACTGGGCGTCCACCTCGGTGTTCGGCAGCCAGAACACCAGTCACGGCTGTGTCGGCCTGCACGACGCCAAGGGCGCGAACGACTCCTCGGTGGCCGGCTACAAGTTCTACGAGAGCTCGATGCTCGGCGACGTGGTGATCGTGAAGAACTCCGGCGAGAAGACCGTCGAGGCCTCCAACGGCCTCAACGGCTGGAACCTGTCCTGGTCGGACTGGAAGGCCGGCAGCGCGGTCTGACCCCTCGGTGCCTTCACCGCCTGAACTCCCCCGGGAAACAAGGAGATTCTTTGTTTTAACTCTTGACGACCGCAGGCACGGAGAGCACATTGGGCCCACTTTGAGAGCGCTCTCAGCAACATCTCCCGGCGCTCTCGGAGGCATCCCGCGCACCCCCACCCCCGTACCCGAGAGGCACCCCATGAGTGAAACCTCCGGTATACCCCCTGCGGATCACAGACGGCGGCGCTCCCTCCGCCGTGCCCTCATCGCCGTACTCGCCACGATCGGTCTGGCGGCCGCCGCCGCCACGACCGCGACCCTTCCCGCCAGCGCCTCCGCACCCGGTGCGCCGTCCGGCTGGAGCCAGGTCTTCCTCGACGACTTCAACGGCACCGCCGGCACCGGCGTCAACACCTCCAACTGGCAGTACGACACCGGGATCTCCTACCCCGGCGGCCCCGCCAACTGGGGCACCGGCGAGGTCGAGACGATGACCTCCAGCACCTCCAACGTCGCCCTCGACGGCAGCGGCAACCTGAAGATCACCCCGGTCCGTGACGCGTCGGGCAACTGGACGTCGGGCCGGATCGAGACCACCCGCACCGACTTCCAGCCCCCGGCCGGCGGCAAGCTGCGCGTCGAGGCACGGATCCAGATGCCGAACGTCACCGGCGACGCCGCCCTCGGCTACTGGCCGGCGTTCTGGATGCTGGGCGCGCCCTACCGGGGCAACTACCAGAACTGGCCGGGCGTCGGCGAGCTGGACATCATGGAGAACGTCCAGGGCCTGAACAAGGTCTGGGCGACCATGCACTGCGGCACCAGCCCCGGCGGCCCCTGCAACGAGACCACCGGCCTCGGCAACTCCACCGCCTGCCCCAACACCACCTGCCAGTCGGGCTTCCACACCTACACGATGGAGTGGGACCGCTCGGTGAGCCCCGAGGCGATCCGTTTCTACGTGGACGGCGTCAACTACCAGACCGTGACGGCCGGTCAGGTGGATGCCACGACCTGGGCGAACGCCACCAACCACGGCTTCTTCGTCATCCTGAACGTGGCGATGGGCGGCGGCTTCCCGGGCGCGTTCGGCGGCGGCCCGACCAGCGCCACCGAGTCCGGCCACCCGATGGTCGTCGACTACGTCCAGGTGCTGCAGGCCAGTGGGAGCGGTACCACCACCCCGCCGACCGGCAACCGGGACGCCTACAGCGCGATCCAGGCCGAGTCCTACGACGGCCAGTCCGGCGTCACCGCCGAGACCACCACCGACACCGGCGGCGGCCAGGACATCGGTTACGTCGCCAACGGCGACTGGGCCCTGTACAAGGGCGTCAACTTCGGTTCCACGGCGGCCACCCAGTTCCACGCGAGGGTGGCGAGCGGCGCGGCCGCGGGCGTGAGCGGCCTGGTCCAGGTACGTCTGGACAGCCCGTCCAACGCCCCCGTCGGCAGCTTCGCCGTCGGCAACACCGGCGGCTGGCAGACCTGGACGACGGTCCCGGCCAACATCAGCGCGGTGACCGGCACCCACGACGTCTACCTGACCTTCAGCAGCGGCCAGCCGGCGGACTTCGTGAACGTGAACTGGTTCGACTTCGGGCACTGACCCGGCCGTCGGGGTGCCCCGCGAACAGGTCCTCGCGGGGCACCCGCACGGTCAGATCCTGTCCGAGCAGAGACATCTGCCACTCGGCACGCCTACACTCCGCCGCCATGGGGGAATCGAAATCTCGGCCCGCGGCGGGGGTTGTCCTGGTCACAGGCCGTACCCGGATGTGGGTGGAGCGGGATGCGCTGCACTGGAGACGGGGGCGGACGACGGTCGTGGCGCCCGGGACGCGGATCCGCCGGGTCGAAGCCGATGGGCGGTCGCTGACCGTGTTGGTCATCGAGGACGCGCGGGCCGACGTGACCCTCACGGTCCGGCACCGCAACCGGGACATGGTCGCCGCCCTCGGTGCGGAGATCGAAGCGATCATGAGCGACGCCGGGCCGTCGGGGAGCCGGCCGCAGCTGCGGCGGCATTCGGCGCGGGTGTGGCCCCTGCGCTTGGCGGCCGGTCTGCGTGACCGGGTCCTGCACGGTAGCCCGTGGTGGCGACGGGCGCTCTGGTATGTGCTCCTGGGCCTGCCTCTGGCCGTGTGGCTGCCGGGGGACGACCTACTCGGAGTCTTCGCGTGGCTGTTGCTTCCGGCCGGCGTCGCCCTGCTGCGCCTGTGGGTGGGCATGGCCGAGGTGGACACATGGTGGGCGTTACGGCGGCGGGGCGTCACCGTACGCGCGAGGTTCGCGCCGGACCCGTACAGCGAGGGCGTCAACGACTGCGTCGTCCACTTCCGCACGCTGGACGGCCAGGAGGTCACCGCGCGCCCGTCACTGCGCGGGCACCGCGACGAGATCAGATACGACCCCCAGGACCCCCAACGCGTCCTCGCACCGACGCGCGTGGCCTGGCTGGGGGTCGCCCTGGCCGCGTTCATGGTCACCGGCTTGTGGGGCGTCGCCCTCTGCGCTCCGGCGGTTCTCTTCCTGATCGAGCGGCTGCCGTTCTAGTGCCCCGGCAGGCAACGTTCGCCCGTCAAGGAGCGGCGTCCGGTGCGTGCTCTCGGCGTGCCGGGTGCAAGCCCTCGTACTGGACGTACTTGGGTTTGTGCCCGGTGCGGCGAGAGTGCGTGCCGGGCGCCGCGACGGGGCGAACGTTGCCTGTTGGGGCACTAGGCCGGCAGCCGCCGACCGCACTCGCTCACGCCGGGCGGCCAGGCCGCGGCTACCGCAGTTCCGCCCGGAACGCCACCGGGGTCTGGCCCGTGTGCAGGTGGAAGAACTTGGAGAAGTTCGCCGCGTCCGGGAAGCCGATCGCCGCGCCCACCCGGCCGATCGGGAGGTCCGTGTGGGCCAGCAGGCGTTTGGCCTCCAGGACGACCCGCTTGTCGATGAAGCCCTTCGGGGTCTCCCCGGTGGCGGCGCGGACCGCGCGGACCAGGGTGCGGCGGGAGTAACCGAGGGCGTCGGCGTAGGCGCTGACACTGTGGTTGGTGGCGAAGTCCTGCTCCACCGCGTCCCTGAAAAGGGTGAAAGTCGTATCGGCCTGGCGGCGGGCCGCCTCCGCCGAGCTGGCCGCGAGATGCGCGAGCCGCAGCAGGAGCGCCGTGAGCGAGTGGCGCAGGACCGAGGTGTGCAGGCTCAGGGGGAGGGTCTCGTTGTCCTCGTACTCGCGCTGCAGGTTGGCGAGCGACGCCCGCAACGCGGTGAGCTGCGGCGCGTCGGGGCGGAGCAGGGGCGGCAGGTCGTAGCGGTAGAGGCCGGTCGCCTCCACGATCGCCCTCGGCAGGAAGCCGGGCTGCATGGTCAGGACACTTCCGCGGTACTCGCAGGTCCGCGAGAAGCGGTGCACCTGCCCGGGCCGGATCCACAGCAGGTCACCGGCTTGTGCCTGGTACTCGGCGAAGTCGATCATGTGCCGGACCGGGCCCTCGGTGAAGAGCATGACCACGTGGAAGTCGATCCGGTGGACGCGTTCCAGGGGGGCGTCGGCGTGCCACATGCGCCCGGTCCCCATCGGGCCGACCTGTATGCCGACACCGCCGACGCTCAGATCCACCGGGAAGGGGAAGGTTCTGATTCCGTCACCGTCGCCTGCCCCTTCGGGCGTTCTGTCCGCCATGTCCTTCTCGTGCCGTCCCTGTCGAAGATCCGTGTCCCACTTTCACCACAGGCTGACACACTCCAACCTTCCTTCCCAAAAGTCAGACTTTTAGTTTTGAACGCGTCAGGCCAGCCAGAACGCTTCTAACGAGGACTTCTTGAAGATGAGCACGCAGACATCAGACGGCTTCGAGTGGACCGACCTGGACCGGCGTGCCGTGGACACCGCGCGCCTGCTCGCGGCCGACGCCGTGCAGCAGGTCGGCAACGGACACCCCGGCACCGCGATGAGCCTGGCCCCGGCCGCGTACACGATCTTTCAGAAGGTGATGCGCCACGACCCGGCCGATCCGGAGTGGACCGGCCGGGATCGCTTCGTCCTCTCCCCCGGGCACACCTCGCTCACCCTCTACACCCAGCTGTTCCTCGCCGGGTACGAGCTGGAGCTGGACGACCTCAGGGCCTTCCGGACGCACGGGTCGAAGACGCCGGGTCACCCGGAGTACGGCCACACGGCCGGTGTCGAGACCACCACAGGACCGCTCGGCCAGGGTGTCGCCAACGCCGTGGGCATGGCGATGGCCGCCCGCTACGAGCGCGGCCTCTTCGACCCTCAGGCCCCCGAGGGCACCTCCCCCTTCGACCACACGATCTGGGCGATCGTCTCCGACGGCGACCTGGAGGAGGGCGTCTCCGCCGAGGCCTCCTCGATGGCCGGCCACCAGAAGCTCGGCAACCTGGTCTTCCTCTACGACGACAACCACATCTCCATCGAGGGCGACACCGCGACCGCGTTCTCCGAGGACGTGCTGGGGCGGTACGAGGCCTACGGCTGGCACACCCAGCGCATCGAGCCCACCGCCGAGGGTGACGTCGATGTTCACGCCCTGTACGCGGCCCTGAAGGCGGCCCGGGCGGAAACCGAGCGGCCGTCGATCATCGCGATGCGCACGATCATCGCCTGGCCCGCGCCGAACGCCCGGAACACCGAGGCCTCCCACGGCTCCGCGCTCGGTGCGGACGAGGTCGCCGCCACCAAGCGCGTCCTCGGCTTCGACCCGGAGCGGACCTTCGAGGTCGCCGACGAGGTGCTGGCCCACACCCGCCGGGCGCTCGACCGGGGCGCCGAGGCGCACGCCGCCTGGGACAAGCGGATCGCCGAGTGGCGTACCGCCCAGCCGGAGCACGCGCGGCTCTTCGACCGGGTCGTCGCCGGTCAGCTCCCCGAGGGCTGGGAGTCCGAGATCCCCGTCTTCGAGGAGGGCAAGTCCGTCGCCACCCGGGCCGCCTCCGGCAAGGTGCTCCAGGCGCTCGGCGCGGTGCTGCCCGAGCTGTGGGGCGGCTCCGCCGACCTCGCCGGCTCGAACAACACCACCATCGACAAGACGTCCTCCTTCCTGCCGAAGGGCAACCCGCTGCCCGAGGCCGACCCGTACGGCCGTACCGTCCACTTCGGGATCCGCGAGTTCTCGATGGCCGCCGAGATGAACGGCATCGCGCTGCACGGCAACACCCGGATCTACGGCGGCACCTTCCTGGTGTTCTCCGACTACATGCGCAACGCCGTCCGTATGGCCGCGCTCATGCAGCTCCCGGTGACCTACGTCTGGACCCATGACTCCATCGGCCTCGGCGAGGACGGCCCCACCCACCAGCCGGTCGAGCACCTCGCCTCGCTGCGCGCCGTCCCGGGCCTGAACGTCGTCCGCCCGGCCGATGCCAACGAGACCGCGACGGCCTGGGCCGAGATCCTGAAGAGGCACGCCACGCACCCCGCCCCGCACGGACTCGCGCTGACCCGCCAGGGCGTGCCGACGTACGCGCCGAACCCGGACGCGGCCAAGGGCGGCTACGTGCTGCGCGAGTCGTCCACCGAGACCCCGGAGGTGATCGTCATCGCCACCGGTTCCGAGGTGCACCTCGCCGTCGGGGCGCGGGACCTCCTGGAGGCCGAGGGCATCGGCACCCGGGTGGTGTCGATGCCGTCCGTGGAGTGGTTCGAGGAGCAGCCGCGCGAGTACCGCGAGAGCGTCCTGCCGCCGGCCGTGAAGGCGCGGGTCGCCGTCGAGGCCGGGATCGGCCTGACCTGGTACCGGTTCGTCGGCGACGCCGGCCGGATCGTCTCCCTGGAGCACTTCGGCGCCTCCGCCGACGCCGGGACCCTGTTCGCCGAGTTCGGCTTCACCGCCGAGCACGTGGCCGCCGCGGCCCGCGAGTCGCGCGCCGCCGCCCGTACCGCCTGATCCGCCCGACACAAGCACCGACCAGTAGCACTGCCCAGAAGCACCAGAAGAGCCAGAAGAGTTCCGGTAGAGGAAGATGATCACTGTGACCGAAGCAACCGCCACCGCGGGAGCACTGAAGAACCTGTCCGACGAGGGCGTCTCGATCTGGCTGGACGACCTGTCGCGCAAGCGGATCAGCACCGGCAACCTGGCCGAGCTCGTCGCGACGAAGAACGTCGTCGGCGTCACCACCAACCCCTCGATCTTCCAGGCCGCCATCGGCTCGGGTGAGGGGTACGAGGAGCAGCTGGCCGACCTCGCCGTGCGGGGTGTCACGGTCGACGAGGCCGTCCGCATGATGACCACGCAGGACGTGCGCGCCGCCGCGGACGTCCTGCGCCCGGTGTACGACGCGACGGACGGCCGGGACGGCAGGGTCTCCATCGAGGTCGACCCCCGGCTGGCCCACGACACCACGGCCACGGTCGCCGAGGCCAAGCAGCTCGCCTGGCTGGTCGACCGCCCCAACGTCATGATCAAGATCCCGGCGACCAAGGCCGGTCTGCCGGCGATCACCGAGGTCATCGGCCTCGGCATCAGCGTCAACGTCACGCTGATCTTCTCCCTGGAGCGCTACCGCGAGGTCATGGACGCCTACCTGGCCGGCCTGGAGCGGGCCGCCGCCAAGGGCCTGGACCTCGCCACGATCCACTCGGTGGCCTCCTTCTTCGTCTCCCGCGTCGACGCCGAGATCGACAAGCGGCTGACGGTCCTCGGCACCGACGAGGCGCTCGCCCTCAGGGGCCGTGCGGCGCTGGCCAACGCGCGGCTCGCCTACGAGGCGTACGAGGAGGTCTTCGGCGGCGGTCGCTGGACCGCGCTGGCCGGCGCCAGGGCCAACAGGCAGCGCCCGCTGTGGGCCTCCACCGGCGTGAAGGACCCGTCGTACAAGGACACTCTCTACGTCGACGAGCTGGTCGCGCCTGGCACGGTCAACACCATGCCGGAGGCGACGCTCGACGCCACCGCCGACCACGGCGACGTCCGCGGTGACACGGTGACCGGCGGCTACGCCCAGGCCCGCGCCGACCTGGCGGCTGTCGAGCGGCTCGGCGTCTCCTACGACGAGGTCGTGGGCAAGCTGGAGGACGAGGGCGTCGCCAAGTTCGAGGTGGCCTGGCAGGAGCTGCTGGACGCCGTCACGAAGTCCTTGAACAGCAAGGGAGTTGACGCGTAATGAGCGAGACCGCCAAGGAGGTGCGGGTGCCGGTGGTGCCCGCAGCCGACTGGGACAACCCGTTGCGGGACGCACGCGACCGGCGGCTGCCGATGGTCGCCGGGCCGTCCGGCCTGGTCATCTTCGGTGTGACCGGTGACCTGTCCCGCAAGAAGCTGATGCCGGCCGTCTACGACCTGGCCAACCGGGGTCTGCTGCCGCCGGGCTTCTCGCTCGTCGGCTTCGCCCGCCGGGACTGGGAGGACCAGGACTTCGCCCAGGTCGTCCACGACGCGGTGCGCGAGCACGCCCGGACCCCGTTCCGCGAGGAGGTCTGGCAGCAGCTCGCCGAGGGCATGCGCTTCATCCCCGGCGACTTCGACGACGACACCGCGTTCAAGCAGCTGAAGGCCGCGGTCGACGAGCTGGACGGCTCCCGGGGCACCGGCGGCAACTTCGCCTTCTACCTCTCCGTGCCGCCCAAGTTCTTCCCGAAGGTCGTGCAGCAGCTGAAGAAGGTCGGCCTGGCCACCCCGCCGGCCGGGTCCTGGCGGCGGGCGGTCATCGAGAAGCCGTTCGGCCACGACCTGGCGTCGGCGCAGGACCTCAACCGGGTCGTGCACGACGTGTTCGACCCGGACCAGGTGTTCCGGATCGACCACTACCTGGGCAAGGAGACCGTCCAGAACATCCTGGCGCTGCGCTTCGCCAACCAGATGTACGAGCCGATCTGGAACCGCAGTTACGTCGACCACGTGCAGATCACCATGGCCGAGGACATCGGCATCGGCGGCCGGGCGGGGTACTACGACGGCATCGGGTCGGCCCGTGACGTCATCCAGAACCACCTGCTCCAGCTGATGGCGCTGACCGCCATGGAGGAGCCGATCGCGTTCGACGCGGACGCGCTGCTCACCGAGAAGCTGAAGGTCCTGAAGTCGGTACGGCTGCCGGAGGACCTGGGCAAGCACACCGTGCGCGGCCAGTACGCCGAGGCCTGGCAGGGCGGCGAGAAGGTGATCGGCTACCTCCAGGAGGACGGTATCGACCGCAAGTCGAAGACCGACACCTACGCCGCGGTCAAGGTCGAGATCGACAACCGCCGCTGGGCGGGCGTCCCCTTCTACCTGCGCACCGGCAAGCGGCTCGGCCGCCGCGTCACCGAGATCGCGGTGGTCTTCCAGCGGGCCCCGCACTCCCCCTTCGACTCGACGGCCACCGAGGAACTCGGCGCGAACGCGATCGTCATCCGCGTCCAGCCCGACGAGGGCATGACCGTCCGGTTCGGCTCCAAGGTGCCGGGCACGTCCATGGAGATCCGGGACGTGACGATGGACTTCGCGTACGGCGAGTCGTTCACGGAGTCCAGCCCCGAGGCGTACGAGCGGCTCATCCTGGATGTGCTGCTCGGTGACGCCAATTTGTTCCCCCGTCACCAGGAAGTGGAAGAGTCCTGGAAGATCCTCGACCCGATCGAGACGTACTGGGCGAAGCATGGCAAGCCCGCGCAGTACGAGTCGGGCAGCTGGGGACCCAAGGAAGCCGACGAGATGCTCGCACGAGACGGACGGAGCTGGCGCAGGCCATGAAGATCGACCTGACCGACACCACGGCAAGCAAGATCAACAAGGCGCTGGTGCAGGGTCGCCGCGCCATCGGAACCCCTGCGGTGGGCATGGTCCTGACGATGGTGATCGTCACGGACGAGGAGAACGCCTACGACTCGATCAAGGCCGCCGAGGAGGCCTCGCACGAGCACCCCTCGCGCACCCTGGTCGTCATCAAGCGGCACGCCCGCACTCTGCGCGACCGCACCACCTCCCGCCTGGACGCGGAGGTCCGCGTCGGCTCCGAGGCCGGCACCGGGGAGACGGTGGTACTGCGGACGTACGGCGATGTCTCCGACCACGCCGACTCGGTGGTCCTGCCGCTGCTGCTGCCGGACGCCCCGGTCGTCGTGTGGTGGCCGGTGGAGGCCCCGGACACCCCGTCCAAGGACCCGCTCGGCGCCCTCGCCCAGCGCCGGATCACCGACCTGTACGCCGTCGAGCGGCCGATGGAGGTCCTGGAGGCCCGCGGCCGCAACTACGCGCCCGGCGACACCGATCTCGCCTGGACCCGGCTCACCCTGTGGCGGTCCATGCTGGCCGCCGCCCTCGACCAGGCCCGGGTCGCCGTGACCTCGGCGGCCGTCGAGGCCGAGGCGGACAACCCCAGCGCCGAACTCCTCGCCCGCTGGCTGGAGGCCCGCCTGGGCGTCAAGGTGGACCGCGTGGTCTCCCCCGGCCCGGTCGTCACGAAGGTACGGCTCGGCACCGCGACCGGCGAGATCGTCATCGACCGTCCCGAGGGGCCGCTGGCCACCCTGACCCTGCCGGGCCAGCCGCCGCGCACCCTCGCGCTGAAGGTCCGCGCCACCTCAGAACTGATCGCCGAGGAGCTGCGCCGCCTCGACGCCGACGAGATGTACGCCATCGCTCTCCGGGGCGAGGGCACCAAGGAGACCGCTTCCGATGTCTGACACCCCCCGGCTCACCCGGCGGCCCGAGTGGGCCGCCCTGGAGGACCACCGCGCCCAGGGACAGCCGGTCCTGCGTGAGCTGTTCGCGACGGACCCGGCTCGCGCCGAGCGGTACGTCGTACGGGTCGGCGACCTGTACATCGACTACAGCAAGCACCTGATCACGGACGAGACCCTCGCCCTGCTCCAGGAACTGGCCACCGCCACCGACGTGTTCGGGCTGCGGGACGCGATGTTCCGCGGCGAGAAGATCAACATCACCGAGCGGCGGGCGGTCCTGCACACCGCGCTGCGCGCCCCGCGCGACGCGGTGGTCGAGGTGGACGGCGAGAACGTGGTGCCGGCCGTGCACGCGGTCCTGGACAAGATGGGCGGCTTCGCCGAGCGGGTCCGCTCGGGCGAGTGGACCGGCCACACCGGCAAGCGCATCAGGAACGTCGTCAACATCGGCATCGGCGGCTCCGACCTGGGCCCCGCGATGGCCTACGAGGCCCTGCGGGCCTTCACGGCACGGGAGTTGACGTTCCGTTTCGTCTCCAACGTGGACGGCGCCGACCTGCACGAGGCGACCCGCGACCTGGACCCGGCGGAGACCCTGTTCATCGTCGCCTCGAAGACGTTCACGACGATCGAGACGATCACCAACGCCACCTCGGCCCGCACGTGGCTGCTCGACGGCCTGGACGGCGACGACAAGGCGGTGGCGAAGCACTTCGTCGCCCTCTCCACGAACGGCGAGAAGGTCACGGACTTCGGTATCGACCCGGACAACATGTTCGAGTTCTGGGACTGGGTCGGCGGCCGCTACTCCTACGACTCCGCCATCGGCCTCTCGCTGATGATCGCCATCGGCCCGGACCGCTTCCGCGAGATGCTCGACGGCTTCCACCTGGTCGACGAGCACTTCCGCACCGCGCCCGCCGAGGCCA
Organism: Streptomyces sp. NPDC048417; assembly: GCF_040651615.1. Lineage (NCBI taxonomy): Bacteria > Bacillati > Actinomycetota > Actinomycetes > Kitasatosporales > Streptomycetaceae > Streptomyces > Streptomyces sp. NPDC048417. The sequence goes on along the minus strand of NZ_JBEZKI010000023.1, from coordinate 55,904 downwards.
ACGCGCCTCTGCTGCTCGGCCTGCTGGGCATCTGGTACGGCAACTTCCACGACGCCCAGTCGCACGCGGTACTGCCGTACAGCCACTACCTCTCGAAGTTCACGGCCTACCTGCAGCAGCTGGACATGGAGTCCAACGGCAAGTCGGTGGACCGGGACGGCCGTCCGGTGGACTGGCAGACGGGTCCCGTGGTGTGGGGCACGCCCGGCACCAACGGCCAGCACGCCTACTACCAGTTGATCCACCAGGGCACCAAGCTGATCCCGGCGGACTTCATCGGCTTCGCCGAGCCGGTCGCCGAGCTGAGCGGTGAACTCAAGGCGCAGCACGACCTGTTGATGGCGAACTTCTTCGCCCAGACCCAGGCGCTGGCCTTCGGCAAGACGACCGAGGAGGTCCGTGCGGAGGGCGTCGCAAAGGAGCAGGTCGCGCACCGCACCTTCCAGGGCAACCACCCGACCACGACGATCCTGGCCCGTGAACTGACCCCGTCCGTGCTCGGCCAGCTGATCGCGCTGTACGAGCACAAGGTGTTCGTCCAGGGCGCCGTCTGGAACATCGACTCCTTCGACCAGTGGGGCGTGGAGCTCGGCAAGGTCCTCGCCAAGCGCATCGAGCCCGCCCTGACCGAAGGCGCCGAGGTGCCCGGCCTCGACCCGTCCACCTCCGCTCTCGTCTCCACGTACCGCACGCTTAGGAAGTGAACTGACATGCAGCTCGGACTGATCGGTCTCGGCAAGATGGGCGGCAACATGCGCGAGCGGATCCGCCGCGCGGGCCACACCGTCATCGGCTACGACCGCAACCCGGACGTCTCCGACGTCAAGAGCCTTGCGGAACTGGTCGAGAAGCTCGACGCCCCGCGCACGATCTGGGTGATGGTCCCGGCCGGCACGGCCACCCAGGGCGTCGTCGACGAGCTCAAGGACCTGCTGTCCGAGGGCGACACGGTGGTCGACGGCGGCAACTCCCGCTGGTCGGACGACGAGAAGCACGCCGCCGAACTCGGCATCAAGGGCATCGGCTTCGTCGACGCCGGTGTCTCCGGCGGTGTGTGGGGTCTGCAGAACGGTTACGCCCTGATGGTCGGCGGCAACAAGGAGCATGTCGACCGGCTCAAGCCAATCTTCGAGGCGCTCAAGCCGGAGGGCCCGTACGGCTATGTGCACGCGGGCCGGGTCGGCGCCGGGCACTTCTCCAAGATGGTCCACAACGGCATCGAGTACGCCATGATGCAGGCCTACGCCGAGGGCTGGGAGCTCCTGGAGAAGGTCAAGTCGGTGGACAACGTCCGCGAGGTCTTCCGCTCCTGGCAGGACGGCACCGTCATCCGCTCGTGGCTGCTCGACCTCGCGGTCAACGCCCTGGACGACGACGAGCACCTGGACAAGCTGAAGGGCTTCGCGCAGGACTCCGGCGAGGGCCGCTGGACCGTCGAGGCGGCCATCGACAACGCGGTGCCGCTGCCGGCGATCACCGCCTCCCTGTTCGCGCGGTTCGCGTCCCGCCAGGACGACTCCCCGCAGATGAAGATGATCGCGGCCCTGCGCAACCAGTTCGGCGGCCACGCGGTCGAGTCCGCGAAGGAGTGACCGACGGTGGGGGACCTCCTTCTGGTCCGCCACGGTGAGACGGAGTGGAGCCTGTCGGGACAGCACACCAGCTGGACCGACCTGCCCCTGACCGAGCACGGCGAGGAACAGGCCAAGTCCCTCGCCCCGCTGCTCACCGGCCGGACCTACGCACTGGTACTGGCCAGCCCGCTGAACCGCGCGATACGCACGGCCGAGCTGGCCGGCCTCACCGGGGTCGTACCCGACCCCGACCTGCACGAATGGGACTACGGCGGCTACGAGGGCATCACCACGGTGGAGATCCACCGCTCCCGCCCCGACTGGTACCTGTGGTCCGACGGCGTGCCCCCGGGCCCGGCGGGCCACCCCGGCGAGTCGCCCAAGGAGATCGGGGCCCGGGCCGACCGGGTGCTCGCCACGGTGGACAAGGCCCTCGCGGGCGACGACGGCGACGTGGTCCTCGTGGCCCACGCCCACTTCCTGCGGGTGCTCACCGCCCGCCGCCTGGGGTTGCCGCCCGCCGAGGGCCGGCTGTTCCAGCTGGCGACCGGCACGGTCAGCCGGTTGTCCATGGAGCACGGGTGGCCTGTGATCGCCGAGTGGAACAAGACGCCTTGAGTGACCTCGTGACGGTCCGTCAGTAGCAACTGGCGGGCCGTTTCGACGTGTTGGAACACGCCAGGCGGTGTCCGCGGTGCGGCCCGATCTCGGGGCCACGGCATCGCGAGTTTCTACGGTCCCTTTCCTAACCCCTTGTCGAAAGTCCGGCGAAGCCCATAGCCTTGCGCCGCGCCAGGTGCCGTCGTCCGACCGGGCCCGGTCGTGACGGGATGGGAGGGGCAGCCGCGTGAAGCGCACATCGCGTGACATCCGCACCGCGAACCGCTACGAGGTGCTGCGCCAGATCATCGCCCAGTCCCCCACCTCCCGGCAGACACTGGCCGCCGCCACCGGACTGAGCGTCGCCACCGTCGCCACGCTCGTCGGCGAGCTGCTCGACCTGCGGTTGATCATCGAGGTCGGTTTCGAGGACTCCGCCGGGGGCCGTCCCCGGGGCCTGATGGCCGTCAACGCGGCGGGCGGCGCGCTGATCGGCGTCGACATGGCGGAGACCTACGTCCGGGTCGAGCTGTTCGACCTGGGCCTGAACGTGCTGGCCCGCGCCGTGGAGGAGATGCGCCCGGGCGAGCACCGGCCCGAGCAGGTGGTCGGCCATGTCGCCACCGCCGTCGGCTCGGTGGTCGCCCAGGCCGGGGTCGAGGGCGCGCGGGTGCTGGGCGTCGGGGTGAGCGTGCCGGGACAGGTCGACCGGGGCACCGGGATCGCCGAGTACGCGCCCAACTGGGACTGGCACGACGTGCCGTTGCTGGATCTGCTGTCCGAGCACATCGCCTACCCGCTGTACCTGGACAACCCGCTGCGGGCGAGCGCGGTGGCCGAACTGTGGTTCGGAGCCGCGCGCGGACACGAGGACGCCGTGGTGGTGAACCTCGGGACCGGGGTGGGCGCCGGTCTGGTCCTGGCCGGCGGGCTGTACCGGGGGGTGAGCAACAGCGCCGGGGAGTGGGGGCACACCACCCTCGTGCTGGACGGGCGGCTGTGCCACTGCGGCAACCACGGCTGTGTCGAGACGTACGTCGGCGCGCCCGGCATCATGCTCAACCTGCGCGAACTCAGTCCGCGCAGCACGCTGTTGCACCCCGAGGACCAGACGGCCACCGTCGACGCCCTGGCCCGCGGGGTCGCCGCGGGCGACCCGGTGGCCGTCAAGGTCGTCCGCGACACGGCCCGTTACCTGGGCGCGGGCATCTCGGACCTGGTGAACCTGTTCAATCCCGAGGTGGTCGTACTGAGCAGCTGGGTCGCCAAGAAGCTGGGCACACCGCTGCTCGACGAGGTGCGGGAGGCCGTCCGGCGGCACGCGCTGAGGCGGCCGTTCGCCGCCACCGAGATCGTCCTCTCCCCCGTCCCCACCGACCCGGTGTGCCTCGGCGCGGCCACGTTCGCGCTGGAGGGCGCCCTGCAGTCGGTGGGCCGGCGGACCCCCAGACGCACCACCCCCGTAAGGAGCCGTACCGCACCACCTTCGTGACGACGGAAGGGATGCCGTTTTGACTCGCACGACGCGCACGAAGAGATCGGTCCTCGCCGCAGCCACGGCGGCGGCCGTACTGACCGTGACAGGGGGCCTGATCAGCTCCCCGCACGCGAACGCCGCCGACGCCGCCGGCACCACCGGCGCTGCCGGGACGACACCGGCGGAGGTCTCCCCGCACGCCGCCCAGACCATCGACGACATCGGCGCCTCGGGTGCCTGGTGGGTCAACGACCTCCAGCACTTCGACCCCAAGGTCCAGGCCAGGGTGGCGAAACTGCTGTTCTCGAAGCAGGGCCTGGACCTCAGCTCCTACCGGTACAACATCGGCGGCGGCGGGGTGGCGGTCACCACCCCGGCCCGGGCCGCCGAGGACTTCGTCGGCCCCGACGGCTCGTACGACTGGAGCCGGGACAAGGGGGGTCAGACCTTCCTCGAGTACGCCGCGAAGTACGGCGTCGAGGACCTGATCGGCTTCGTCAACAGCGCGCCTGCCCAGTGGACCACCAACGGCCAGAGCTGCGGAGGCCAGTTGAAGACGGGGAACGAGACCGACTACGCCAAGTACGTGGCCGACGTCACCGACCACTTCGCCCGCCAGGGCGTACGCCTGGACTACATCAGCCCCTTCAACGAGCCGGACAACGACTTCGCCTCGTGCGGCCAGGAGGGCATGCAGGTCACCGTCGACCAACGCGACGACATCGTCCGGGCGTTGGGCGCCGAGCAGCGGGCCCGGCACCAGAAGACGGGCATCATCGCCGACGAGTCCAGCAGCACCGTGCAGTTCACCACCGAGGTCCCGCAGTGGCTGTCCCAGCCGGACACCGCGCAGTACGTGTCCAAGCTGGCCCACCACACGTACAACAACCCCAGCGATGGCCAGCTGGGCAATGTCTACGAGACGGCGAGGACGGCCGGCAAGGCGTCCTGGGCCTCGGAGATCTGCTGCTTCGGCAAGGGCTCGACGGGCTGGAACCAGGAGTACGACCCGACCATCGACAACGCCCTGCTGATGTCCCGGATCATCTACAAGGACTTCGCGAGCTCCCACGACTCGGCCTTCCAGTGGTGGGTGGCGCTCGCCAGCGGGTACGGCAGCGACCCGTACACCAGGAGCGACGAGGGCTGGAACGACGGCCTGATCTACTACGACCCGGACTACGCGACGAACGGCAACCAGACGCTGTACTTCACGAAGCGGTACTACGCCCTCGGCCAGTACAGCAAGTTCGTCAGGCCGGGCTCGGTCGCGCACAACGTGACCGGGGCGCCCGACGGGGTCGAGGTGTCGGCGTACGACCGGGACGGCACGTGGGTCGTGGTGGTCAACAACCAGAACACCACGGACACCCCGCTGAGTCTGCACTTCAACGGCCAGGCACCGGTACGGGCCAGGGAGGCGGTGCGGACCTCGGCCACCGAGGACTGGGCCGACGTCGCGAAGCCGACGGTGAGTTCGGGGACGGTGTCCGCCACCCTCGCCGCCCGCTCCGTCACGACGTACGTCTTCGACCAGAAGGGCCACCGCAGTTCGGCCGTGACCGGCGCCCTGGTGGGCAGGCAGTCCGGCAAGTGCCTGACGGCGGATGCCTCCGGGGCCGCCCTCGCCACCTGCACGGGCGCCGACGGCCAGTCCTGGTCGTACGACGCGCAGGGCACCCTGAAGAGCGCGAACGGCTATCTGACGGCTACGGGTTCGGGTCTGACGACCAGCGCCGCCCCCACCGGCGACGCGAGCCGGCGCTGGCTGCTGAACGCCAACGGCCAGCTCCTCAGCGAGGCGTCCGGCAAGTGCCTGGACGTGACCGGACAGGCCACCGCCGACGGCAGCAGGGTGATCCTCTACAGCTGCAACAGCGGCGCCAACGAGGCCTGGACCAGGCAGTAACCGCACCGCTCCGCACGAACCGAGGGCCGCCGGCCACCTCCTGACACGGCGGCCCTCAACTCACCCTGCATTGACTCCCGTTCGTGATTCCGAACCGGGTGCAACGTTTCGCGCAGACTTCGTCCAACCTCTTGCTGAAGTATTAGCCGAAGGTTAACGTCCCGCACCGCAGCGCAATTTCAGCCATCTGGCTTCCGAGGTTCCCCACGGCCGTAGAGCCGCAGCCGCACTCGACAGACAAGGACGTCAGCATGTCGGCACTCAGCAACAACAACTGGTCCCGCCGGTCTCTCTTCCGGGCGGCCGCGGGCATGGCCGCCGCCGGCACACTGGCCGCCTGCGGCGGCAACAACGGGCGGGGCGGGGGGTCGGGGTCGGGCACGCAGCTCACCCAGATGTTCCACGCCTACGGCGAGGCGGGGACGGAGCAGGCCGTCAAGAAGTACGCCGCCGCCTACAAGGACGCCGACGTGACCACGCAGTGGATCACCAGTGCCGACTACGAGAGCAAGCTGTTCGCGACCCTGCTCACCAAGAGCGCCCCCGACCTGTTCGAGTTCCACCCGCAGATCCAGATGGTCAAGAGCGGGCAGGTCGCCGACCTGAGCGACCTCATCGACCCGGTCAAGGACGACTTCAACCCGGCCGACATCAAGTCGCACACGGTGGACGGGAAGATATACGGCGTCCGGATGATCGACGACCCGCAGTTCTTCTTCTACCGGCCCTCGCTCTTCGAGAAGGCCGGCGTCAAGGTCCCGGAGACCCTCGACGAGCTGATCGAGGCCGCCGCCAAGCTCACCACCGGCAAGGTCAAGGGCCTGTACGTGGGCAACGACCTGCACGCGGTCGTCAGTCCCCTGATCTGGTCCGCGGGCGCCGACACCCTCGACGACAAGAACCAGATCGCCTACCACACCGACGGCGTCGTCGAGGGCCTGAAGAAGATGCGCAAGCTGTTCACCAGCGGCGATCTGCTCCTGGGCGCCCCGACCGACTACTGGGACCCCTCCTCGCTCAGCCAGGGCCTGTGCGCCATCCAGTTCTGCGGTATGTGGGCGATGCCGCAGTTCCAGAAGGCCCTCGGCGACGACCTCGGGATCTTCCCCTTCCCGAAGACCGTCGACTCCGGCAAGCAGTCCGTCTACAACGGCGGCTGGTCGATGTTCGTCAACGCCAAGGGCGACAACGTCGACGCGGCCAAGGAGTACGTCAAGTGGCTGTGGATCGACCAGAAGAAGTACCAGGAGGACTGGGCGACCTCGTACGGCTTCCACATCCCGCCGCGCGCCTCGATCGCCGCGTCGGCCACCAAGCTCAAGTCCGGCCTGCCCGCGGAGGGTGTGAAGCTCTTCAACGAGTTCGGGCACTTCGACAACATCGGCTGGACCCAGGCGATGATCCAGGCGACGTGGGACGTCATGGCCAACTGCGTCCGCAAGGACGGTGACCCGGAGAAAGCGCTCGACCAGTGCGACAAGACCGTCAACCGTGAGCTGAAGAAGCTCTTCGGATAGGCGGGCGGGCGGACCGGACCATGTCGACGACCACGACGCGCGACCTCGCGAACCCCGCCCCGGCGAAGGCCAAGTCGGTCAGGCCGCGGCGGGGCCTGCGGGGCAGCCGCACCCTCAACTTCTGGCTCTTCACCAGCCCCTTCCTCATCGGGCTGATCATCTTCATCTACGTGCCGATCGGCTGGAGTGTCTACCTCAGCTTCTTCGACGCACGGTTCACCGTCACGCCGGACAAGTTCATCGGCATCGACAACTACACGTACATGCTGACGGACCCCAAGTTCGTCGGTTCCCTCGGCACCTTCACCGTGTTCGCCGCGTTCATCGTGCCGATCACCTGGGCGGTGTCGCTCGGCCTCGCCCTGCTGGTCAACCGGATACGGTTCATGCGGGCGTTCTTCCGCTCGGTGTTCTTCCTGCCGACCGCGTGCAGCTATGTCGCCGCGTCCCTGATCTGGAAGATGTCCATCTTCAGCGGGGTCCGCTTCGGCATGATGAACACCGTCATCGGCTGGTTCGGCATCGACAACATCGCCTGGCTGGCCTCTCCCAGCCCGCCCTGGTACTGGCTGGTCATCGTCACGGCCCGGCTGTGGTTGCAGTCCGGCTTCTACATGATCCTGTTCCTGGCCGCCCTGCAGAACATCCCCGGCGAGCTGTACGAGGCCGCCGCCCTCGACGGCGCCAAGCCGGGCTGGCAGACCTTCCGGTACATCACCCTGCCCCAGCTGCGGGCCACCTCCACCGCGGTGATCCTGCTGCTGCTCATCGCCGCCTACCAGGCCTTCGACGAGTTCTACAACCTGCTCGACAAGACCACCTGGGGCCGGCCTCCGCTGGTCGAGCTCTACTACACCGCCCTCGGCACGGAACAGGACTACGGCGCCGGCAGCGCGGGGGCGGTCATCCTGACCGTGCTGATCATCATCGTCACCCTGTTCCAGGGCAAGATCATGGGCTTCGGAAGGGGGGAGGAGGCCAAGTGACCACCACCACGCCCGACACGCACAAGACCACGCCCACGAAGGGCCGCCGCTCCGGCCGGCGCGGCGGTGGAGTGATGGGCAGCACCGGCCTCTACATCGCCACCGGTGTCGCCACCCTCCTCTTCCTGGTCCCGTTCTACATCCTGCTCCGCAACGCCCTCTCCACGGACCCCCAGATCACCGGAGAGCACTGGGAGTTCTTCCCCACGCACCTCCAGTGGGGCAACGTCAGGGAACTCTTCGACGACCCGCAGGTGGACTTCGCCCGGTCGATGTGGAACTCGCTGGTGGTCGGCGTCTCCATGACCGCCGGCATCCTGCTGGTGTGCTCCCTGGCCGGCTACGCCCTGGCCCGCATCCCCTACCGGCACGCCAACAAGATCTTCTACGTCGTCCTGGGCACCCTGATGGTCCCGACCTCGGTGACCTTCGTACCCAGCTTCGTGCTGGTCTCCTCGCTCGGGTGGGTGGACACCTACCGCGGCCTGATCATCCCGGGCCTTTTCAGTGGTTTCACCTGCTTCCTGTTCCGGCAGTACTTCCTGGGGTTCCCGAAGGAGCTGGAGGAGGCGGCACGCGTGGACGGGCTCGGCTACTGGGGCGCGTACTGGCGCGTCGTCGTACCCAACTCGCTGAACTTCTTCGCGGCCATCGCCACCATCACCTTCATCAGCGCCTGGAACGCCTTCCTGTGGCCACTGGTCATCGGTCAGGACCCGGGGGCGTGGACCGTCCAGGTCGTGCTCTCGTCGTACATGACCAACCAGACGGTCGTCTTCCACACGATCTTCATGGCCACCGCCATCTCCATCCTGCCCCTGGTGTTCGTCTTCCTCTTCCTCCAGCGCTGGCTGGTGCAGGGGATCGCGCAGACCGGCATCAAGGGCTGACACTCTTCCGACGACCTGGAGACCGATGTCTTTCCGTACCTCCGCCACCGACTACGTCGAGGACGTCTCCCCGGGCTCGGGCGCCCTGCCGCCCCGCGCCCGGTACCCGCACTCGGACGCCGAGTCGCTCTCACTGAACGGCAGTTGGCGCTTCCGGCTGTCGCCCACGGCTGACGCCGAGGACGACGCGTTCGCCGAGCCCGGGTTCGACGCCGGCGGCTGGGCGGAGGTCTCGGTCCCGGGTCACTGGGTGCTCCAGGGCCATGGCGCACCGATCTACACGAACCACCTCTACCCGTTCCCGGTCGACCCGCCGAGGGTCCCGACCGAGAACCCCACCGGCGACCACCTCCGTGTCTTCGACCTGCCCGAGGGCTGGGACCTGACCGACGGCGGGGCGGTCCTCCGCTTCGACGGGGTCGAGTCCTGCGCCCGGGTCTGGCTGAACGGCACGGACATCGGCGAGTTCAAGGGCTCCCGGCTGCCGCACGAGTTCGCGGTCGGCCACCTGCTGAGGCCGGCCGGCAACGTACTCGCCGTCCGCGTCCACCAGTGGTCGGCCGGTTCCTATCTGGAGGACCAGGACCAGTGGTGGCTGCCCGGCATCTTCCGTGACGTGACCCTGCTGCACCGCCCGGCGGGCAGCGTCCTGGACTTCTTCGTCCACGCCTCCTACGACCACCTCACGGGCGAGGGCACCCTGCGCGTCGACTCCGATGTCGACGGGCGGGTGTCCGTGGCCGCCCTGGACATCGACGTCGCGACCGGAGAGCCGGTGACGGTCCCGGTCGAGGCGTGGACGGCGGAGACCCCGAAGCTGTACGACGGGGTGCTGGCCACCGAGGGCGAGCGGGTGCCGCTGCGGATCGGGTTCCGGACGGTGGCACTGGCCGACGGGCTGATCAAGGTCAACGGCACGCCCGTCCTCTTCAAGGGCGTCAACCGGCACGAGTGGCACCCCGAGCGGGGCCGCGCCCTCGACCTGGAGACCATGCGCGAGGACGTGCTGCTGATGAAGCGGCACAACATCAACGCGGTCCGCACCTCCCACTACCCGCCGCACCCGGACTTCCTGGACCTGTGCGACGAGTACGGCCTGTGGGTGATCGACGAGTGCGACCTGGAGACCCACGGCTTCACCGAGCAGGCCTGGCGGGACAACCCGGTCGACGACGACCGCTGGACCCCGGCCCTGCTCGACCGGGCGGCCCGGATGGTCGAGCGCGACAAGAACCACCCGTCAGTGGTGATCTGGTCGCTCGGCAACGAGGCCGGCACCGGCCGGGGCCTGACCGAGATGGCCGAGTGGATCCACGGCCGGGACTCCGGCCGCCTGGTGCACTACGAGGGCGACATCGACTGCCGTGACACGGACGTCTACTCACGGATGTACGCCGACCACGCCGAGGTCGAGCGGATCGGCCGGGGCCTGGACGGCGGCACTCACAAGCGTCGCCGACTCCCCTTCATCCAGTGCGAGTACGCACACGCCATGGGCAACGGCCCCGGCGGCCTGGCCGACTACCAGAGGGTCTTCGAGTCGTACGAGCGGATCCAGGGCGGCTTCATCTGGGAGTGGATCGACCACGGCATCAAGGACGACCGCTACGGCTACGCCTACGGCGGCGACTTCGGCGAGGAGCTGCACGACGGGAACTTCGTCTGCGACGGACTGGTCTTCCCCGACCGGCGGCCCTCCCCCGGCCTGGTCGAGTACAAGAAGGTGATCGAGCCGGTCCGGTTCGAGGGCGACGGCACCGCCGTCCGGGTCACCAACAAGCAGGACTTCGCCGATCTGTCCGCGCTGGCCTTCGAGTGGTCGTACCAGGTCGGCGGCGAGACCGTGGAGTCGGGCCGACTGGCCGTGCCGGCCCTGGCGGCCGGTGAGTCGGCGGAGGTGAAGCTGCCGGAGCCCCCGGTGGCCACCGGCAGCGGCGAGACGCAGTGGACGGTGCGGGCGGTGCTGGCTGCGGACACCGGCTGGGGACCGCAGGGGCATGTCGTGGCCTGGGGTCAGTTCCCCGTCTCGGGGCGGCAGTCGCCCTCCTTCGCCGCCTCCGCCGGACCGGTGGTGTCCGGCGACGGGCTGATCACTCTCGGCCCGGCCGCCTTCGACGCGCGCAGCGGCGCGCTGCGGAGCATCGGCCCTGTGGCGGTGACCGGACTGCGGCTGGACGTGTGGCGGGCAACGACCGACAACGACGACGGCGCCGCCTGGCAGAGCGACATCCGCTACGGCACGCTGTGGCGGAAGTTCGGTCTGCACCGCATGCGGCACCTCGTGGACGCGGTGGAGCCGACCGGCGACGCGTTGACCGTGCGCACCCGGGTGGCGCCCGCCGCGTGGGAGTTCGGGCTGGTGACCGTCTACCGCTGGACCACGGACGGCAGCCGCCTCGGGCTCACCGTCTCCGTGACCCCGGACGGCGACTGGACGGTGCCGCTGCCCCGGCTCGGCGTCCGCTTCGGCCTGCCGGCGGCCGACCGTGTGCGGTGGTTCGGCGGCGGCCCGGGCGAGGCGTATCCGGACACCAAGGCCGCCTCGATGGTGGGCCGTTGGCAGTCCACGGTGGACGACCTGCAGACCCCGTACCTCCGCCCGCAGGAGAACGGCGCCCGTGCGGACGTCCGTTGGGCGGAGCTCGGCGGCCTGCGGATCGAGGGAGACCCGGAGTTCTGGTTCACGGCACGCCGCTGGACCAGCGAACAGCTGGACGCGGCCGCTCACCGCACCGACCTCACCCCGGGTACCGCGTCCGGCAGCGGCTCCGCCGCGGGGGTCTGGGTCAACCTCGACCACGGCCAGCACGGCATCGGCTCGCAGTCCTGCGGCCCGGGCGTGCTGCCCCAGTACCAACTCCACGCCGGACCGGCCGAGTTCTCCTTCGTGTTCGCGCACATCGGCTGACCCCGGCTGCCTGGGCGGCCCCGGACCGACCGCGGTCCGGGGCCGCCCTTCCGCTCACCCTCCGTGCCCCGGCCCGCAGCGGTACACCGTGTAGGCCGAGACACGAACCGGCGAGCAGTGGCCGATGACCCAGCGCATCAGGGCCCGGCCCGGGGTCCTGGCGCCCCGGGCGCGGTGGGTGAGGTCGGCGCGGCCCAGAAGGACGTATCGGAGCCCGCCGGTGTCGATCAGATGGTGGAAGGCCGTGGCGGCGGGGTAGGGCACATGGGCGGTGAAGCCGCCCACCGGCAGGACCGAGGCGTTGGCCGCGAGGATGTACGGTGCCGCCGCCTGCCAGCGGGGTACGGCGGCCAGGTAGCGGGCGCCGTCGCGGTGCGCGGTGAGGTAGGCGAGGACCCGCCGCTGGGCCGGGGTCAGGGCCGAGGTGGCGTCGTGGACGCGGACGCCGGCCGGGCCGACCCGGCCGAAACCGCCGGGCTGGTTGTACCGCAGGGACAGCGCGGACGCGGACCACACCGTGGGGATGACGAGGACAGCGGCGAGGGCGACGGCGAGGCCGGCCCGGTGCCGGCGCGGCCGGTCGGCGACGAGCAGCGCCAGGGCCGGCAGGCCCAGTCCCACGGCGACGGCGACCGACCAGACGAAGAAGCGCGGGTAGGTCAGGGCGAGGGCCGCGCACCAGGCGACGTTGACGGCGAGCACCGCACACAGCACGCCGCGCCGCCCTACCTGTGTCACGGCCGCCCCTGCCAGTGCTGCCAGGGCCACCGCCACCACGCCCATGTAGTAGGTGTGTCCGGTCACGCTGCCGAAGCTGAAGACCAGGAAGAAGGTCACCAGCCACACCCCCCACATCAGGTATCCGGCCAGGGCGGGATCGGTGCGCGGGACGCGGCGGCGCCACAGCGCCGACAGCCCGGCCACCAGGCCGAGCGCGGCGAGCGGATACAGCCAGCCCGTCTGGGTGGCGATGCCGGGGCTGAACATCTTCCAGACGCTGTCGCCCATGCCCGCCGACAGTTCGCCGTGCGCCCGGTCGGCGACGATGCTGCCGGTGCCGGCCGCGTCAACGCCCAGCGCGCCGAAACGGGTGAGGAAGTTGTAGCCGACGACCAGCCCGAACGGGGAGTTGTCGGTCGTCCCGTCCAGGTACGGGCGGGCCGATGCCGGAGTGAGCGTGGCGACCAGCATCCAGGACAGGGACACCGTCAGCATGACCGCGCCCGACACCGCCAGATCGCGGACCCGGCGGCGCGCGGGCGTCGGCGCGGCCACCAGATAGGGCACGGCCAGCGCGGGCAGCACCGCCCAGGCCTCCAGCATCTTGCACTGGAAGGCCAGCCCGACCCAGACGCCCGCCAGGACGAGGGTGCGCGTCCGGGCCCGGGCGGTGGCCCGTTGGACGGCCTCGGCGGCCAGCAGCAGCAACAGCACGAACGGCGCGTCCTCGGTGACGGAGCGGGCCAGGCCCACGGTCACCGGGGTGAGCGTGAGAAACGCGGCGGCCAGCAACCCCGCCCCCACACCAGCCCACCGCCGTACCACCACGTGCAACAGCACCACGGCGGCCACGCCCTCCAGGCCCTGCGGGATCACCAGGGCCCAGGGGTGGAAGCCGAAGGCCAGCGCCGACAGGGCCTGCGGCCACAGAAAGCCGGGCAGTTTGTCCAGGGTGATCGAGCCCGCCGGGTCGAAGGAACCGTAGAGGAAGGCGACCGGGTTGTCGGTCATGCTGCGGACCGCGCTCGCGTAGAAGGCGTGGTACGCGCTGTGCCAGATACCCCAGAAGTAGAGGAGCGCGGCGACGGCGGCGACGGCGCCGAGCAGGGGGCGCTCGTGGCGCTCGGTGAGGGTCCGCACCGGGGTCGGCGGCGGCGGACCCTGGACACGGGCGAGCGGCGCGGTGACGGCAGGGCTCGGCATCGGAGGCGGCCTCCAGGACTCCCGGGTTCCAGGACTTCCGGTACGTCCTGGATTGCTACGGCCTCTAGGACGGGCGGAAATCGACGAAGGTCACATCCGGAACGGTATGAACATTCCGGATCTTCGTGAGTATCCGCCGTAGTGCCTGTACGCAGCCTGAATCCGGGCCGTGTCTCACCGCCCTCTCACCACAAGCTCACCGAGCGGCTCAGCGGGCGGCCCGCCCGGGGGAGTCCGGGACCGCGTCCGGCGGAGCCGGCCTGGCCGTCGTCGGAGCGTACGTCCTCGCCGGGAAGCCGGCGCGGGCGGTGCCCGGGCGGACCGCGGCCGTCACCCTGCGGCGGTCTCCCGGATCAGCGGCTCGAACTCCCGCCGCACGTAGGCGTCGAACGGCTCCGACAGCGCCCCGTCGATCACCCGCCGCACCCGGTGCCCCGCGGCGAACTCCTTGATCTCCGCGCGGGATTCGGGCCCCACGCCCCCGCCGATGATCAGCACCCCGAACTCCCCGGACTCCAACAGCTTCCGGGCCTCGTCGTCGGTGCTCACCCCCTCCGCGTCGAAGCCGTCCGCGCGCAGCGTGGCCAACACGGCCGTCACCCTCGCGGGCGTCCTCCCGAGCACCAGTGTCCTCATGGCCGTTCCTCTCCACGACGTCGGCATCAGCGCATCCGACTGTAGAACCTCGAGCGCACTTGAGATCAAGCGTTTCCAGGGACTGAGGGGGGTGGGGCCGCTCGCGCTGGGTACGGGTCAACCACGGCCGGGAGGCCGGGAGTTGTCGACAAGGGCGCGCTTGGGGGTGGTTCCTGGACCCGGCCGCCCGCCCGGCGGGGAGCGACGCTTTTGCCGGGTCGGGAAGGATATTTGGTCCCACGCCGTTCACACCCTGGACATGAGCGGTGACCTGCGGGGATGCCGTCCGGTGCGATCGTGGGACGTAGGCCGCCGAGCACGCTCGCCAGCGTACGCGCGCGCCTTCTCCCGGTCGGTCCGGCAGCGTGTCCGACAACCTCGAGCAACGGCGGGGAACCGATGAACACGAGCAGAGCCGACCGTCCCGAACAGGCCGTCGCCGAAGGCGACGCCGAGACCACGACCGGGGTCAAGCCGCTGCTCGACGCCCCGCAGACGGCCGCGGCGGGCATCGCGATGTGGATCTTCGTCGTCGGCCCGCTGATCTGCCTGGCCGTCGCCGTGCCGTTGGTGTGGGGACGGGGCTTGTCCGCGCTGGACGTCAGCATGGCCGTGGTCGCCTACCTGGTGTCCGGCTTCGGCCTCACGGTCGGCTATCACCGCCTCTTCACGCACCGCTCGTTCAAGGCGAAGCGGGGCCTGCGCATCGCCCTGGCCGTCGCGGGCTCGCTGGGGGTCGAGGGCTCGCCGGTGCAGTGGGTGGCGAACCACCGCCGCCACCACGCCTTCGCCGACCGCGAGGGCGACCCGCACTCCCCCTGGCGCTTCGGAACCGACACGCGCGCGCTGCTCAAGGGGCTTGTGCACGCGCACATCGGATGGATGCTCAAGCGTGAACTGAGCAACCGGGCCAGGTTCGCGCCCGACATCGCCGCCGATCGCGACCTGCGACTCGTCGGCAGGCTCTTCGGGCCGCTGACCGTCGTCTCGCTGCTGGCCCCCGCACTGGTCGGCGGGCTCGTCACCGGAACCTGGACCGGTGCGCTGACCGGGTTCTTCTGGGCCGGCCTGATGCGGATGGCGCTGCTGCACCATGTCACCTGGTCGGTGAACTCGGTCTGTCATGTCGCGGGCAGGCGCCCGTTCGCCAGTCGGGACAAGGCCACCAACTTCTGGCCGCTGGCCCTGCTGTCCTTCGGCGAGAGCTGGCACAACTCGCATCACGCCGACCCCACGGGCGCGCGCCACGGTGTGCTGCCCGGCCAGATCGACCCCTCGGCACGCCTGATCCGGGTGTTCGAGAGGCTGGGCTGGGCCTGCGACGTCCGCTGGCCGAGCGCGGACCGGCTCGGCGCCCGTCTGCTGCCCGAACCGGCCGCGCAGCAGGAGTCCGCGGCCTGACCCCCAACAGCGAGGACCCCGCCCGCAGCGAAACCGCCGGGGGCGGGGTCCTCGGGCATGCCCTGGAGGACGCGAACGGGCACGAGGCTCGGGAAAGGGGTGTCTCAGCCGGACACCAGCAGCTCCGTCCAGTCCTTCGCCACCCGTTCCAGCGAGAAGCCCTCCCGTACCTGGCCGCGGGCCGTCTCCCCGGCCGCGCGCCAGTCATCCTGGTCGGCCAGCGCGGCGATCGACTCGGCCATCGCCTCCGGGGTGTCGTGGATCCAGCGCCGGTCGTAGATCTCGTCCGCGCCCGGCCAGGGCAGCAGCGCGGGTACGGCGCCGGAGGCCATGCCCTCGGCGGGCGCGAGGTGGAAGCTCTCGTCGTCGCTGGTGGAAAGGACATGGCCGATGCGGCGCAGCCAGTTCGGCACGTCCGGGCCGAACTGGTCGAAGACGACGGCCCCTTCGAGCAGCGGCGAGGTCTGCATCCGGCGCAGGATCGCCTCGTAGTGGGCACGTTCCTCGGGCTTGTTCCAGATCCACCAGTACTCCCACGGCGGCTTGGACTTGACCGAGAGGTGCCAGCGCCGGTCGTGGGCGCGCAGCGCCTCCAGGACGTCGAGGCCGAGGTCGAGGCGTTTGCGGCTGGGCGCGATGCCGATCATGCCGAGCCGGTGCCGGGCGCCGGGGGCCTTGGGCCGGTCGAGCTGGTCGACGTCGACCCAGTTGCCGATCGTGGTGATCTTCGAGGCGGGCCAGCCGGTGCGCTCCCGGGTGCTGCGGGCGTAGTAGGGGCTGACGCAGACCACGCGGTCGACGGCGTCGATGTCGACCTGCTGCGGGTAGCCGGCGTCGAGTTCGAAGCGGTGCAGACGGACGATCAGCCTGCTGCCGCGCCGCTTGTGGCGGCTGTACCAGACCGCCGCCGGGCCGCACCACTCGACGACCACCACATCGGCCCAGTTAGCGAGTTCACGGCTCGCGGCCGGGTCGTGCCGGGCGAGCGCGGGCCAGGCGTCGACGCGTACGTCGAGGCCGGGCAGGGCGCGGAAGTGGTCGAGCAGCCGGGTGAGGAACTTCAGGTCGTGGCCCGCCACCCCGATCCGCAGCGGACGCCCGCGGGTGGCGACGGCGGCGGGGGCGGCGGGGAAGGCGCCGTCGAGGTGGGCACGCCAGCGGGCGGCCGCGGCCTCCATGGTGTACTGCCGGGCCGCTTCCGCACACCGGTCGGCCGCCAGATGCCTGGCCTCGGCGTCGCGTACGGCGACGGAGACGGCGTCCACCGCGTCCGCGAGGGCCGCGTCGCCCGGCACGAACAGCGGGTAGTCGGTGCCGAGCAGCGCCTCGTGCGCGGGGGTGCGGTTGAGGACGACGGGCAGGCCGACGGAGCCGAACTCCAGGACCTTGGTGGAGAGTTCGAGGCTGGCGTCCAGGGAGGAGTCACGCCAGCCGAGGCCGAGATCGCAGTCGGCGGCGATACGCATGGCCTCCTCGCGGGGCACACCGCCGTGGTGGACGACCTCGTCAGTGGTGCGCAGCGCCTCGGCCATGGCGGTGTCGAAGCCGGGGTGGGCGGCATCCTTGTGGATCTTGTCGCCGACGGCGTGGAGTTCGGCCCGGATGCCGCGTTCGGCGAGCCGCGCGGGCAGCCGGGTCATGGGCAGGGTGTTCCAGCGGGGCGCGAACTTGCCGGTGTAGACGAGGCGTACGGGGTCGTGCAGTCCGTTGCGCCGCGGGAGCCGGACGCCGGGTTCGGGCACCGCCGGCGGGCAGAGCACGGCCCGGCCGCAGGCCTCCGGCACCCAGGCCTCCAGGAAGCAGCGCAACTCCTCCGTCTGGCACAGGAGTTGCCGGGAGGCGTTGGCGATACGGGCGAGGTCGACGCGGTCCTGTTCGGTCATCTCGGCCGGGGACTGCGGGATGTCGGTGAGGTAGGCCCAGATGCGTCCGTGGAAGTTGCCGTCGCCGACGATCTGCTTCACCAGCCGGCGGCCGCGCAGCACCAGCAGGTCGCAGGGCTCCTCGTCGTCGAGGCGGGCGAGCAACTGCGAGGCCTGGTAGGGGGACAGGGGGTGCGCGCCCTGGCCGGGGACGAGGTGCTCCTCGTACGGCCGGACCACGGTGACCCCGGGCAGTCCGGCCAGCGGGTCGGTCAGCCGGCCGGTCTCCACGGGGGCCTTGAGGACGAGCCGGGTCCGGCAGCCCGCGCGGGACAGCGCCTGTACCGTCGACTGGGCCCAGACGGCGGAGCCGTCGATGAGGTTGAGGTCCACGTCGCCGTAGACGAGCGCCCTGAGGGTGCGGGTCATGACGGTTCCTTTCCACGCACGGCGAACAGGCGGTGCCCGGCACGCGACCAGGTGTCCGGTGGGGTGCCGGTGTCAAGGAGCGACCGGCGGACGAGCAGCGGTGTCAGGGTCGGTACGAAGGCGTAGTCGTCGGCAGCGGGGGTGTGGCCCACCGCGTCGGCGCCCGAGAACTCCTGGGCGCAGAGCAGGTCGAGCAGCAGGGTGTCGGGGCGGTCCTCGGTCAGGTCCGTCCAGTCGGCGACCCAGGGCGCGGTGGGCGGTCCGGAGTGGACGGCGACGGAGGCGGCGGTGAGTTCGCCGAGGTCGAGCCCCACGGGGTCGGCGACCACCACCTCGGCCGGCCGGTGCAGCTGGCAGAGCGTCTGGGCGACGAGCCGGGCCACGTCGGTGGCGTCCCGGGGCGCGGCCAGGACGGCGACCCGGCGCTCGGCCGTCGGGGCGGGGGCGCCGGCCAGTTCGGCGAGCCGGGCCAGTCGTACCCGGGTGCTGTCCTGCTGGAAGACGTCCCGGAGCCGGTCCCGGCCGTCGGTGACCGGGTCGAGGCGGGAGAGCGCGGTCCCGGTGTCGCCGTCGAGGACGGCGTCCCAGGGCAGTTGGGACAGGCCCGGTGCCAAGGACGCCGGGCCGTCCCGCCACAGCACCGCGGCACGGCCCAGCCCCCTTGCCTGGCTGATCAGTTCGGCCAAGCGCCGGTCGAGGTCGGGGGCGTGTCCGGTGCCGGTGAGCGTCCAGGGGCCGGCCTCGCCGGTGCACGCGCCGAGCTGGACGAGGAAGACGTCCGGGTCGGTGCGCTCGACCAGCAGTCGCCCGTCGTGCGGCAGCACCCGGCTGACCACGGCGTCGGCCGCGAAGTCGGCGGCGGTGCGGTCGGTCAGCACGCCGGTGATCACCAGCCGGTCGCGGGGGGCCACGGACAGGGCGCGGTGGGAGAGGTAGAAGCGGTCGTCGGCCGGTGCCTCCGGTGCCGGGGCGGCGCTCGCGGCCCGCGCCGGCCGGCCCCTGACCTTGCGCTGCCGCCACAGCCCGTACAGCTCCCCGGGCAGCCGGGCCGCGCCGCGCCCCGGCGACCGGGCCGCCGACACCAGGGCCTTGCCGACCCGCAGCGAGGTGGAACCCTCCAGCATGGCCACGCGGGCCTCCAGCACACCGGTCCGCTCCCGGGCCCCGCGCAGGGCGGAGGCCAGCTGGTCCTTGTCCCGCAGGGCGGCGGCCAGCCGTTCGGCGAGGCCGTCCTCGCGGCCGCTCTCCAGGGCGCGGGCGGTCTCCTCGGCCGCCCGCTCCAAGTCGTTCAGGCGGGCCCGCTGGGAGCGGGAGACGAAGTCGGCGAGGACGTACTCGTCGGCGATCCGGAGGGCCGTGGCGAAACCGTCGGCCGGCAGCGGGTGGCCGAACCAGTCGTGCGGCGGCAGGAGTTCCTCGGTGCAGGCGAAGACCGCGCCGGCGTGCAGATGCGTGTAGCCGAGCGCGGCGGCGTGCAGCACCTGGCAGCGGTGGGCCACCAGGGCGTCGAGGAGACGGTGGTAGGGCAGGTCGGTGCCGGGGTGGCCGAAGACGATCAGGCCGCGGCCGCCGGGCCGCATGCGTTCCAGTGCGGCGAGGCAGTCCGCCTCGTCGCCGTGCAGGTCCGGGTCGGGGCCGTAGCAGAGGAGCATCAACTCCCCTTCGCCGACCGGCTGTTCGTGCCGGGTCGAGGCGACGCCCGGCGGGAGGTGCAGATAGGGGTCAAGACGCAGGCCGCCGCGCGTCGCGTCCACGACCGAGGTCACGTCGTCCAGGTGCGGGTGGAGCAGATCGGTCAGGCGCATCAGCGGGTCCTCGTGAAGACATGGAAGCCGACCCGGTTCTCGCGGAAGCCGTAGGGCCGGAAGTGGGTGTGACTCAGGCCCAGGGGCTCGAGTTCCCTGCGGTAGGCGGCGATCGGCCGGTGCAGGATGTAGTCGCCGCGCGGGACGGGCTCGTCGGTGTGCTCGTCGGTGACGATCAGCCGTCCGGTGATCCGGACCAGTGAGGCGAGGTTGCGCAGGCCGGCCGCCCACTGCGCGTCGTCCATGACGTGGAAGAGGACGTCCACGCACATCACCACGTCGTAGAGCCAGGGGCTGCGCCACTCGTCGAGGGCGGCGAAGGCGTAGCGGGGGCCGCCGCCCTCGGCGCGGGCCTGGCTGACGGCCTCCTCGCTGGCATCGAAGGCGTCCACGTGGTGGCCGCAGCGGGCCAGGGCGCGGGCGAAGTGCCCCTTGCCGCAGCCGGCGTCGAGCACGAACAGCGGGGAGGCCGGGCTGGACAGGTCGCCGATCAGGGTGAGGAGCTGGCCGAGCCGTACCGCGTAGAAGATCTCGTTGCCGGGCCGGTCCAGGCCGATGTGGCCGCCGGAGGCGAGGTCGTCGCGTTCGCGGTGCCGGGTGTCCCAGTAGGTGCGGGCGGTGTGCCCGAGGGCGCGGGGACCGTCGGGGTGGGTGCGGGTGGCCTCAGTCATGGCGCTCCAGCCACTCGGTGAGTACGCGGGCGATGCGGGGGCCGGCCTTGCCGTCCCACAGCGGCGGGCCCTCGGGGTCGGCGGCCGGCGGTCCGTCCAGGACCTTGCGCAGGGCGGGCACCAGTTCGCTGTGGCTCACCAGGCGGTTGGTGCCGTGGGTGACGGTGACGGGGCGTTCGGTGGTGGTGCGCAGCGTCAGGCAGGGGACGCCCAGCACGGTGGTCTCCTCCTGGACCCCGCCGGAGTCGGTGATCACGGCGGCGGCGCCCCGCACCAGGCCCATGAACTCGACGTAGCCGAGCGGTTCGAGCAGATGGATGCCGGGCGCGTCGGCGAGGCCCGCCTTGCGCAGTGCCTCCCGGCCGCGCGGGTGCAGGGGCACGGCGAGGTCCAGGTGGATGGCCGCCTCGGTGAGCGCGCGGGCGGCGGCCGCGGCCGCCTCGGGGTCGTCGACGTTGGCCGGCCGGTGCAGGGTGACCACGCCGTAGCGTTCGGGCAGTGCGTGGGCGGTGCGGGCGGCGACCGGGTCGAAATGGTCCAGATGGGTGAGCAGGGTGTCGATCATCGGGTTCCCGACGAGGTGCGTCCGGCCCGGGTCGACGCCCTCGCGGGCGAGATGGCCGAGGGCTTCCGGGCTGGTCGCGAAGAGCAGCTCGGCCAGCTGGTCGACCAGGCGCCGGTTGACCTCCTCCGGCATCGCCATGTCGAAGCTGCGCAGGCCCGCCTCGACGTGGGCGACCGGGATGCCCAGCTTCGCGGCGGCCAGGGCCGCGGCGAGGGTGGAGTTCACGTCGCCGTACACGACGACCAGGGCCGGGGCGCGGGCCAGCAGCTCGCCCTCCAGCGCCACCAGCAGGTCGGCGGTCTGCCGGGCCTGGCTGCCGGAGCCGACGCCCAGATCGGTGTCCGGAGCGGGCAGGCCCAGCTCCCGGAAGAAGATGTGCGACATCCGTTCGTCGTAGTGCTGACCCGTGTGCACCAGGACCTGGTCGTGCCCGGTCGCGCGCAGGGCGGCGACGACGGGCGCGGCCTTCACGAAGTTCGGCCTGGTCCCTACGACATGGAGTACGCGGCCGTTCATGTCGTACGTTCTCCGCTCTGTCGGCCTACCTTGGCGACATGGCCCGACTTCTGTTCCCGCACATGCCGCGCCGTGTTCTTCGGATTCCCCGTGCACTCAGCTTGGCCGCATCCGTCGCATGGGGCGAGTTGCGCAGCGATCCCGCGCGGGCCGCGCTGCTCGGCGTACGACTGCTGCCGGAGCGGGTGCGTCGCGGGCTGCGGCCGGTCGAGCGGCGGCTCTCCGCCCGGGCCCGCTCGGCCGGGCCGGCCGCGACGCCGTCCGCCGCCCGGGTAGCGGCACCCGCCGGGCGGCCGGTACGGCCCGAGCCCGGCCGGGTGCTCCATCTGGTGACCAACGGGCTGCCGTTCAAGCACGCCGGATACACCGTGCGCACCCAGGCCCTCGCCGAGGCCCAGCGGGCCGCCGGGCTCGATCCGCACGTGGTGACCCGCATCGGGTTCCCGGTGGCGCAGGGCGTCCTGGACGCCCGTCCGCTGCAGATCGTGAACGGGGTGCCGCAGCACCGGCTGCTGCCGCTGAACCTGCCCTACGGGCAGGGCCCGGTACTGGCCCGCAACGCCGAGCTGGCCGGGCGCCTGGTGGAGCGGCTGCGGCCCGCCGTGCTGCACGCGGCCACCGACCACGGCAACGGGCGGGTGGCGCTGGCCCTGCGGGAGACCTACGGACTGCCGGTGGTGTACGAGGTGCGCGGGTTCCTGGAGGAGACCTGGCTGACCCAGGCGGCGGGCCGCACTCCGGAGGACCGGACCTACCGCGCGCGGCGCGCCCTGGAGACGTACTGCATGCGCCAGGCCGACCTGGTGCTGACCCTGGGCACGGCGATGAAGGCCGAGATCGTCTCCCGCGGGGTGCCCGAGGAGCGGGTCCTGATCGTGCCCAACGCGGTGGACGACGCCTTCCTCGCCCCGCCGCCGGACGGGGCGGAACTGCGCGGCCGGCTCGGCATCGCGGCGGACGACTTCGTGGTGGGCACCGTCAGCAGCCTTACTCCACACGAGGGAATCGGCACATTGCTCCATGCGGGTGCCGAGCTGCGCCGTCGTGGGGCTCCGCTGCGGCTGCTGATCGTCGGTGACGGACCCGAGCGCGGGGCACTCGAGGCACTGGCCGGCCGGCTGGGTCTCGGCGCCGGCGTCGCGCTGTTCACCGGCCGTGTCCCGCACGACCAAGTGCGCTCCTACCACGCGGTTCTGGATGTTTTCGCGGTGCCGCGCACCGATGAACGGGTCTGCCGTCTGGTCACCCCGCTCAAGCCGGTCGAGGCCATGGCGAGCGGTGTTCCCGTAGCGGCCAGTGATCTCACCGCCCTACGAGAACTGGTCGAACCGGGAGTTACCGGCCAGCTGATCTCGCCTGAATCACCGCATGCTTGGGCAGAAGCTCTCGAAGTATTGCTTTACAGTCGAGAACGGCGGCATGAATGGGGAGCGTCCGCCCGCGCTCTGGTAGCGCGTGACCGCACCTGGAAAAGGGTCGCTGCCACGACCCGAGACGCGTATCGCGCTCTTGGATGTGTCTGAGGCCCCCTCGCCCGGAATCCCACCGTCCGGGCCCTTCGGATCCATACGGCGTCTGCCGTTGAGGGCGGAGTGAATCCCTATGCAGGTCGAAAAGGCCGTACCGCTCGGGGAATTGAGCGAATCGCTCGGGGACGCAGAACGGACCGACGGCTTCGAACTGGCCGTCATCGGGCTCGGCTACGTCGGGCTTCCGCTCGCGCGGGAGGCGTCGCTGGTCGGGCTGAGAGTGGCGGGGCTCGACCTCGACCCACGGGTCGTGGAGGGCCTCAACGCCGGACACTCCCATGTGGACGACGTCTCCGACGACGACGTCGCCCGCATGCGGCAGGCCGGCTTCACCGCGTACACGGACGACGCCTGCCTGGCCCGTGCGCAGACGATCGTGATCTGTGTGCCGACCCCGCTCAGCGAGGACGGCGGTCCCGATCTCGGCGCGGTGACCTCCGCCGCGCGGGCGGTGGCGGGCAGACTGGGCCGCGGACGGCTCGTCGTCCTCGAGTCGACGACCTATCCGGGCACCACCGACGAGGTGCTGAAACCGATCCTGGAGGAGTCGGGGCTGCGGGCCGGCGAGGACTTCGCGCTGGCGTTCTCACCGGAGCGCATCGACCCCGGCAACACCACCCACGGGCTGCGCGAGACACCGAAGGTGGTGGGCGGCCACACCCCGGCGTGCGCGGCCCGGGCGACCGCCTTCTACGGCAAGCTCGTCGACACCGTCGTACAGGCCAAGGGCACCCGGGAAGCCGAGATGGCCAAGCTCCTGGAGAACACCTACCGGCACGTCAACATCGCCCTGGTCAACGAACTGGCCATCCTGTGCCAGGAGTTGCGTGTGGACGTATGGGACGCGATCCGCTGCGCCGGCACGAAGCCGTTCGGCTTCCAGCCCTTCCGGCCGAGCGCCGGGGTGGGCGGGCACTGCATCCCGATCGACCCCAACTACCTGTCGTACAAGGTGCGTTCGATCGGCTACGAGTTCCGGTTCGTGGAACTGGCCCGGGAGATCAACGCGCACATGCCGGAGTACGTCGTCCGGCGCGCGCAGGATCTGCTCAACCACGAGGGCCGCGCCCTGCACGGCTCCCGGGTGCTGCTCCTCGGCGTCACCTACAAGCCTGACGTCGCCGACCAGCGCGAGGCGCCGGCGGTTCCGGTGGCGCGGCTGCTGCGGGACCGGGAGGCGGAGATCGCCTTCCACGACCCGTTCGTGCCCGCCTGGTTCGTGGACGGGGAGGCCGTGCCGCGTGTCACCGATGTCATGGCCGCCGTGCGCTCGCACGACCTGACGATCCTGCTCCAGGACCACTCCGCGTACGACCTCCCGGCCCTCGGCGACGAGGCCCGGCTGCTCTTCGACACCCGCGGGCGGATCTTCCGGCCCGGTGTCGAGGTGCTGTAGGCGATCTCTGTGGCAACTCCCCTTCCGCCGCCTGGAGTCCGAGGGCTCCGGCGGCGGAGTCGAAAGGCGCTCAGATGCGGATACTCGTCGTCACCGTCGTCCACCACCCCGAGGACGCGCGCATACTGCACCGGCAGATCACCGCGCTGCGGGACCGGGGGCACCACGTGGTGTACGCGGCGCCGTTCTCGGCCCGCGAGGTGCGCCCCCGCGCCGACCTCGAAGGCATCGACCTGCCCCGGGCGGCGGGCCGCAGCCGTCGGGCGGCGGTGGGCGCGGCCCGCGCGCTGCTCGCCGACCGCGGCCACGAGGCGGACGTGATCCTCCTCCACGACCCGGAACTGCTCCTCGCCCTGCCCGGCACCCTGCGCCGCTGGCGGCGGTCCGAGGCGGCCCCGGTGGTCGTGTGGGACGTCCACGAGGACACCGCCGCCGCGCTCGCCGTGAAACGCTGGGTGCCGCGGGCGCTGCGGCCACCGCTGCGGCTCGGTGTGCGGGCGGCCGAGCGGCTGGCGGAACGCCATCTGCGGCTGCTGCTCGCCGAGGACGCCTACCAGGAACGGTTCCGTCGCACCCACCCGGTGGTGCCCAACTTCACGACCGCACCGGTGCAGGCGCCCGAACCTCCCGGCAGCGAACGCGTCGTCTACGTCGGTCACCTGTCCCGCGCCCGCGGCGCGCTGGACCTGATCGAGACCGCCCGGCACCTGGGGCCGGGACTGCGCATCGAGGTGGCCGGGGCGGCCGACCCGGACGTCCGGGAGGCGCTCGCGGCGGCCGACCGGGACGGCGTGCTGCGCTGGCACGGCTTCCTGCCCAACGACCGCGCCCTCGCGCTGCTCCCGGGCGCCCTGGCCGGCCTCTCCCTCCTGCACGACCAGCCCAACTACCGCCACTCACGGCCCACCAAGGTCGTCGAGTACATGGCGCACGGCGTCCCCGTCATCACCACGCCCACTCCGCTGGCGGCCGACATGGTCGAGCGGCACGGCTGCGGTCTCGTCGTCCCCTACGAGGATCCGCGCGCGGCGGCGGAGGCGATACGGCGGCTGAGCGCCGACGCGATACTGCGCCACACCGCGGCCCAGCGGGGCCGCGAGGCGGCCGTCGCTCATTTCAACTGGCCCGACAAGGCTGCCGAGTTCACGTACACGCTGGAGACCTGGGTACGGGAGGAGGCCGGTGCTGGGCGCGCGGGTGGCGCGGCTCGTACAAAGCGACCTCGCCTCCGCCCGGCAGCCGGAAGCCCGTCACCCGGCCCCAGGCCGCGTCCTGGACGGGTCGGCTGAACTCCACGCCCTTCGCCGTCAGTTCGGCGGTCGTGGCATCGAGGTCGTCGCACATCAACATCAGTTCGTGCGACGGTTCGCCGTCGGCCGGATGGCAGGCCACCTCGGCCGGCGGCAGCTTGAAGATCAGCCAGCCGTGTCCGGCGTCGACGTGCGGCCAGTCCAGGACGTCCTGGAGGAAGGCGCGGTCCGCCTCGGCGTCGCGCGTGTAGATCACCACATGTGCCCCATTGATCACGGGCGGAGGCTAGCGGCGGACGGGGCGAGCGGCAAGCACTCCCGGTTACGCGTTGGACCAGCCCCGCTCGCAGAGCACGAGCCGGTATCCGTCCGGGTCCTCGATCGTGACCCCCCACCGGTTCCAGTACGGGTTCGGTGACGGCACCCGCTTGCCGCCGTGCTCCTCCAGCCGGGCGACCAGGTCGTCGGGCACCGGGCCGTCGACGTAGACCACCAGCAGGTCCTCCTCGGTGGGCCGCGGCTCGACCGGCCGGGCCGGTTCATGGACCAGCTCCAGATGCCAGCCGGCGTCCGGCCAGCCCAGCATCAGCAGGTCGTGCTCACCGGGCTCCGGACCGCCCTCGGCCCGCCACACCACACCGAGCCCCAGCCCGCGCACCCAGAAGCGCTCGGCCGCGGCGAGGTCCCTGGAGGGCCGGGCGACGCGGAGGTGACTGCGACCGTTCACGGGCATGGTGACCTCTTCCTGAGCTGCCGTTCCCTGCTCGGCAGCCTAGGCATCGGACCCGCGCCTCAACCATCGGCCGATCGCCCTCCATCACAGGTCCTAGGCCCGGTCCCGGGGCCCGCTCTCAGGCGCGCGGAATGCCATACGCCCGCTCCACGCGCAGCCGCAGCACCAGCCGCCGGTCGCGGACCATCGCGGCGCGGTAGTCGTCCCAGTCGGGGTGCTCGCCCTGGACGTCACGGTAGAGGCGGATGAGTTCCTCGACGGTCTCGTCATACGGGTCCTGGGCGACCGGCGAGAGCTCGGCGGTGCCCTCGGCGACCGTGTACGCCCACCGGTCGGGGCTGGTGACGTGGTACGAGGCACGGGCGTCACGGCGCAGGTTGCGGGTCTTGGCGCGGTCGTCCGTGATCGAGACACGGACGGTCCGCTCGTCCGGGTAGTACGCGTGATTGACATTGGACAGCTGGGGGCGGCCGTCGCTCTTGAGGGTGACCAGCACCCCGTTGTGGCCTTCGGAGAGCAGCTTCAGAAGAGCGTCCTGGGTCATGTGGGGAGAACCCCGCCGGGCCCGCCCCGCATTCCCGTCGGCCGGTTCGGCGGGAAGATCGCCCCCGGGGCGGGCGTACCCGGAGCGCGCACGGGAAGACGGGGGCATGTGCGCGTGGGCGCCCCGCCGGTGTCCAGGGTCGTGAAACCGCTGCTCGCACTGGCGTTCCGGGCCGCGCTCGGCGTGGCGGCCGGGTGTCCCTTACCCGGCGCCTCTTCTATAGCGTCCGTCACACCGGACGCGGATGGGCGGGACCGTTCCCCTGTTCCTGCGCGACGATGAGGTCCGAGGTCGGACCGCACAGCGGGACGACACGACCGGAGGAGAGCGATGGCACAGCTGCGACAGGAAGTCGACCCCAGTGAGGTCGGGCTGGACGTGAAGGCGCTGGACCGCCTCGACCAGCACTTCGCCCACTACGTCGACGAAGGGCGCCTGCCCGGCTACCTGGTGGCCGTCGCGCGCGGCGGCCGGATCGCCCACCTCACCACGCAGGGCCACCGCGACCGCGCGGCCGGACTGCCGGTCGAGCCGGACACCATCTGGCGGGTGTACTCGATGACCAAGCCGGTCACCGCGGTGGCGATACTGCTGCTGGTGGAGGACGGTCTGCTGTCACTGGACGACCCGGTCGGCCGCCTGCTGCCCGAGTTCGCCGATCCCCGGGTGTACGTGAGCGGTTCGGGCGACAGCATGGTGACCCGGCCGGCCGACGGGCCGATCCTGATCCGGCATCTGCTCACCCACACCGCCGGGCTGACCTTCGCCTTCTACCACTCGCACCCGGTGGACGCCCGCTACCGCGAGGCGGGCCTGGAGTTCTCGGTGCCGACGGGCGCGAATCTCGCCGAGACGATGGAGGTGTACGCGCGGATGCCCCTCCAGTTCGAGCCGGGCACGCAGTGGAACTACTCCGTCGGTTTCAACGTGCTCAGCCGCGTCATCGAGGTGGTCTCCGGGCAGCGGCTCGACGAGTTCTTCGCGGACCGGGTCTTCCGCCCGCTCGGCATGCCGGACGCGGGCCTGCACATCGTGCCCGAACAGGCCGACCGGCTCTCGGAGTTGTACGGAGAGACGGAGGACGGCGGCATCGAGGCGATCCCCGGGCTGCCGTTGCGCGGCCGCCCCCGCCTCCTGTCGGGCAGCGGCGGCCTCGCGGCGACGGCGTACGACTACCACCGTTTCACGGAGATGCTGCGCCGGGGCGGCGAGCTGGACGGCGTCCGGCTGCTCTCCCCCGCCTCGGTAGCCCTGCTGTCCAGCAACCACCTGCCCGGCGGCACCGACCTGCGGGCCTTCGGCGCCCCTCCCCACCAGGAGCCCGGCAACGGCGGCCTCGGCTTCGGCCTGGGCGTCTCGGTGGTGATCGACCCCGCCCGTACCCTGTCGCCGAGCAGCCTCGGCAGCTACGGCTGGACCGGCGCGGCCACCACCGCCTTCTGGGTCGACCCCACCCACGACCTGACCGTGCAGTTCCACACCCAGGTGCGCCCCAGGACCCTGAAGATCCTCCCGGAGCTGCGCAGGCTGGTCCACGAGACGATCCAGGACTAGGACGCTCCTGGATCAAGAGGGGCCCGGTCAGACCAGGTTGGTCTCCGGGCGGGAAGCGTCGGCCGCGAACCGGCCGGCGCCGAGCGGACGGACGTCGAGGAAGGGGGCGCGGCCCAGGTAGAGGTCGCGGATCACCTCGCCGACAGCCGGGCCCTGGAGGAAGCCGTGGCCGGAGAACCCGGTGGCGTACAGGAACCGGGAGACCGAAGTCGCCTCGCCGATCAGGGCGTTGTGGTCCGGGGTGTTCTCGTACAGCCCGGCCCAGCCGCCGGTGCGGCGCAGGTCGAGCAGGGCGGGGGCCCGGCGTTCCATCGCCGCGTACAGGCGCGGGACCCAGCGGTCGTGCGGGTCGGTGGCGAAGCCGGGCCGCTCGTCCGGATCGGACATGCCGAGCAGCAGTCCCGGGCCCTCGGCGTGGAAGTACAGGCTGGTGGTGAAGTCGATGGTCATGGGCAGCGTCGGCGGCAGCCCCGGGACCGGTTCGGTGACCGCGATCTGGCGGCGCAGCGGCTGCACCGGTAAGTGGACGCCGGCCATCGCGCCGACCGCCCTCGACCAGGCCCCGGCCGCGCAGACCACCGTGTCGGTGGCGATCCGGCCGAGGGTGGTGTGCACGGCGGTGACGAAGGCGCCGTCCAGTTCGATGCCGGTGACCTCGGTGTGGCGCAGTACGCGGGCGCCCTGGGCGCGGGCGGCGGCCGCGTAGCCGTGCACGACGGACTCGGGAGTGCAGTGGCCGTCGTCCGGGGAGTACGCGGCGGCCAGCAGTCCCTCGGTGGCGATCAGCGGGGAGAGCCGGGCCGCCTCTTTCGGGGTGAGCATCCGGCTGGGCACGCCGAGATGGTTCTGGAGCCGGACGCCCGCCTCGAAGGAGGCGACCTCCTCGGGGGTGGACAGGAGGAAGAGGTAGCCGACGCGGCGCAGCCCGATGTCGTACCCGATCTCCTGCCCGAAGCGGGCGAAGGCGGCCAGGCTGCGCGCGCCCAGCTGGATGTTGAGCTCGTCGGAGAACTGGGCGCGCACCCCGCCGGCGGCCTTCGAGGTGGATCCGGCGGCGAGTTCGTCCCGTTCGACGAGGACGACGTCACGGACGCCCGCGTTCGCCAGGTGGTAGGCGATGCTGGTGCCCATCACCCCGCCGCCGATGATCACGACCTGGGCTCGAAGATTCACGCGTGCGCCTCCTGTCGGTCTCTCCTGTTCCTTCCCCGGAGGCCACCCGGTACCTCAGGACCAGTGCGCCACCGCGTCCAGGTGGGGCAGGACGTGGTCGAGGCGCTCACGCTTGGTCCGCAGATACGTGATGTTGTTCTCGCACGGCTCGATCAGCAGCGGGACCGTCTCGGCGACCTCGATGCCGTGGCGTACCAGGGACTCCCGTTTGCGCGGGTTGTTGGACATCAGGCGGACGGAACTCACCCCGAGGTCGCGCAGGATGCCGGCGGCGACGCCGTAGTCGCGGGCGTCGACGGGCAGGCCGAGCGCGAGGTTGGCCTCGACCGTGTCCAGGCCCTCCGCCTGGAGGGCCATCGCGCGCAGCTTGGCGAGCAGCCCGATGCCGCGGCCCTCGTGTCCCCGCAGGTAGACGACGATGCCGCTGCCCTCGGCCACGACCGCGCGCAGGGCGGCGGCCAGCTGGTCACCGCACTCGCAGTGCTGGGAGCCGAACGCGTCACCGGTCAGGCACTCCGAGTGCAGCCGGGTCAGTACCCGGTCGCTGTCGATATCCCCGTAGACCAGGGCGACTTGCTCGTCACCACGCTCGTGGTCCAGGTAGCCGATCGCCTGGAATTTCCCGTAGACGGTGGGCAGCGGTGCATTGACGACGCGTTCCACGCCCGAACGCCGTGGGGACTTCTTGCCGAGTACGCCGATGTTCTCTGTCATGATCTGATTCCTAAGAGGAGACGAAAGGCCGTGAAAAGATGAATGGTTCGGGCGCGCGTACCGCGGCATACGGCTTGTTGCCGGCGGACACCACGGAAGAGGTACGGACCAGGGGGGCGGGCGTTTCAACTCAGGTCGCCGTCCTTCCCGTGGGAAGCTTCGAACAGCACGGCCCCTTCCTTCCGCTGGCGACGGACACGCTCGTCGCCTGTGCCGTCGCCCGGGAGATCGCCGCCGCATTCCCGGTGCACCTCCTTCCGCCGGTGACGGTCTCCTGCTCGCACGAGCACGCGGCCTGGCCGGGGACCGTCAGCATCTCCTCGGTGACCCTGCACGCGGTGGTCCGGGACATCGCAGAATCGTTGCACCGCTCGGGCGTCGAGGCACTGGTCGTGGTCAACGGCCACGGCGGCAACTACGTGCTGGGCAATGTCGTCCAGGAGGCGTCCGCACGGGGTGAGCGGATGGCGCTGTACCCGGCCGCGGAGGACTGGGAGACGGCGCTCGGACGGGCCGGGGTGGAGACCTCGGCGCTCACCGACATGCACGCGGGAGAAATCGAGACCTCGATTCTGCTGCACGCTCATCCCGAATTGGTCCGCCCTGGTCACGAGTCCGCCGATTTCACCGCTGACGACCGCCGTCATCTCCTCACCCTGGGAATGTCCGCCTACACCGAGTCGGGCGTCATCGGCCGTCCCTCCCTGGGGTCGGCGGAAAAGGGGAAGGAACTCCTGGCGAGCCTGGCCGACTCGTTCGGCGCGGTTTTCGAACTGCTCACCGCGGGGCGGGCGTAGCGCATCCCCGCGTACCAGCGGACGACCAGGACCACCAGCCCCGGCAGGGCCGCCACGAAGCTGAGCACGCCGTAGACGACGGCGGTGGCGAGCCCGGTGTCCGCGCCGAGGCCCGCCGCGGCGAACGCCCAGGCGGTGACGCCCTCCCGGGGGCCCCAGCCGCCGACGTTCAGCGGCAGGCCCATGGCGACCAGGGCGAGGACCGCGATCGGCGCCAGCGCCGCCATGGAGGCGGCGGAGCCGGCGACCCGGGCGGCCACCACGAACATCCCGACGTGGCCGGCGAGGACGACCGCCGAGGACAGCGCGACGCCCGGCCCGTTCCGCCGTGACAGCAGCGCCTGGCGGGCCTCGGCGAGCGTCGCGCGCAGGGCGCCGCCGCGCTTGCCCGGGGCCCTGTTCATGCGGACCGCGACCACGACCGCGCAGGCGCCCGCCAGGCCGGCCGCCACCAGCGGGGCGAAGTCGCGCGCCTCGTCGCGGACCGGCGAGGGCAGGATCAGCAGCGCGCCCGCGCCGAACACCGTCAACGCGATCTGTCCCGCGGTCCGTTCCAGGACGACCGCGCGCACCCCGCGCCCGACGTCGCCCTCGCTCTGCCCGTGCCTGACCGCCCGGTGCACATCGCCGAGCACCCCGCCGGGCAGGGCCGCGTTGAGGAACAGCGCACGGTAGTAGTCGCCGACGGCGGGCCCGAGCGGCAGCCGCAGGCCGAGGCTGCGGGCCACCAACTGCCAGCGCCAGGCGCTCAGTACGGTCGTGACCGCCCCGATCACCAGGCCGGCGACCAGCGTCGGGGTGTCGATGCGGCGCAGTCCGTCGAGGAAGACACCGGTGCCGAGCCGCCACAGCAGCACGGCGATGATGGCGACTCCGGCGACGGTGCCCAGGTGGGTGCGTACAGCGCGGAAGGTGAGGCGCCGGGGGACGGTCACCGGGGCGACCGGGGCGGTCTCACGGACCAGGGTGGGGGTGGTCATGAGGTGCCTCCGGTCGGCCGGGCGAGCGCCAGGAGGTCGCTGTGGTGCAGGACGACCCGCAGTTCGCCGGCCGCGCAGGAGGCGAGCCGCTCGGCCAGGTAGGCCTGGGCGCGCTCGGCCAGTTCGGGGCGCTCCTCGACGGCCGCGCCGACCCAGCCGCGCAGCCACTGCTCGGTGAGCGCCTTCTCGTCGGGGCCGAGCCGCCAGGGGCTGGGGTGCACCTTGACCGTGGCGCCCCGGTCGGCGAACGCCTCGCAGGCGGCGGTGACCGCGTCCGGGCCGAGCATCCCGCCGCGCCGCTGGTGCGCGTTGAAGGCCTCGGTCAGCTCCGCGTCCAGCGGGTGGGGGGTGTCGAACTCGACCCGACCGGCGACCGAGAGGGTGAGCAGGGCGGGGCAGCCGGCCCCGGCGCAGGCCTCGGCAAGTACCTCGACCTCCTCCCGGGTGAGGACGTCAAGGAGCGCGGACGCGGTCACCAGCGAGGCACCTATCAGCGCGTCGGGGGTGAGCCGGGCGACGTCACCGCGGCGGGTCTCCACCGTGACCCGGCTGCCGTCGGCGGCCACCCGGGCCGAGGCGACGGCGGCGAAGTGCAGGAGGTAGGGGTCGCGGTCGTGCAGGATCCAGTGCTGGGCGCCGTCCAGGCGGGGCGCCAGCCAGCGGCCCATGGAGCCGGTGCCGCAGCCCAGGTCGTGCACGACGAACCCGCCCGCCCTGCCGGGCAGGTTGGCCAGCCGGATCCGCAGCGGATCCAGCAGATCGTGTGACCGGGCGGCCGCGTCCGCGCTCTCCCGCAGCTCCAGCCACTCGGGGGCGTACCGCGGCGGCTCCTCCGGCGCGTTCTCGCGCAGGCGTACGGTGGCCCGCTCGCCGAGGCGTACGACGGGACCGGCCCCGGCTATCACCTCGGTCTGTCCGGGCTCACCGGAGGCTGCGGCATCCATCTGCTCTCGTCCCACCCCTGCATCCGTAACATCCCTGGGTCCGGGCTGCGCGGGTATCGCGCCGACCGGATCAGTGGTAGCCGTCTCGCTGGTCATGCCGCCCTCCGGGGTTCGTCGGGGAGCCTCAGCAGGACTCCGGCCAGGCTGCGGGCGGTGGTCGCCCAGCCGTCGAGCGCCGCCCGCCGGCCGCGCGCGGCGGCCTTCAGACGACGGCGTACGTCCGCCTCACCGAACCAGCCGCGCAGTTCGGCGGCGAGCGCGGCGGGGTCCTCCGGCGGCACGAGGATGCCGGGTACCCCGCCGTCAGGAGCCCTACCGACCGCTTCCGGCAGCCCGCCGACGTCGGTGGCGAGCACCGGGATGCCCCGGGCGAGGGCCTCGGTGACCGCCATGCCGTAGGTCTCGGCGTACGAGGTGAGGACCATCAGGTCGGCGGCGGCGTAACTGGCGTCGAGGTCGGCACCGGAGCGGGGACCGGCGAGGTGCAGCCGGTCCGTCAAACCGTGCCGGGCTATCAGCGACCGCAGATGGGCGACGTACTCGGGGTCCTGGCCGAGGCCGCCGACGCAGGTACAGGTCCACGGCAGGTCCCGGACCGCCGCGAGCGCCTCGACCAGCCGGTGCTGGCCCTTGCGCGGGGTGACGGCGGCGACGCACACCAGGTGCGAGACCCCGTCGGTGCCACCGGCCAGCGGGGCGATGTCGGCACCCGGGGCGGCGACATGGACCCGTTCGGGTGCCAGGCCGTGGTGCGAGACCAGCCGTCGTACCGCCCAGTCGCTGGTCGCCACCACGGCCGGTACGGCGCGCAGCACCGCGCGCTCCCGGGCGTCCAGGTCGGCGGCCACCGCCGGATCCAGCCCGGTCTCGTCGCCGAGCGGCAGGTGCACCAGGACGGCGAGCCGCAGCCGTTCGGCCTCCGGTACGACGATCTCGGGGACCCCGCACGCCACCAGGCCGTCAAGGAGGACGACCGCGCCGTCGGGCAGCTCCCGCAGGGCGCGGGCGAGGGTGTCCCGGGCGGCCGCGTCGGGGCGCGGCCAGGAGCCGGGCACCGGGTGCCTGGTGACCTGCCAGCCGAAGCCCGGCAGGTCCAGGCAGACCCGCCGGTCGTAGGCGTTGCCGCCGCTCGGGGTGGCCAGGTCGTCGACACCGCCCGGCATGACGAAGTGCACGATACGCAGGGACATGGGGAGGATCCCGATGTTCGCGGGGGCGTTCTCGCCGGCCGGGTCGGTGGTCGCCGCGCGCTGCGCGGGCACGTAGGTGAGGGCCGGTGCCCGGCCTATGGTCACGTCGGTCACAGGGCACGCTCGTAACTCGCCCAGGCGACATGCGACTCGTGCAGGGTGACGGTCAGGCCCGCGAGGCCCCGGGCGCCCTCGCCCAGAGCGCCCTTCTCGATCCGCTCGGCGAGCCGGTCGGCGATGACCTTGGCCAGGAACTCCGTGGAGGTGTTGATCCCGGCGAAGTCCGGCTCGTTGTCCAGGTTTCGGTAGTTCAGCTCGCTGACCACGGCGCCGAGTTCCTGGGTGGCAAGACCGATGTCGACGACGATGTTGTCGTCGTCCAGCTGCTCACGACGGAAGGTGGCGTCCACGAGGAACGTGGCGCCGTGCAGGCGCTGCGCGGGCCCGAACACGTCGCCGCGGAAGCTGTGGGCGATCATGATGTGATCGCGGACGGTGATGCTGAACAACGGACGACCCTCCAGGTGCGGCGCGTCTGGTCCCCCGGCTGATCCCTGCCGGGGGATGCCCTTAGTACGGCTCTTGGCTTCCCCGTGTTCAGTCCACTCTCACTCTTTTCTCAGGTCAGGACCTCCTGGCCGACCGCATTGGACGTTCCGTCAGCCGATATCGCCGTAGCGGACCCGGTGGCAGAGCGCCGGGATCTCCCCGGAGGCGAGTTTCGGGAGCACCTCCGGCAGCTCTTCGAACGCGCTTTCCCCGGTGACGAGGGCGTCCAGCGCCGGGTCGGCGAGCAGGTCGAGGGCCAGGGCGAGCCGATCGGCGTAGGTACGGCCGGCGCGGGCGGCCCGGGAGACGGTGCCGACCTGGCTGCTGCGCACGGTGAGGCGGCGGGAGTGGAAGGCCTCGCCGAGCGGCAGGGCCACACGCCGGTCGCCGTACCAGCTCAGTTCGAGGACCGTGCCCTCGGGGGCGAGGAGCTCCAGGGCGCGGGTGAGGCCCTGTTCGGTGGCGCTGGCGTGGACGACCAGGTCGCAGCCGTCGAGGGCGTCCTCGGGCGTCGTGAAGTCCACCCCCAGTGCCTCGGCGGTCTTCGCCCGGCCAGGGTCGGCGTCGACCAGCTGGAGCCGTACGCCGGGGAAGCGGGCGAGGAGGGCGGCGACCGAGCAGCCGACCATGCCGCCGCCGATCACCGCGATCCGGTCGCCGACCAGGGGCGCGGCGTCCCAGAGGGCGTTCACGGCGGTCTCCACGGTGCCCGCGAGCACCGCACGCGCCGGTGGTACACGCTCCGGTACCACCGTCACCGCGGTCACCGGAACGACGTAACGCGTCTGATGCGGGTACAGGCAGAACACCGTACGCCCGATCAGCTCAGCAGGGCCCGCCTCTACGACGCCGACGCTGAGGTAGCCGTACTTCACCGGCCCGGGGAACTCGCCCTCCTGGAACGGCGCCCGCATCACCGCGTGTTGACTCTCCGGCACCCCGCCCCGGAACACCAGTGTCTCGGTGCCCCGGCTGACTCCGGAGTACAGCGCGCGCACCAGCACCTCGCCCTCGGCGGGCTCCGTGAGGGTGACGTCACGCACCTCTCCATGGCCCGGAGAGCGGAGCCAGAACGCGCGGGCCGAGCGGTTCATCGGCATCCTCCTGAACGATCGGGAAGTTGTTCACGTACCGAGGTGTGCACAGCAAGAAGTGCACAGGCCGCGCACAGTACGCGGCGTTGATCGACTCTGTCACTCGGCCGGAGGACGTGCGGTGGCCCTGAACAACACTTACGAAGCCAGGCTGGTCCAGCAGGAGACCGCTGTGGGAGCGGGCGTACAGATCCTGTTGCTGGTCCTGCTCGGGTCGGCGATCGGCATGGGGCCGGCCGGATGGCTGACGGGGCTCGCGTTCGCCGTGGCCACCTGGGCGGTGCTCTCCCTGGCCCTGCACCGCACCCGGCCGCGCACCTTCGGCCCGGCGAACCGGGTCACCCTGGGCCGCGCGATCCTGGTCGGCGGCGTGACGGCCCTGGTCGCCGACTCCTTCGAGAGCTCCCCGCCGGTCTCCCTCCTGGTCGGCCTGACCGCCGTCGCCCTCATCCTCGACGGTGTCGACGGCAAGGTGGCCCGCCACACGGGTACCTCCACGGCCCTGGGCGCGCGTTTCGACATGGAGGTCGACGCGTTCCTGATCCTGGTGCTGAGCGTGTACGTCTCGACGCAGCTGGGTCCGTGGGTGCTGCTGATCGGCGCGATGCGCTACGCGTTCGTCGCGGCGGCGAAGGTCGCGCCCTGGCTGAACGCCCCGCTGCCGCCGTCGATGGCCCGCAAGACCGTCGCCGCGATGCAGGGCATCTGCCTGCTCCTCGCGGGCGCGGACCTGCTCCCGTACCTGGCCAACCTGGGCGTGGTACTCCTGGCCCTCGGCTCCCTGGTGTGGTCGTTCGGGCGCGATGTGGTGTGGCTGCGGCGGAACTCGCGGGTGGCGACGGTGACGGCGCCGGAGGCGACGCCGACCGTACCGGCGCGAGAGGCGGCGCCGACGGTGGCCGTGGGCGCGGAGGAGGAGCGGGCGGAGACCCGGGCGGCCGAGATGTGGCTGACGGTGCGCGTGGAGGCGCGGGTCGAGGTGCGCGCGGAGGAGATGGAGATGCTGGAACTGGCGGTTCGGTGATCTGACCGAGCACGGCGCAGGGGCCCGGACCGGGGGATGGTCCGGGCCCCTGCTGTTTGCCTATGGGCGTGGGCCAGCAGGCATTGCATCAACACCCGTTGGCCTACGACTGTTGACCTACGAGCGTTGGCCCACATGTGTGGACCTACGGCTGTTGGCCCACGCATGTGGGCCAACAGCCGTTGACGTCTACGACCGCGCTCCCCGCGTCCGCCCGAAGGCGAACGTGGCCGCCGCCAGGCCCAGGACGCCGACGATCAGGCCCGCGATACCGAGGCCCCGCGCGGTGGAGTCGCCGGCGTCGGCCGACGCGGTCGTCGTCGCCTTCGCGCTGCTCTCCGTCGCCGGTGCGGTCGAGGCCGTGGCGTCGTCGCCCGCCGTCAGCTTGAGCATCGGCGCCGGGTTCTCCGGCTCCTCGCCGCCGCTCTCGGCCTCCTCGATCCAGCGCACGACCTTGCCGTCGGAGTACGTCTGCAGCGTCTTGAAGGCCAGCTGGTCGGCGTCCTCGGGCAGCTGGCCGAAAGCGACGTCGAAGTCCTCGAACTGCCCGGCCCCGATCTTCCCGCCCGTCCAGGTGATCTCGGAGACGGCGTCGGTGATGGTCCCGTCGTCGGTCTTCACCGGCGTCTTGAGCTTGGTGTTGGTCACCTTGGCGGTCCAGCCGTCCCGCGGGGAGACGAGGACGCCGAGGACGGGGTGGTCGGTGGGCAGGAAAACCTGCACCTTGGTGGTGGAGGCCGTGTCCTCCTCGTTGGGCACGCGGAAGGTCAGGACGCCGTCGGTGGCGCCCTTGGCGTAGCTCTCCGGATGAACGGTGACATGCGCGGAGGCGACACCGGCGGCGGCGAGGACCGCCGCGGCGGTGAGCGCGGTGACGGTGACGGCGCGGCGGAGGGTGAGTCGGGCCGCAGACATAGCGGACATGAGTGAGTCGATCTCCGTACGAGTGAAGTCTGTTAGAGAGCCTTACGAGTGTTAGACCGTGTACGGGATCGAGATCGGGGGCCCGCGTCGGCTTACCGCGTGCCGCAGCGCGAGCAACGGGCGGGGCCGTATCAGGCGGGCCGGGGCCAGACGAGGTCCGCCGGCCGGCGCGGGCCGCGGGGCGTCGTGCCACCAGGCGGCCAGACCGGGGACGAGCGCGGCGGTCCACCTCAGCAGCGACCACAGCGCGGCCTCGCCGCGCCGCAACCACCAGGCGGCGACGAGCGCGGCGACGACGTGGGCGAGGGTGGCGTGGGCGGTCAGGACGTGGACGTGCGGGTGCTGCTGCACCACCCCACGCATACCGGCCATACCGGCCATGCCCGCCACACCAGGCATGACATGACCGTGCATACGCATGGGGGCCATGGTCATGGCGCGTGCGGGGGCCGGAGTGACCGCGCGGGCCGCGTCGAAGCCGAAGTGCAGACCGGCCTGGGTGAGGAGCATGCCGACGCCGATCTCCGGCAGCCCGCGCTCCCGCCCCGCGAGGGCCCGCCCGACGGCGAACACGGCCACGAACCCGGCCGCGTCCGCCCACAGCGGCGGCAGGTCGCCCATGGCCAGGCCGTGACCGGCGGCAGCCAGGACCACACATACCGCGGCGAACACCGCGGCACGCAGGCTCCCTACCGCCGGTGACGCACTCATGGCGAGCGATCCTCCCACGGTGGGGGGTGGTACGCGAGGCAGGGACGCCCCGTTCACTCATTCCCTGGATTTTCCGGTGCGCTGGTCACGGTTCGCTGTGCGGGTGCGGGTGCGTGCGGCCGCACCGTCGGACCGATCGCTCCTTCGCCAGTCGAACTGCCTCCGGCATACCCAAGCGGTTGATCAACGGCCTCTAAAATAGCGCCCCCGGCAGTTCGTGAGAGCAGCCGAAACACATTGCCAATCGACCGTCAGCGCGCGAGTCTGATCACGTACGCCTAGACAGGGGGACATGGAGATGACCACCGCAGGCCTGGATACCCAGCCCAGTGCGACCACGTACGAGCTGGGTGATCTGGTCGCCCAGGCCTGGAACGGCAGGATCCACGTCCCGCACTTCCAGCGGGACTTTCGCTGGGGCACCACCGACGTACTCCGGCTCTTCGACAGCATCGTCAAGGGCTACCCGATCGGAAACCTGCTCCTGTGGGTCCGCAAGACGCCCGCTCGTTCTTTCACCCTGGGCCAGCTGCAGATCGATGCACCGGCCTCCCCGGACGCCTTCTGGGTAGTGGACGGACAGCAGCGCATCACAAGTCTCGCGAACGCCCTCAGTCCCGAGGGACACCTCCATGAACCCTTCTCCATCTACTACGACCTCGCGGAGAAGAGGTTCATCGCTCAGCCGAAGACACGTGAGCCGCAGCACATCGCACTGCCTGTCCTTTTCGACCTCAAGAAGCTGCTCGGCTGGTTCCGCACCGAAGGTGAATTGGTCGCCGACCTCTTCGACGAGGCCGATCGAGTGGCCACCGCACTGCGCCAGTACAAGGTGCCCGCGTATCTCGTGCGGCAGGACGATCTCGACATCCTGACCGACATCTTCGACCGCATGAACAACTACGGAAAGCGTCTCAACCGAGCGGAGATCTTTTCAGCGCTCTACGCCGGTCCGGAGGAAGGAGCCGCGGAAAGGCTTAATCTCTCCAGGATCGCCGACCGCATCGCCACCAGAACAGGTTTCGGGACGATCGACACCGACACCGTGCTCGCATCGATCCTCGCTCGGCGCGGACCGGACCCGTCACGGGACATCCGCAACGAGTTCACGTCCATCGGCCGCCGCACCGCCCCGGAGTTCGAGGACGAAGACCAGTACGCCGCATACCACGAGGGCGAAGAGGCTCTGGTGCGCGCCATCGGTTTTCTGCAGACCGAGACAGAGGTGCCGCACATCGCGCTGCTCGTCTATCGCGCGCTGCTGGTGGTCTTGACCCGCTTCTTCGCTCATTTCCCGGATCCCGAACCCAACACCCGCCGACTGTTGCGACGGCTGTACTGGCGCGTGGCCGTGTCCGGCCCCGCCGTCTTCAAGGGAAGCTTCACGCAGGTGTCGCGTGTGCTGTGCTCCCGCATCCGCAAGGGCGACGAGCGCGGTTCGGTCATGGGCCTCATGGACGTCATGGCCGAAGCCCAGCCGTCGATCCCGACCATCGAGCGGTTCCGCACGAACGAGGCCGCCGCCAAGATCATCCTTAGCTCCTGGTGGTCTCTGCGCCCTCGTTCCCTGGTCACTGGCGCACCCTTCGACCTCCAGAACCTGTCGACCCTGCTGGCCGACCAGAAGACCGCCGGCACGGTGGCCCACGTGATCTTCCCCCGTGGGCTCACCGCCCAGCAGGTCCTGTTTGCCGCGAACCGTCTGTTCCTGCCCAGTGCCGAGGACCCTGTCTCGGAGATCACTACGCTGCTCGCCCGCCGACCCGCCCACCTCGACCAGGAATCCTGGGACAAAGTCCTGGTCTCACACACGATGAATCGGCAGACCAGTCAAGCTCTCGCCGCCGGGGATCGCGACCGCTTCCTTGTCCTGCGGCAGCAGATCATCCACCAGCATCTGGAGGACTTCCTCGGACGCATGGCCGAGTGGAATTACGAGGACACTCCTTCGTTGGACTCACTGGACTTCGACGTCCTCGACGAACTCGACGAGCCCGGCGAACTCTTCTGAGCAGTCTGCCGCCCCCGAACAGGAAACCAACACGCATGACCACGCTCACGGAGACGTATTACGCGGTACTCCTGCACTCCCGCCGGATCGGCACTCTCTGCCAGAAGGGCGACTACACGCGTTTCCTCGTCAACGAGTCCTACGTGACCGACCCTCGGCGTCCGGTTCTGGGCCTCCGCTTCGAGGAGGACCTCCATGCACCTTACGCGTCCGCCCTCCGGCTGCCTCGCTGGTTCTCCAATCTCCTGCCCGAGGGACCACTGCGCGAGTGGATCGCAGACGACCGTGATGTCTCCCTCGACCGGGAGATGGAGCTTCTGGCCCAGGTGGGCCACGATCTGCCCGGTGCCGTCCAGGTGCTTCCGGCCGAAGGGCCCGACGACGGGTGGGAGTGGCCCGACGGCGAGCGCCCCGGCGGCACCCATGGCTTTCCCTCCCCCGGGTCACCCTGGCGATTCTCCTTGGCCGGTGTCGCTCTCAAGTTCTCCATGCTGGCCAGAGGCGACCGCCTCACCGTCCCGGCCGTCGGCGAGTACGGGGACTGGCTG
Source organism: Streptomyces sp. NPDC048417 (assembly GCF_040651615.1). NCBI lineage: Bacteria > Bacillati > Actinomycetota > Actinomycetes > Kitasatosporales > Streptomycetaceae > Streptomyces > Streptomyces sp. NPDC048417. The sequence goes on along the minus strand of NZ_JBEZKI010000023.1, from coordinate 14,570 downwards.
GTCAAGTTTCCCGACTACCGTCATCCGGACGTGCCTCGCAATGAGTTCACGATCATGTCGTTGGCCAAGGCAGCCGGCCTCGACGTCCCGGACGTACGTCTCATGCACCGCGACGAACTTCTGGGCCTTCCGGACCGCATGTGGCCGAACGAGGAGCAGTGGGCGTACGCCGTACGTCGCTTCGACCGAACCCGGGACGAGCACCGCACGCCCATCCATATCGAGGACTTCGCACAGGTCAGGGACAAGTATCCCCGGGACAAGTACCAGTCGACGTTCGAAACGGTCGCGGCCATCGCCTATCGCGGCCACGACATCGCCTCGCTGCGCGAGGCCGCCCGGCGTATCGCCTTCTCCGTGCTGGTGGGCAACGGGGATGCCCATTTGAAGAACTGGTCCCTGATCTATCGCGATCGCCGCGTCCCTTCTCTCTCGCCGGTGTACGACCTGGTGTCCACCGCCCCCTACGCCCCGAGCGACGAACCGGAGGACCTCGGGCTCAAGTTCGGTGGCAGCAAGTCCTTCGAACGGGTACGGCTCGCCGCCTTCGACCGGCTCGAAGGCGCTCTGGGCCACCGCTTCGGGTCGACCGGTGCCCACCTCCGCGAGGAAGCCGTGAAGACCATCGAGCGGGCCCGCGCCAACTGGCCCCGGGTCGAAGAGCATCTTGCTGAGAACCAGGACCTTCGCAAAGCCATCGGCGCATGGATCACCGACTCCGGCCGGCGTCTGCTCAGCCGTTCCTGACAGCACGTGCCGGGCGCCGAGGAGACCGTCCTGGGGCGTTCGCTCTTCTCGGGAGGACATGCGGCAGTCAAGTGGCTGTGGGCGGGCACCCGCCCACAGCCCCGGACCACGATGGTGTCTTCTCCCTGGTTACTTCTTCTGTTCCACCCGCACCCAGTCCACCTCGGCCTGCACTCCCCCGGCCGCGATCTTGTCCACGCTGGACTGCGGCAGGCCCCAGTAAGGGGTGGTGACCTGGTTCCAGCCGGCCGGGTAGGCGCCGCCGAGGGCGAGGTTGAGGATGACGTACTGGTTGTGGTCGTAGACCCACTGGCCGCGCGTGGACTCCACCTTGTTGCGGGTCGTCTCCTGGACCAGGGTGTCGTCGACGTAGAAGCGCATCGCCGTCGGCGTCCACTCGACCGCGTAGGTGTGCCACTGGTCGACGGTGCCGCCGTTCGGGAAGGTCTGGCGGGCGCCGATGTTGCCGTCGGCCGAGTAGCCGGGGCCGTGCAGCGCGGTGCTCGTCCACGTCGGGTAGCCGATGTTCTCCATGATGTCGGTCTCCCCGGAGGCCGGCCAGGAGACCGAGGGGTTGTCGACGTTGCTGCCCAGCAGCCAGAAGGCGGGCCAGTAGCCGTCGCCGACCGGGAGTTTCATACGGGCGCTGACCTTGCCGTACGTGAAGTCGAAGTGGGTGTTGGTGTCGATGCGGCCGGACGTGAAGTCGTAGGTGCCGCCGCCGGCCTGGGTGCAGCCCTTGCAGTACTTCGCCTTGAGGATCAGTTCGCCGTTCTGCGTCAGGACGTTGTTCGTCGAGTCGACGTACGCCTGGGACTCGCCGTTGACCGGGCCCATCTCGGTGCCGGTGCGGACGACCCGCCACTTGGAGCGGTCGAGTGCGGCGCCGGTGAAGTCGTCGAAGAACGTGGTCTGGTAGGTGCCCGACTGGTCGCCCGGCAGGGCGGGGTAGGCCGCCGACGCGCTGCCGCCGGTGCCCCACACCTGGAACTCGTAGAGGGAGTAGCCGAACTGGGCGGTGGAGGGGGCCGGGTTGTAGAAGCTGCGGCGCTCCTTGCCGAGCATCCGGACGTAGCGGCCGGTCGCCGGGGAGGGCAGGGTGACGGTGTCGTGCAGGCCCGCCGCGTCTCCGGGGGCGGCGACGTTCGCGCGGCGGGCCGCGATGGCGGCGGCCGACGGCTCGTACACCGTGCGCCAGTTGACGTTGTCGTCGGAGACCTGGAGCAGGTAGTCGACCGCGAACGCCGACTCCCAGTACAGGTCCACGGAGGAGATCGTGGAGGTGGCGCCCAGGTCGACCGAGATCCAGCGGTCGGCGTTCCAGTCGCTCGACCAGCGGGTGTAGTCGCCCTTCAGGTCGGACGGCCAGCCGCCGTCGGTGGCGAACGCCGGTGAATTGCCCGCGTGCTGGTAGTAGTTGGAGTACGCCGGGTGGTTCAGGGCGAGGTTGGTGACGGTCGAGGACGCGGGGGCCGGTTCGCCGCCGTAGACCTTGAAGTTCCAGAGCGAGTAGCCGTAGGGGGTGGCGCGTTCGATGCCGCGCATCCGGACGTAGCGGCCGGTGACCTCCTGCGGGTAGGTGCTCGCGGTGACGGAGCCGCCGGTGCCCGCGGTCTCGGTGTAGAACGGCGTCCAGTCCGTGCCGTTCTTCGAGGCCTCCAGGACGTACCTCTTTCCGTAGGCGGCCTCCCAGTCGAGAACCACGCGGTCGATACGGATGGTGGTGCCGAGGTCGATACGGATCCAGGCGTCGTCCGAGAAGTTGCTGGACCAGCGGGTCGCGCCGTCGCCGTCGAAGGCAAGGCCGGGGGTGGTGCCTCCGTTCTCGCTGCCGGAGGCGGTGACGGCGTTCGGGTTCGCCGCGTAGGCGGTGTTCGCGCGGTCGGTGTCCCAGGTCACGGCGGCAGCGGCGGCGGACGCCGGTACGGCCAGGACCGGGCCCGAGGCCAGCAGGGCGGCTGCCGCGAGGGCGGCCAGGAGGGTGCGGGGGATGCGGGTTGGCATGCGGTCTCCTGAGTGTCGATGGTGCACATGTTGTGTTCATGACAGATCAGAGTGCGGTGTCCACGGACCGTCGTGCATGCGTGTGAGAGTGCGGTGCGGTGGGCGCGGAACTCCCCTGGTCCGCGCCCACCGCGGTTCCGGTCAGGCCGCCCGGCGGGCCTGTCCCCGGTGGTCGCGGATGATGTCCGCGTACCGGTGGCCGGTGCCCTTGATGGTGCGGACCTGGGTGCGGTAGTCGACGTGGACCAGGCCGAACCGCTTGTCGTAGCCGTAGGCCCACTCGAAGTTGTCCAGCAGCGACCAGGCGAAGTAACCGGCCAGCGGGGCGCCCTTGCGGGCCGCCGAGGCGCAGGCGGCGAGGTGGCCGGCCAGGTACTCCTGGCGCTCGGGGTCGTCGATCGTGCCGTCGGGGCGGACCACGTCCGGGTAGGCCGAGCCGTTCTCGGTGACGTAGAGCTTGCGGGCGCCGTACTCGTTCGTGAGCCGCAGCAGCAGCGTCTCGATGCCGCTCGCGTCGATCTCCCAGTCCATGCCGGTCCGCGGCACGTCGGGGCGGCGCACCGAACGGGCGTAGGGGGCGGGCCCATCGGGGTCGTCCTCGATGTACGCCGGGAAGTAGTAGTTCAGGCCCAGCCAGTCGAGCGGGGTGGCGATGGTCTGCAGGTCGCCGGGGCGCTCGGGGAGTTCGACGCCGTACGTCTCGACCATGTCGGCCGGGAAGCCGCGGCCGTGCACCGGGTCCAGCCACCAGCGGTTGACGTGCCCGTCGTGGCGGCGGACGGCCGCCTGGTCCTCGGGGCGGTCCGAGGCGGCGAACACCGTGGAGAGGTTGTTCACGATGCCGACCTCGGCGCCCGGCGCGGCGGCGCGGATCGCCTGGGCGGCCAGGCCGTGGCCGAGGAGCAGGTGGTAGGAGGCGCGGACGGCGGCCGTGAGGTCGGTCAGGCCCGGGGCCATCGTGCCCTCCAGGTGGCCGATCCAGGCCGAGCAGGAGGGCTCGTTGAGGGTGGTCCAGTGCCGGACCCGGTCACCGAGTCGCTCGGCGACCACGGAGGCGTAGGCGGCGAAGTGCTCGGCGGTCGCCCGCTCGGGCCAGCCGCCCCGGTCCTGGAGGGCCTGCGGCAGGTCCCAGTGGTAGAGGGTGACCGACGGCGTGATCCCCGCCGCCAGCAGGGCGTCGATCAACTCGTCGTAGAAGTCGAGGCCCTTGGCGTTGACCGGGCCGTCGCCGCCGGGCCGCACCCGCGGCCAGGCGATCGACAACCGGTAGGCGTTGGTGCCGAGCCGGCCCATCAGGGCGATGTCCTCGCGCCAGCGGTGGTAGTGGTCGCAGGCGATGTCGCCGTTGTCGTCGCCCGCGATCTTCCCCGGGGTGTGCGAGAAGGTGTCCCAGATGGAGGGTGAGCGGCCGTCCTCGGCGACGGCTCCCTCGATCTGGTACGCCGCGGTTGCCGTGCCCCACAGGAAGTCGTGCGGGAGTGCGGCGAGGTCGATGGTCACGTAATTCCTTTCGCGACAAGCTTCGGAACTAGGGGGGTTCACTTGACGGCGCCCGCCGTCAGCCCCGCGACGAGGTAGCGCTGGAGCAGCAGGAAGCCGGCCACGACGGGGACGCTCACCACGAGCGAGGCGGCCATGATCTGGTTCCAGTAGACGTCGTACTGCGTGGAGTAGCCCTGGAGGCCGACGGCGAGGGTGCGGGTGGCGTCGTTGGTCATGACCGACGCGAAGAGCACCTCGCCCCAGGCGGTCATGAAGGCGTAGACGGCGACCGCGACGATCCCCGGGATCGCGGCCGGCACCACCACCCGGAACAGCGCGCCGAGCGGCCCGCAGCCGTCCACCAGCGCCGCCTCGTCCAGGTCCCTGGGCACCGAGTCGAGGTACCCGATCAGCATCCAGATCGAGAACGGCAGCGAGAACGTCAGGTAGGTGAGGATCAGGCCGCCGCGGGATCCGAACAGGGCGATGCCGGTGGCGTTGCCGATGTTGACGTACATCAGGAACAGCGGGAGCAGGAAGAGGATGCCCGGGAACATCTGCGTGGACAGCACGGTGACCGTGAAGACCCGCTTGCCGCGGAACTCGTAACGGCTGACCGCGTAGGCGGCGAACACCGCGACCACGACCGAGCAGACGGTCGCCGAGACCGCCACGATCAGCGAGTTCACGAAGTACCGCGCGAGCGGGACCGTCGACCAGATGTCGATGTACGGGCGGATGGTCAGCCCGCTGGGCAGCCAGCGGAACTTGCCGGTGACGTCCGCGAGCGGCTTCAGCGAGCTGGAGATCATCACGTACACGGGGATCACCACGAAGCCGGTGAGCAGCGTGAGGAAGATCGCCCGGGCCCAGAGGAAGGAGCGCGGCGGGGCCATCGGCGAACTGGGGCTAGACATCGGCGGTCCTCCGTCCGCGTGAGGTGAGCGCGAGATAGACGCCGGTCACGACCAGCAGGAAGAGCAGCAGGAGCACGGACATCGCCGAGCCGGTGCCGAAGTTCCAGGTGACGAAGGAGGCCTGGTAGATGTGGACCGAGATGAGGTCGGCGGCCTCCGGAGCGCCCTTGCCGAACAGGACGTACGGCGTGTTGAAGTCGTTGAACGTCCACAGGAACAGGACCAGGATCAGCACCTGGTTGACCGGGCGCAGCGAGGGCAGGGTGATCCGGCGGACCTGCTGCCACATGCCGGCGCCGTCCAGGGCGGCTGCCTCGTACAGCTCCCTCGGGATGTTCTGGAGTCCGGCCATCACGATCAGGAAGGCGAACGGCCAGCCCTTCCACACCGACACGGTCAGCAGGGCGTAGAAGCTGTTGTCGCCGATCAGCCAGAAGGACGGCTTGTCGGTGAGGTGCAGCTGGTCGTGCAGGACGTGGTTCACCAGGCCGTTGTCGTGCTGGAACATGAACACCCAGGTGATGACGGCCGCGTAGACCGGCAGCGCGTACGGCACCAGGAACAGGGTCCGCAACAGGCCCCGGCCGCGGAAGGTGTCCTGCATGAACACCGCGGCCGCGGTGCCGATCAGCCAGCACAGGCCGACCGAGAGCAGGGTGAAGCCGACGGTGACGAAGAAGGAGTGCAACAGGGCCTTGCCGATGGGGGCGTTGAACTCGATCGACGTCCGGTAGTTGTCGAACCCGGACCAGGGGGCGGTGCCCCAGTCGCGGATGTAGAACTGGGTCAGCTCCTTGAAGCTCATCACGACGCCGATGACCATCGGTATCAGATGGACGAGGAGTTCGAGCAGCAGGGCGGGCAGGAGCAGCAGGTAGGGCAGTCCGATCCGGCGGATCCGCCCGGGGCGGCGGCCCGAGCCGCCCGCCGCCCCGGGGGAGTTCGCACGCACCGGCTCGTGCACAGCGGTGGTGGTGGTCGTCATGGTGCTCAGGCCGCCGGCATCTGCTGCTGGGCCTTCTCCAGCTCGGCCTTCACGGAGTCGGTGGTGACGGCGTGGCCGCCGGCCGCGGCGGCGAACAGGTTCTTCACGGCCGTACCGACGGTCGTCTCGAACTGCGACTCGGCGGCCACCTGCGGCAGGGCCGCGGCGCTGGTGGCGAGCGTGTTCTTCAGGACCGAGTTGGCCGGGGTGTTGAAGGCCGGGTCCTCCTGGGCCGCCTTGACCGGCGGGATGGAGGTGTAGGCGGTGTTGAGGATCTTCTGCTCGTCGTCGCTGGTCATGAACTTCACGAACTTCGTCGCGCCGTCGAGGTTCTTGGTGTTCTTGAAGACCGCCAGGTTGATGCCGGCGACCATCGAGTTGACCTGGGCGCCGGTGCCGGGGGTGCCGGACTGCACGGGCACGGGGGCGATGCCGTAGTCGCTGTCGCTCATGCCCTGCGACTTGAGGTTGGAGGACGCCGACTGCCACAGCAGCATCGCCAGCTTGCCCTTGGCGAAGTCGCTGACCGACTGGTTCTGCGCGTACTCGGCGTCGCTGGTCGGGATGGCCTTGTCCTTGGCCATGAGGTCGACGTACTGCTTCACCGCGGCGACGACCTTGTCGTCGGTGAAGTTGGGCTTGCCGTCGGCGGTGAAGAAGTCGGCGCCGTGCTGCTTGGCGAAGACGAAGGTGTGGTGGATGTTCTCCGACACGTTGCCGCCCTCGGCGCCGAGCACCGACTTGCCCTTGGCGGATATCTTCTTGCCGTCGGCGATCAACTCGTCCCAGGTGACCGGGGGCTTGGCGATCCCCGCGTCGGCGAAGATCTTCTTGTTGTAGTAGAGGGCGTAGGCCATCGAGTACAGCGGTACGGCCGCCGGGTCCTTGCCCTCGGCTCCCGTGGAGCCGAGCGCGGAGTCGACGAAGCGGTCCTTGCCGCCGATCTTGTCGAAGTTCTTGGCGTCCCAGGGCAGCAGCGCACCGGTGGCCTGGAGCGAGGCGCTCCAGGTGTTGCCGATGTTCAGCACGTCGGGGCCCTGGCCGGACGTGGTCGCGGTCAGGATCCGGTTGAGCAGGTCCGCCCAGGGCACGACCTCCAGCTTGACCTTGATGCCGGTCTGCTTCTGGAACTTGTCGAGTTCCGGCTGGAGTACCTTCTTGTCGATCTCGATGCTGGCACCCTGGTTGGAGGCCCAGTATGTGAGCGTCTTCGGGGAGTCGTTGGACCCGCCCCCGGTGGACGAACCGCCACCGCAGGCCGTGGCCGCGAGGGCGAGAGACATGGTGACGGCGCCTACGGCCGCGGCTCGGATGCTGCGCATGGCTCCTGCTGTGCCTTTCCGGGAGTCGAGAACCCCGAGAGGGCTTCGCGAAGGCCGGCGCCCGCGATTGCGAAGGCCGAGACCACCGTTCGGCTTCCGAAGCCCCTCATGGCTTAATTTACGACGTGAGTTAATCCCCCGAACAGTAACTCGTCAAGGGATCCGGCACGGGTATCCGCGCAGGCGGGCCGGGGAACACCGGGTTCCGAACCGGTGGTACCCGCACGCCAGCGTCGTGACCTGCGCCGAAGGCACGTGACCTGGGCAGAGAGGGCCGCGGGTGCGTTCCACAACGGTTGTGTTTCGACGGGGGGACGCGGCGGGGCGGGGGATTCGGCGGGGCGGGCGGGCCGCGGCTCACGGCGGGGGCGTCCGCGGAGGTGGGTCGCGTGGCCGAAGAGGTCGGCCAGCGGCACGGCGGCGGTCAGCACCGCCGACCCTTCTCGGGTCGCGGAGCCGGTGGCCCGGCCGCGCCGGGCGCCGGCCGGCGTGCCGTCGGACAGCCGGCCGGGCCGCGCGCAGAACTCCTGCAGCGCGGCCGGGTGCAGCGCGGCCACCGCCTCCTCCAGGGCGTGCCGCCGGCGCTCCGCCTCCGCCCGCAGCGCTTCGGGGACCGGTCCCGTCACCGCCGTACCGGTGCCGTCCAGCCAGAGCAGCGCACGCAGGGGTCGAAATCGGTGACGGTGGTGCCGTTGTGGACCTCGCCGCGTTTGCGGATGGTGCCGGTGGCGAAGAGGATGCGTTCGGTGACGGTGGTCTTTCCGGCGTCGACGTGGGCGAGGATGCCCAGGTTACGAACGGCCGCAAGGGGGTTGCCGGAGTTCGGGTGGAGTGCGATGCGCATGGCCCGTTGCCTTTCGAATGCGGTTCCCGGACGGGGCCCCGAATGGGCGGGGCAATTTCCGCGCGGCGGAGTTCACCGGGTTACGACTGACGGCACGTCAATGCCTTGGCATATGCCAGGAGTTGGAGAGACCGGTCGGTCGGCACGGGGTCCGGACCCGGCCGCGCAGCAGGCACCGGGGAGACGGGGACACGAGGATCACCTCGTAGCGGGAACGGGAAGAGACGGCAGTCGCGCGGTCACGCATGGCCCTCTCCCCTCAATCGTCCGAACTCGTCACGGCAAAGCACCACGACCGCCTTCCGCGGCTACGGTGCGTGATACCGAGCGAGTGCGGGCAGGCGGCTCGGGACACGGCACCCGGTTTCCCGACCAGGGGACTTGCGCTTCCGGAGATACCGGTTCGTTCCCTTTTCGCCGCCCCTCGGAGAACAGGCCGGTTCGTAGTCCCGACATTTTCCGGACATTCACCTGGCCGGCATCGATAACTCCGCCGCCCCGGAAGGAGCTTTCCGGGGCGGTGAACGGCGGTGGAGCAGGCTCACCGGAAGAGACCGTCGCAACTCCAGCGATTGGCCGAAAACCACGCTTTCCGGCGCCCAGCGGGACATCAGGACGTTCACCCCCTTCGCCTGCCCGGCCGGGCCGGGAATGGACGTCCGGAACGCCCCGGATGCACATCGTCGCGGGTGACACCCGGAACACGTCGACCCGCGTCGGCCCAGCCGGAGCCGATGTGGAACATGTGTGCATTTTCGGTGAAGCACCGCGCGTGGCTGAGAATTCAGGATCGCACCCGGATTCCAGGAGGGCGTACAAAGGCCGGAAAGCGGCCCGTCCAGGTGGCCGGTGAACGCTCCACCACTCTGCGAGCAAGCCTAATCTGATCGGCGAGCAGACTGAATGAGCACAGCAAGTGGACGGACAGGACTGGATTGGACACGCAGAAGACACGGAGAGCGCCGTTCGCCGCGCTGCGCCGGGGTACCACGATGCCGGTCGCCGCGCAGGTGCTCATCGCGGGAACGCTTTTCTCCCGTCTCGGCGACACCCTCGCCTCCCTGGGGCTGGTGCTGCACGCGGCGGACCGGGACATCCGCTTCGGGGTGACCGAGGTGATGCTCGCCGAACTCATCCCCACGGTGCTCGCGGCACCGCTGATCGGGTCCGTCGTGGACCGGTTCAGTGCGCGCGCGGTGTGTCTGTGGGCGCTGCTGGCCCAGTCGCTGTCCCTCGGTGCGGCCACCGCCATCGGCGGGTTCCATGTGAAAGTCGCCCTGATCGCGCTGTCGGCCCTGGCCGGGGTGGCCTCGGTGGCCGCCGGGTTCAAGATGCTGCCCGCCGTCGCCGGTGACCAGCACACGGGCCGGGCGAACAGCCTGCTGACGGCCGGCCTCTCCGTGGCGGGGCTGATCGGGCCTCCGCTGGCCGGCTTCCTCAACTCCCAGTGGGGTACCGGCGTGCTCCTCGCGGCGGACGCCGTGTCCTTCCTCGTGCTCGCGGGCTGCACCATGCTGGCGGTGCCGAGCAGCGTCGACGTGGCGATCGGCCGCCGCCCCGCCACGAAACTCGCGGACGGCTACCGGGCGCTGCGCGACACCCCGGTGGTGGGCACGCTGATGCCGGCGCTGGCGGCGGCGATACTGGCCATCAGCATCGAGAACGTCGCGGGCGTCTTCTATCTCCGGGACGTCGTCAACAACAACGACACCGTCTTCGGCCTCATCCTGGCGACCTGGGCCCTGGGCTCCGTCCCCGGGGCCCTGCTCGCGGGCCGCGTGGGCTGGGCGGACCGGCACACCCTGCTGATCCTCGGCGGCATCACGGGCATGGGCCTGGCCCTGGTCCTCACCGGTCTGATCCCGGTCGCAGCGGTGATCTTCCCGCTGTTCCTGATCGCGGGCTTCGGCAACGGCGCGTGCAACGTCGGCCTGCGCAACGCGGTGCACTCGCGGGTCCCGGCCGAGGTGCACGGCAGCGCCTGGGCCTGCTTCCAGGCGCTGTCCCGCAGCTGCATCGGCCTCGGCTTTCTGCTGGGCACCCCGAACAGCCTGGTCTCCAGCCAGGGCCAGGTGATCATCTCTGGTGTCATTCCGCTGGTCGCCATCGCGTGGGCGGCCCTCGTCACCGTCCGGCGCGGCGAACACACGGCGACGGAGACCTCGGCCTGAACGACCGACCGGCCGCCCGGAGAGCGCCCGTAGAGCGGCCGTAGAGCGGCCGGGCCGAACGACCGCGCACGCGTGAGTCTTTCGATCCCGGACAGCTGCCCGGCCTTTGCCTGTCACCTCTTGTCCGCCCGACTCGGGGTCCTTCTGGGTAGCGTCGTCGCCGTTTGAACCAGCGACCGGGAAGGCCTCATGTCCATGCAGGATGACACTCCGTCACAAGAAACGACCGGGCAGAGCAGGCGTGGTTTTCTCCGCAACGCGGCGCTGGCCGGTGCGGGGGCGGTGACCGTGGGCTCGTCCGCGCTCGGCGGCACGCCCGCCTTCGCCGCCGGCACCTCCCAGAGCGGCAGGACCGGCACCTGGAGACCGGATCCGACCGCCCTCCGGTTCACCCTCGCGGTGATGCCGGACACCCAGTTCCTGTACTGGGGCAGCCAGGACAGCGTCGACCGGACGCCGCAGGAGGAGTCGTTCCGCTACGTCGTCGGCAACAGTGGCAGCGCATCCGAGGACAACATCGTCTTCATGGCGCACCTCGGCGACCTGACCCAGGACGCGGACCCGTCCTCGTTCCAGCAGGTCGACAAGGCGTTCGACCTCCTGGACGCCCACGGAGCCGCGTACAGCGTGCTGGCCGGCAACCACGACGTGAGCGGCGACGACAGCCGCGGCGACACCGCGTATCTGCGGACCATGGGCCCGCAGCGGTTCAAGCGCGCGAAGACGTTCGCCGGGGCGGACGCGACCGGCTACAACACCGCGCACGTCTTCGAGGCCGCCGGCCGCTCCTGGCTGCTGCTGGCCCTGGACTGGCGGACCAGCGAGCAGGGCTTCGCCTGGGCCGACGGCGTCATCAAGGCCCACCCGAAGCTGCCGGTGATCCTCACGACGCACGACCTCGTCTACTCGAACTACGATGACAACGTTTTCCCGTACGAGTCCGGTGACCCGGAGGACAACGCCGTACTCTCCGACTATGGCCGCACGGTCTGGGACCGGCTGATCAACGACAACGACCAGATCTTCCTCACCCTCAACGGCCATTACTGGCCGCCCGCGCGCACCACGGCGAAGAACGCCGCAGGCAACGAGGTGCACCTGCACATCACCAACTACCAGAACCGCTACTTCGGCGGTGGCGGCATGATCCGCCTGTACCACTTCGACCTGGCCCGGAACACGATCGACGTCGAGACGGTCAACCCCTGGATCCTGGCCCAGAAGCCGCAGTCCCGCACCGAACTGGCGGCCCAGCACGCCCGGATCACCGGCCCGGTGGACAACTTCTCGGTGCCGATCGACTTCACGAAGCGGTTCTCCGGCTTCGCCCCGGTCCCGGTCCGGCCGGCCCGTCCGGCCGCCCGGGAGCTGGTGCAGGGCACGCTGGCGTACTGGCGCTTCGACGGGCAGGGCACGCCCGGCGCCGCGCTCACCGCGGGCCAGACCGTGCCCGACCTGTCCGGCCAGGGCAACGACCTGACGGTGGTGACCCTGCCGGGCACCCCCGCCTCCGCACTGACCTGGTCCGACGACCACCACCCCGACCAGCCCGCGCACGCCAGCCTGACGTTCGCGGGCGGCCGGAACCCGCTCCACGGCTCGTATCTGACCACCGGGGCGAAGGCTCCGCTGAACACCGAGACGTTCACGTCCGGGTACACCATCGAGACGTTCGTGCGGATGCCGCTGGACTGGGACGCCGGCCGCAACGGCTGGGCGTCGATACTCAGCCGCCGGGGTTCGGCCGGTGACGCCGGCAAGCACGGCAAGAACACCGACCCGGGCGAGCCCGTGCTCCAGCTCGCCATCTCGAACAACGGCCGCGAGCCGCAGTTCAACCACTACCCGCTCAACGACACCTACCCGACCACCAACTGGGGCCACGGCCTGGTGGAGCTCAGGTGGTGGCATCTGGCGGTGGTCAACGACGGCCACCGTACGAAGCTGTACGTCGAGGGCGCTCCGGTCGTCGACAACCCGAAGCGCCTGTCGGTCGGCCTCACTTCGCTCGGGCTGCCCTGGCTGGTGGGCGGCCACGAGTACGCGGGCGCCGTCGACATCGTGTTCCACGGCGGCATCGGCGACATCCGGATCGTGGACCGCCCGCTGTCCGGCGGCGAGTTCCTGACCGCGAAGTAGCCCGGTGCCTCCCGTCTCCGGCCCGCCCACCGGCCGCCGGAGACGGGAGCCGCGCCCCTGACGGGAGACGCGTGTCTTGGGAGAGCCTTTGGTCTAGTCCTCTTGACGGCGGAGACCCCGGGGAGTTTGGTATGTACCAATACCCCTCCCGGCCCCTCCCCCACCCCTCCGCCCTCGTTGGGCATCCCGAAAGGGCCACTGTCATGCACCTGGCAAGACTCGCGGCTTCCGCGTGCGCCCTCGCCCTCACCGCCACCGGCGCCGCCGTCGCACTGGCCCCCGCCGGCACCGCCGCGGCGGGCAGCGTCTACTCCGTGGCGCCCTACGTCGACATGTCGAACGGTCAGGAAGGCCTGCTCGACACCGCCATCACCGGCCACCGCCTCAAGGCCTACACGGCGGCCTTCGTCCTCGGCGTGGGCTGCACCCAGATCTGGGGCGACACTCTCCCCATCGGCAACGACTCCTACACCGACCCGGAGATCGCCAGGGCGAAGGCCGAGGGCGCCTCCGTGATCATCTCCTCCGGCGGGGCGGCCGGCGAGCCGCTCGCGTGGACGTGCTCGAACCAGAGCAGCATCGACGCCGGATACCAGGCCATCATCAACGACTACGGCGTCACCCAGCTCGACTTCGACGTCGAGGGCGCCGCCGTGGCGGACACCGCGGCCACGGCCCGTCAGATGCAGGCGATGAAGGACCTCAAGGCCGCCAACCCGGGCCTTCAGTTCTCCATGACCCTGCCGGTGCTGACGAGCGGGCTGACCGGCGACGGCGTGAACATCCTCAAGGCCGCCAAGAACGCCGGCATCAAGATCGACGTCGTCAACATCATGACCATGGACTACTACGCCGGCACCGGCACCGAGATGGGCCAGGCCGCCCTCTCCGCGGCCCGGGCCACGCTGGCGCAGATGCAGTCCGTCGACTCCGGCTACAGCTACGCCAACCTCGGCATCACCCCGATGATCGGCAAGAACGACGACGGGTCCACCTTCACCCTCGCGGACGCCCAGACGGTGGAGAGTTTCGCCGCGCAGAACAGTGTCGGACGGCTGGCGTTCTGGTCGGCCAACCGGGACCAGCCGTGCAGCGGCAGCGCCAACTCGCTGTCCACGTGCAGTGAGATCAGCCAGAACCCGCTCGCGTTCACCGACGCGTTCGTGCCCTACGAGGGCAGCACGGGCGGCGGCGGAGGCACCACCACCGACTTCTCGCTGTCCCTGTCGCCGGGTTCCGCCTCGGTCGCCCAGGGCGGCTCGGCGACCGCGACCGTCGCCACGGCCGTCACCTCCGGCAGCGCCGAGTCCGTCGCCCTCTCCGCCTCCGGCGCGCCCTCCGGGGTCGGCGTCTCCTTCAGCCCCGGCACCGTGACGTCCGGTGGCAGCTCGACGCTGACGGCGACGGTCGGCTCGTCCGTCGCCGCCGGCACCTACCCGATCACCGTCACCGGCACCGCCGCCGGCGGCAGCCACAGCACGACCTACTCGCTCACGGTCACCTCCTCCGGCGGTGGAGGGGGCGGAGGAGGCGGCTCGCTCACCAACGCGGGCTTCGAGACCGGCAGTCTGAGCCCGTGGACCTGCACGGGCGGCAGCTCGGTGGTCTCCGGTCCGGTCCACGGCGGCAGCCACAGCCTCCAGGTCACGCCGAGTTCCAGCGGCACCGGCAAATGCGACCAGACCGTCGCCCTCTCCCCCAACCACACCTACACGCTCACCGCCTGGGTGCAGGGCCCGTACGCCTATCTGGGCGTCAGCGGCGGTGCCACGGCGAGCACCTGGTCGAACAGCAGCAGCTGGAACCAGCTCAAGGTCAGCTTCACCACCGGCAGCAGCGGAACGGTCACCGTCTACGCCCACGGCTGGTACGGCCAGGCCGCGGTCAACGCCGACGACTTCAGCCTCGCCTGACCGAAGACCGCGAGCAGGAGGGCCGGTTCCCGGACGTGAGTCCGGG